>JALHRF010000015.1 GCA_022841545.1 Bauldia sp. | reverse complement strand
CCGGAATCGGCGCATGGCACTAACCCGGCGACGGCGGCGCTCCTCGGCTATCGCGTCATCGACGTGCCGGCGCGGGCGGACGGGACGGTGGACCCCGAGGCGGTGCGCGAACGGCTGTCGCCCGACGTCGCCGCGATCATGCTCACCAACCCCAACACCTGCGGGCTGTTCGAGCGCGACGTGGTGGCCATTGCCGATGCGGTCCATGAGGCGGGGGCCTACTTCTATGCCGACGGCGCCAACTTCAACGCCATCGTCGGCAAGGTGAAGCCGGGCGATCTCGGCGTCGACGCCATGCACATCAACCTCCACAAGACCTTCTCGACCCCGCATGGCGGCGGCGGGCCAGGGGCGGGGCCGGTGGTGTTCTCGGAGAAGCTCGCGGCTTACGCGCCGGTGCCCTTCGTCCGGCTGACTGCCGACGGTGCGGAGTTCATAGAGACGCGGGCGGAGGCCGGGGACACCGCGAAGCCCTTCGGCCGGATGACGGCGTTCCACGGCCAGATGGGCATGTTCGTCCGGGCGATGTCCTACATGCTCGCCCACGGCGCCGACGGCATGCGGCAGGCGTCGGAGGACGCCGTGCTCAACGCCAACTACATTCGCGCCTCGCTCCGCGACCTGTTCAGCCAGCCCTTCGGCGACAAGCCCTGCATGCACGAGGTGCTGTTCGACGACCATTTCCTCGAAGGCACCGGGGTCACCACGCTCGACTTCGCCAAGGCGATGATCGACGAGGGCTACCACCCGATGACCATGTACTTCCCGCTGGTGGTGCACGGCGCGATGCTGATCGAGCCGACGGAGTCGGAATCGCTGGCGTCCCTCGACCTGTTCATCGCCACGCTCCGCGACCTCGCGATGCGGGCCAGGGCCGGCGAGGCGGAGCGCTTCCGCCAGGCGCCGATGCTGGCCCCGCGGCGCCGGCTCGACGAAACGCGCGCCGCGCGCCAGCCGAAGCTCCGGTGGGAGAGGCCCTCGCCCTTTGTCGAGGCGGCGGAATAGCGCTACACCGAACGGGCCAACTCAATCCGGGGGTTCTCAGTGACAACGCTGCACATCAAGGCCGGGCCGTTCGATTTCGAAGCGGTCATGGAAGAAGCCGACGCGCCGAAGACCTGCGCGAAATTCAAGACTCTGCTCCCTTACAAGGAGCGCATCATCCACGTGCGCTGGAGCGGCGAGGGCTGCTGGATTCCGCTCGGCGACCTCGACCTCGGCCTCGGCTACGAGAACCATACGAGCCATCCCGCGCCGGGCCAGTTCATCCTCTATCCCGGCGGCATCAGCGAGACCGAGATCCTGCTCGCCTACGGCGGCGTGAGCTTCGCGAGCAAGGTGGGGCAACTCGCCGGCAACCACTTCCTGACCATCACCAAGGGCCGGGAAAACCTCGAAGCCCTCGGCAAGATGACGCTCTGGCAGGGCGCCCAGGACATCGTCTTTTCATTGAAGTGATTCCCGGCAAGTCTTAAGATGCGGATCGGTATGTCGTGATGCCCTGAGCCGGCCGTCGCCCCGGCCGTGGGCCAACGGCTGGGGAAACGTCATGGCGCAGTACGAAGTCGATACCGCTACCTACACATCGATCACGCTTCTTCAGAACGACACGCTGCTCGTGACGAGTGTCGGGTCGATCATCCTGAACAGCGGTATCGCCGTACAATGGGACGGGTTCAGCACCGATCCCATCGCCCCTGGCGTGGTCATCGACAACCAGGGTCTGATCAGCGGCAGCGTCGCGGCGCTCGAGGATACCGTCGCCAGCTCGACGGCGCAGGCCGTCCTGATCAAGAATTCCGGCACGATGGAGGGTGGCGATCACGCCATCCGCCTCAACACGATCCTCGACTTCGGCGGATCCTTCATCCTCCAGAACAATGGGACCGGTATCGTCCGGTCCACCGGTTCGGGCGAGGCCATCGACCTCAGCGTCGTCGAATTAGCCAGCGTCCTCACCATCGACAACGCCGGCGGCGGCCTGATCACGGCTGCCGACGCGACGGCGATCCTCGCCGGCAAGGGGCTGGTGCTCACCAATTCCGGCTCGATCACCGGCGGATCGTCGGCGAGTTCCGCCGGTGTCGACATCGGCGCCTATGACGACGTCATCGTCACCAACCTCGTCGGCGGCCTGATCGAGGGCACCGGCGCCGGTATTGCCGCGACGGCGAAAGTCGACGTCACCAACATCGGCGCGATCACGGCCTCGGGCGGCGACGGCATCCGGGTCGTGAGCGCGGCGCTCGTGATGTCGTTCATCACCAACGGCGGGAACGCCACGATCACGGGCAACGCCACGGGCCTTCTCGACGGCGACGGCATCCAGCTCACCGGGCTCGTCGACCTCGACAACAGCGGCAACATCGAAGCGGGGATCGCCAGCAGCAGCGGCTTCGCCGATGCGGTGCAGGCTGCTGGCGGCGTCATCGCCAACCGCGCCGGCGGCGTGATCGACGGGGCCGAGCGCGGGATCGCCATCGAGGACGGCGCCGGCGGCGCGGCAGCGGCGGCGGTGTCGATCGAGAACTGGGGCACGATCCAGGGTCGCCTCGACCAGGCGATCGTGATCATCGGCAACCAGGTCGACACCCTCAGCAACTACGGCAGCATCATCGGCGACGTCGATCTCGGCGACGGCAACGACACCGTCAACCTCTACACCGGCAGCTCGATCGATGGCGCCCTCCAGGGCGGCGATGGCGCGCTCGACATCCTCAACCTTCTCAAGGAGAGCGGTTCGGCCAACCCGCCTTCGTCGGGGACGATCGCGAACGTGTCTGGGTTCGAACTGCTCACGGTCGGCGGCGGCTCGTGGGCGGTGCTCGACACCCAGGTCTATGGCGCCGGCATCGAGGTCGTGGCCGGTGCCGAGCTGGTTCTCGGCGACGGCGGCGCCGCCGGGGCGGTGGGCGGCAAGATCGTCAACTACGGCAATCTTGCCATCAACCGTTCCGACGTCTTCACGCTCGACAACCTCGTCGACGGCGGCGGCACCTTCGAACAGCGCGGCACCGGCACGACGGTGATCGCCACCGCCAACACGTTCACCGGCGATACGCTGATCACCGACGGGACGCTTCGCCTGTCGGTCGTTGGGGCCCTTGGTAGCGGCGGCGTCGGGTTCGACATGGCCGGCGGCGAGACGCTGATGGTCGACGACGGCGCGCTCACCTCAGGCGCCTTCGCCAACGATGTCTATGGGCTTGGCGCGGGTGACGCGATCAATCTCACCGGCCTCGCTTTCATCGCGGGGACCCGCGTCGACTACGATTCGACGACGGGGCTGGTGCAGGTCATCGGCAGGGAAGCGACCTACACCTTCACCCTCCTCTTCCCGGCATCGGCCGACCTGGTGGCGGCGAGCGACGGAGCCGGCGGCACGACGGTGATGCTCCGCAACAGCGGCGAGAGCATCCGCGGCACCGGCAAAGCGGACCGGATCGATGGCCAGAACGCCGTGCTCGGCCAGCCCTTGCCGACCGCCGCCGACGACACCATCCGCGGCCGGAACGGCAATGACCGCCTCGACGGGCTCGACGGCAACGACGCCCTGCTGGGCGGCAAGGGCAACGACGAACTGGCGGGCAGTGACGGCGATGACTGGCTCTACGGAGGGACAGGCGCGAACAAGCTCTCCGGCGGCGCCGGGTTCAACGCCTTCGTCTTCGACACCAAGCTGGGCGACGGCAAGGCCGGCAAGGGCTCCGGGGAGACCTTCAGTTTCTCGAAGATCAAGGACTTCACCATCGGTAAGGACCAGATCCTGCTCGACAGCAAGATCTTCAAGGCGCTCGACCCGGGCGCGCTTTCGGCGGATGCGTTCGCGTTCGGCAAGAAGGCCAAGAGCGACGACGTTCACATTCTCTACCAGAACGGCAATGTCCGCTACGACGCGGATGGCAAGGGCGGCGAGGATGCCGTCCTCTTCGCCAAGGTCGGCTCTGGTCTCGCGATCGGCGCGGGCGACTTCCTCGTGATCTGAAGTAGCGCCGGGGACGCCGCGGACAATTCTGCGGCGTCTCCGCCTCCTGCCTATTCCGGCAGTTCCAGTTCGACCTCGCGGAAGGCGACCTCGTCGCCGTTCCGGATCACCGAGTAACGGCCGCGCCAGGTCCCCGGCGGCCACGCCGCATCGCGGCGCTTCTTGCCGGTGAAGGCCATGTACTGCGCCTTCGCGCGGTCGAGCGGCTCGATCTCGTTTTCGGCGAAGACCGAGCCGTCGGGCGCGGTGACGACGAGGCGCTGGACATCGGCCTCCTCGAGGCCGATCGCGCGGCCGTAGAAGACGAAGGCAGGCGACTGGCGCGTCACGGCCGCGTCTTCGAGCCCGCCGGATTCGATTCCCTCCATATCCACCGGGGCTTCGGCGAAACCGGCGTTGAGGACGAAGGCAGGCCGGTAGGCGAGCGCCGCCTCGGCCTCGGGCGTCCACAACCCTGTGCCCGCATCGCCGGCAAGGGCGCACGCGGCGCCCGAACCGGAAGGCTCGATCGCGAAGGGATCGACCTCCGTGTCGCCGTCGCGGACGACGAAATGGACGTGCGGGAATTCGGTCATCCCCGACAGGCCGACGTCGCCGAGCGGCGTCCCCGTGGCGACGGCGTCGCCTTCGGCGACACGGATGCTGCCGTTCTTCAGGTGGCAGTACTGCGTCTGCCAGCCGCCGTCGTGGGCGACCAGCACGCCGTTCCCGCATTCGACGTCCTTGACGGCGTCGACGCCAGTGTCGGCGACGTTGCGGTCGGCCATGCCGTCGCGCGTCGCAACGACCGTCCCGTCGGCCGCGGCGAGGACGGCGACGCCGGCCTCCATGGCGCGGAGCGTCGGCACCCGGATGTCGACCCCGTCGTGGCCGTCATAAGTCTGGTGGCCGCACATGTAGTCGCGGCGGTCGCCGCCCGGATCGCGGTCGACATAGTGCTGCACGACGCAGTCCGCGCCGATCGTGCAGTCGATCGGAAGCGCGAGTTCGATGGCGGCGCACGGCGCGGTCGCAGCCAGGAAGAGGGCCAACGGCAGGACGATGCGCAACTCAGGCCTCCAAAATCCCGGCCGCCGCGCGGAGAGTTTCCTCAGTTCGCGGTGACCTCGGTGCGTTCCCCGGCCCTGACCGTGGCGGGCGTCTCTGTCTCCGTGCCGTCGGTCTTTCTCACCTTGAGCACGTAGTCGCCGGCCGGCGCCGTGAGCTGCCAGCTCTCGCCGTAGGTATAGGCCACCGACTTCCGGTCGCCATAGATGTCCTTCTCGGAGGACAGGAGTTCGAGGGCATCGCCACCCGGCGCGGTGACCGCCAGGATTCCGGCGTCGAGGATGACGATCACCTCGATCGGCGGCCCGGCCTTGATCTCGAAGCCCGCATCCGCCGTCGCCACATCGGCGCTCGCCCGCATCACGTACTTGCCCGGCGGCAGGTCGAAGGTGACGCCATCCTCGTAGCTGGTGGCGATGAAGACCTCGTTGCCGTCGGAGCCGGGCTCGGGAGCGAGCACGTCGAAGCGCGGGCCGGCAGTGACCGCCGGGCCCCCTTCGGCGAAATAGGCATGGGCGATGACGCGGCCGGTGGCGACCACGACGAGGGTCTCGACGGTCTTGCCCGAGGGCACCGAAACCTGCACCTCCGCCGTCGCCTCGCCGAGACTCGCCGTGACGGTGTAGTCGCCCGCGGCGAGGTCGAGGGTGACTTCCCCGCCATAGGTGGTGACGGTCTCGCCGGCGGCGCTGGTGACGTCCCAGCGGATGCCGTTGTCGAAGTCGGTCGCCTCCTCGCTCCGCTTGCCGCGGAGCACGAGCTTGCCGGAGCCGAGGACGACATCGACCTGCACGGTCGCGCCGGGATCGACGGTGATCGGCACGGTCGCCGTGGCGGTGCCGAGGCTGCCCGTCACGCTCGCCTCTCCGGCCTCGACCAGAACGCGGCGGACCGGCCCGTAGCTCGTGTCGGTGTCGCCGGTCGAGTCCGTGATGTCCCAGCGGACGCCGCCGTCGTTCGACGGCTCGGTCTCGGTGGTCATGGCCTGCGCCTCGATGAAGCCGGCATTGAAGACGACGTCGACAGCGGTCTGCTTGTCACCGCTGACCGTGACGGTCGCGCTCGCCATGGCCAGGTCCTTGCTCGCGATCACGACATAGTCCCCGGCGGGGAGGGCGAACTCGGCGAGCGACCCCGCGCCGCCGTAGTTGGTTTCGACCGCGATCTCCTCGTGGCCGCCGCCGGGCAACGCCTTGTGGACGTCGTAGCGGATGGTCTCGGCGCCGGTGAACGGCTCGGCATTGGCGGCGGGGCGCGAGGTGACCTGGAGGCTCTTGTCCGGCCGGGGCTGCTCGGCGGGCGGGGGCGGCGTCGGCGCCGGGGGCGGCGTCTCGACGACGGTGGCGGTCAGCGCGGCGCCGAGGGAGGCGCCGCTTTCGGCCGAAATGTAGGTTCCGCCGGTATTCTCGGCGAGGCAGGCGACCTGTCGGCCCTCCTCGCTCGACAGGCCGAAGCCGACGACATGGGCGGTGAAGTCGACGCCGGCCTGTTCGAGTTCGGTCGCCACCGCGCAGGGATCGGCGTCGCAGGTCTCGAGGCCATCGGTGATCAGGATGACGGTCGCCTTGTCCTCGGTGAAGCGGAGGCTCTCGGCGGCCTGCCTGACCGCGTCGCTGATCGGCGTCTTGCCCTTGGGCGAGAGGGCGTTGGCGGCCTCGGTGATCAGATCGGCGGTGCCGGCGCCCGGGGCCACGATCAGCTCGATGTCGGCGCAGCTTCCCTTGTCGCGGTGGCCGTAGGACATGAAGCCGAGTTCGAGATCGGCGGGGACGGACCGGAGCACGTCGGCCAGGGTCTCGCGGGCGATCGCGATCTTCGCTTCCCCCCCGATCTGGCCCCACATCGAGCCCGATGCGTCGAGGACGATGATCGCCTTGTCGGCGTGGGCGGCGGTGGCGGACGCGAAAAGGGCCGCACCGGCGAGGCAGGCGAGGACGCGGTTCATTGAACCTCCCATGGAGTCAGTTCCGGTTCGGCGCGCATGCTGCGCGCGCCGGCGGCCTATCGCAAGCCGCAGGCTGTGACGCCCGTCACACCGGGCGGCGTACGGCTCAGCTGTCGGCGCCGTCCCACATCGCAAACGCTTCCGCCACGCGCGGAATGTCGGCGAGCCGGCTCACCACCGTCTCGGCTCCCGCCTCGGTCAGGAGCTCTGCGAGACCCGGCCAGGCATGCGAGGCTCCGGTGAAGCCGATCACCCGCGCGCCTGCCTTGCGCGCCGCGGCGACGCCGAAGACCGAGTCTTCCACGACGACGGAGTCGCGCGGATCGCAGCGGAACTGTTCCAGCGCGTAGAGGTAGACATTCGGGTCGGGCTTCGGCTTCTTTGTGCCGACCTCGGGCGCCGAGAAGATGTAGGGCCTGAAGCGATCCCAGATCTCCGTTCGTTGCATGGTGAGCTTGAGCCGCTCCATGGAGGAGTTGGAGCAGACGCAGAGCGGCCCGTCGATGCGGTCGAGCAGTTCGTGGACGCCGGGCACCGCCTTGACCTCGGCGGCAAGCCGCCGGTCGAGTTCCGCCTTCTGTTCCTTGAGGAAGCCCGGGGAGAGCGGCCGGCCGATCTCGGATTCGATGATCTCGACGATGTCGACGCTGGTCAGGCCGGCAAAGCGGCGGATGACCTCTTCCGGCGTGATCGTGAAGCCGACCTCGGCGAGGTGCTCGGCGTCGACCGCCGCCGCGATCGTCTCCGAGTCGACGAGGACACCGTCGCAATCGAACATGAAGAGCATGCTGTGAACCCGCCGGCGGCGCCGGCCCCCTTGCTTCGTTTTTCTTTGGCCGCGCCTGTCTATCCCCGCCGGGCGGCAAGGAAAAGGCCGAATTCCGCATGGCTTGCCGATGCGGCCGCATGGCGCTCACCAATCGCTAACCATGTCCGTTGAGGCCGCCTTTACGTTAACGGCGGCAGGATCGCCGCCTTGTTCATGTTGCGTATGGGTGGGGCGATGGGACGCGTGGCCGCTGTCACGGTTCGTGAGGACTGGCTCGACACGATTCTGCGGGGCGACTGTATCACGGCGCTGGAGCGGCTGCCGGCGGCTTCCGTCGACGTCGTGTTCGCCGATCCGCCCTACAACCTCCAGCTCGAGGGCAAGCTGACCCGTCCCGACCAGTCCGAGGTCGACGCCGTCGACGACGACTGGGACAAGTTCTCGTCCTTTGCCGCCTACGACGCCTTCACCCGGGCCTGGCTGCTCGCCTGCCGCCGGGTGCTCAAGCCGAACGGCACGCTCTGGGTGATCGGCTCCTACCACAATATCTTCCGCGTCGGCGCCGTGCTCCAGGACCTCGGCTTCTGGATCCTCAACGACGTGGTCTGGCGGAAGACCAACCCGATGCCGAATTTCCGCGGGCGGCGCTTCCAGAACGCCCACGAGACGCTGATCTGGGCGAGCCGCGACCCCGATGCCAAGGGCTACACCTTCAACTACGATGCGCTGAAGGCCGGCAACGACGACCTCCAGGTCCGCTCCGACTGGCTGTTTCCGATCTGCACCGGCGGCGAGCGGCTGAAGGACGGGGCAGGGCGGAAGGTTCACCCGACCCAGAAGCCGGAGGCGCTGCTTCACCGCATCCTTACCGCCTCGACCCGGCCGGGCGACGTGGTCCTCGACCCGTTCTTCGGCACCGGCACCACCGGCGCGGTGGCGAGACGGCTCGGCCGCCACTTCGTCGGCGTCGAGCGCGAGCCGGCCTATATCGCCGCGGCCGAGGCGCGCATCGCCGCGATCGTGCCGGCGCCGGACTCGGCGGTGGAGCCGACGGCGAGCAAGCGGAACGAGCCGCGGGTGCCGTTCGGCAGCCTGATCGAGACCGGGCTGATCGCGCCCGGCGCCATCCTCACCGACGCCCGCGCCCGCCACGTCGCCGAGGTGCGGGCCGACGGGTCGCTCCGCGCGGGCAGCCATATCGGATCGATCCACCGCGTCGGGGCGCTGGTGCAGGGCCTCCCGGCCTGCAACGGCTGGACCTTCTGGCACTTCGAGGATCGCGGCGCTCGTGCCCCGATCGACGAGCTCCGACGGGTGGTGCGCACCGAGATGGCGATGGCCGGGGCGTGACGCTGGACCGCGGTCAGGGTTCGGACAGGGCTTCCCAGTCGTCTTCGCCGACGGGGTCCAGCGGCCGCTCGTAGAAAAGAACCGAGCCACGCAGAAGCTCGAGTGGATCCGCGGAATCTTCGGCGGTCCCTTGCAGACGGAATTCAGCCTTCTCGGGCTCGGAAAGGGCGCGTATCTCCACGAGGGGCTTGCCGCGCTCGGTCACGACGATCGTCTGGCCGGACTCCTCCACCTCGCGCATCAACTCACGTGCGCGTGCCTGGAATTCATCGATGGACACAAGTTTGTTCATGGTCCGCAGCCGCGTGCCTGCCTGAAACCGAATAGGCCGCGTCGGCGGCCCACGCAACGTCGGCCACCGCTACTTCTGACCCAGCGTCCGGTCGAAGAACGCCACCAGCTCGTCCCCGATCGTTGCGTGGATCGCCGCACGGTCGACGCCGGGCGCGTCGGTGCAGACTTCCTCCGGCACTTCCGCGGCCATCGCCGGCGGACAGGGCGGCAGGAAGACGTAGTGGTCCCCGGGGACGGTGACGGCCTCGGGGGGCGCCGGCAGGTTGGCGGCGCCGATGTCGGCGTTCCACCGGTTCTGGACGTGGCTGTCGTCGGCGGCCTTGTAGAGGCGGACCGGGACGCTGACGCCGGACAGCCCCTCCTTGTCGAAGACCACCGCCAGCGGCGCCATGGCGACGGCTGCCTTGACCCGCGGGTCGTGCGGCGGCGGTTCCCAGCCGGGGCGGGTGATGCGCGGCATCTCGTGGCCGTTCGGCGGGCAAAGCTCGAGGTCGTCCGGGTGGGCGCTGCAGTGCGCGCCCCACAGGGTGAATGCGGGATCGGCGCCGACGGTCTTGAGCGCCGTGTAGCCGCCGGCGGAGAAGCCGACGATGCCGATGCGGTCCGGGTCGATGGCCGGCGCAAGCACCGGGTCGGCCAGCACCGCATCGAGCGCCTCGCGGACCTGTGTCGGCCGGCGGATGAGCTGCACGTCGGAGCCGCGGCCGCTGAAATCGTCGAAGGAGTCGCCGACGTGGCGGATGGCGACCACGACGAAGCCCCGCCGCGCAAGGACGTCGGCCCAGTCGCGGTGGCCGAGTTCGCTGCCCATGCCGCCATGGGAGAGGACGACGAGCGGGAAGGGGCCGGCCGCAGGCTCGGCATCGGGTGCGGCCGTGATCGAATAGGGGCCGGCGAGCCACGTTCTTTCTTCAGCCGCGGTGGGGTACCAGACCACGATGGGGAAGGCCGGGTCGCCCGGAACGTCGCGGCCGGTGAAGCCGGCGTTGAATGTGCCCTCGCTGGCATGCGCCGTGACGGACATGGCGAGGACGAACAGGGAGATCAGGAGTCTCACGACGAACGCTCCTCAACACGCACTTCGGCCATGGTGCCGCAGGAGACACCGGGCGGGGACAGGCCTACTCGACCGTCACGCCGTAGCGACGAAGGTCCTCCCGCATCTTCTCCGGCGTGGTGAACAGCTCCGCGTTCCAGCCGGCGTCGCGGGCGGCCGCGACGTTCATCGCGTTGTCGTCGAAGAAGAGGATCGACGCCGGGTCGAGGCCGAAGGTGTCGGCGTGGAGGCGGTAGATGGCGAGGTCGGGCTTCATGATCCTCGCGGCGCCCGAGACGGTGATGCCCCGGAATCGTTCGAGGATCGGATAGATCGCCTGGGCCTTCGGAAAGGTCTCGGCGGAGTAGTTGGTCAGCGCGGTCACGTCCCACCCGGCATCGAGCAGCGCCTCGAGGATCGCGACCGTGCCGGGGATCGCGCCGGCCAGCATCTCGTGGTGGTTCTCGAAATAGGCGCGGATCAGCGGCTCGAGTTGGGGATGGTCGGCGACGAGCAGATCCTCGGCCTCGCGCCAGGTGCGGCCGCGGTCCTGCTCGGCGTTCCAGGCGAAGGTGCAGACCTCGTCGAGGAAGCGGCGGCGCTCGGCCTCGTCGGGAATCAGGCGGCGGTACGGGATCTCGGGGTCCCAGGCGAGGAGCACGTTGCCGAGGTCGAAGACGATGTGGCGAATTGCGGTCACGCGGCCTTGTCCTCCTTCGGGCGCTTGCGGGTCGCGCCGGGCAGCGCCGCCTCGGCGACCTTCTTCATGACGCTCGGCAGCGCCTCGAAGGGTAGGGCTTCGGGCGTCGACCACCAGTGTCCGTCCGGGGCTTTTTCCATCGCCGCGACACGCGCGCAATACACGTTCAGTTCCAGCCTGAAATGGGTGAAGACATGGACGACCGTGCCGGGAACGCGCTGCCAGTCGGCTTGAATCGGCGCATCAGGGACCGGGTCCAAAGCGTTCTTCCGACTCGTCCATTCGCTCCCCGGGACCTCGGCCATGCCGCCGAGGAGCCCGTCGTCGGGACGCTTGCGCAGGAGCACCGAGCCGTCGGCACGGACGGCGACGAAGGCGTCGCCGTAGCGGGTGGGCCGCTCCGGCTTTTCGGCCTTCACCGGGTAGCGGTCCTCGTCGCCGCGGGCATGGGCGATGCACACGTCGTTGACCGGGCAGAGCGAGCAGGCCGGGCGCTTCGGCGTGCAGATGCCGGCGCCGAGGTCCATCATCGCCTGTGCATAGTCGCCGGCGCGGGTGGAGGGCGTCAGGCGGGACTGGATGCCGCGGATGATCTTCTTCGCTTCGGGAAGCGGCGTGTCGATCGCGAAAAGGCGGGCGATCACGCGCTCGACATTGCCGTCGACCACCGCGGCCGACTCGTCGAAGGCGATCGCCGCGATCGCCGCGGCGGTGTATTCGCCAATGCCGGGGAGGGCGCGGAGGCCCCGTGCGGTCTCGGGGAAGCGGCCGTGATGATCGCGGGCGACGGCTTGCGCGCAGGCGTGCAGGTTGCGGGCGCGGGCGTAGTAGCCGAGGCCGGCCCAGGCCTTCATCACGTCGTCGCGGGGTGCTTCGGCGAGATCGACTACCGTCGGCCAAGCGGCGGTAAAGGCTTCGAAATAGGACTTCACCGCGGCCACGGTGGTCTGTTGCAGCATCACCTCGGACAGCCAGACGCGGTACGGGTCCGGCGCCACCCCGCGACCGCGATCCTTCGGGCCGACCCGCCACGGCAGCCGCCGCGCGTGACGGTCGTACCAGGCGAGAAGGCGGGGGGCGATGTCGTGATTCGCGTCAAGCATGAGGCATCGTAATACGAGGGCGGCATGGGGCACCGGCGAAGGCGGCATCAATTCCGTGTTTGCCAGCGGCTGCGCTCTCCCACATATCTGGGGCGGCTGGCGGGACCTGTCCGACAGCTGCCTTGCCCCCGGCAAGGATTGAACCCGGCGGCCCGCCCGCAAAGATGCTGGAGACGAGGCGAATGACCAAAGTGACATACCACATCGTGCCGCATGACGGCGGCTGGGCCCACAAGGCCGAAGGGACCTTTTCGGAGACCTTTCCGACACACGATGCGGCGAAGGCCGCCGCGCATCGCGCTGCATCGGAGCAGCGGGCGCCGGGCGAGACCGCGGCCATCTCGTGGGAGAGCGAGGACGGCAAGTGGCACGAGGAACTCGCCTCTGGCCGCGACCGCCCCGAGACCGACGTCGAGGGGTGAGCGCGGTTCCTGGCGCCGGGTTGAGCCAATCCTTGGTCTATTGGTCCGACCCCGACATTCGCTACCCCTTGCGTCCAGGTTCAGAGTGAATGTCGGAGTCATAAGGGCCACCAGGAACTATATGTTTCTAATGGAGCTTTTGAATTTGACATTTGAGAACTGCCCGAGACCCAACTGGGATTCAAATGTCAAATTCGCTCCACTAGCGCGACATCGAGGCGACCAGCAGCGCAAGCTCCGCCTGGCGATGGGTACCGGTCTTGCCGAACACCGCCTTGAGGCGTGTGCGCATGGTCTCGACCGACATCCGCTCGGCGTTTGCAATGTCGCGAAGCGTTTCGCCGCGGCCGATGCGACGGGCAAGGCGCGCTTCGGCGGCGCTCAGACCGAAGGTCTCGATCAGGATATGGAAGGTCTGGGTGCCGTCCCGCTCCGGGTCGGTGACGATGACCACCGCGCGGGCGAGGTTGAAGGCGTCATAGGCGGCTCTCACCATCGGCACGATGCGGACAAAGAGAGGGAGCGCCCGGGGCCGCGGCAGGACAAAGCCGCGGCCGACACGTTTCGTAATCGGGTCGGGGAAGATGGCCGCGTCGATCAGTGCGTCGAGGTTGCGGTCGGCGTCGCCGTCGGTGGTCACGAGCCGGCCGGCCTCGAGAGAAAGGGCGCCCCCGAGATGCCGTTCGAAACCGGGAGTCGCATAGAGCACCTTGCCGAGATCGCCGAGCAGGACGGCATCTTCGCCCATCGCCGCGGCGCCGTCGGCGAAGTTCCGTGCCCTGTCGAAACCGATGCGAACGGCAAGCGCCGCTGCAGGCCTGAGCTGGGCCATAAGACGATTGAGCATCAATACTTCCGCAGGGGTGAACGGGCCCTGATCGAGGCGGCGCTCGATCGACAGCGGGACGACCAGATCGTGACCGGCGCGCGCCAGCACCATGCCGGCGACCCAGCCGAAGCCGTGCCGCTGGAGGAACGTGGAATAGTCGGAGGCCGCGAGGCCCGCCTCGCCAAACATATCCCGGTCGGTAATCAGGCCCGGCCAGCCGCCATCGGTCAGCTCCAGGCCGCGGTGCATCCTCGGATTCGCAGGATGCCAGCCCTCCGACATGTGACGGGCGATCAATTCGGAGATGCCGCGGGAGGAGACCGCGTTCGACTCGCCCGGCCGCACCGGAAGCAATACGGCGCCCGTCGCGCCGGACGCATCGGCGAGAGCGTCCAGGGCGTCCGGCCAAGTCTCGGGGACTGCGGCCGCCTGATAGAACAGCTCGCTCACCCGCTCGAAGCGGTCTTCCTTCAGTGCCATCCCCTCCGGTCGCTCCAGTAAGGAGTTACCGCCCCGACATCCCTTTAGCACAGAACGTGCTCGATGGGTCCTTTGCCTCGCGCCGATCTCGTGCCAGTGTTCCTTGGCACTCCTATAAAGAGCGAATCCACGGGGACCGCGCGATCTCAGGGAGGAGACCGATGACAGCGCTGCTTTCTCGCCGCGACATCATCCTGGCCGCGGTCGGCGCCGCGATCGCTTCGGCGGGGACAGCGGGGTTCCCGGCGGCGCTCTTCGCCCAGTCGACGGTCACGCCCGAGCAGTTCCTGGCGCTTTCCGAGAAGCTCACCCAGACGTCGAAGCTCGACCTCGGCATCGCAACCACGATCCTCGGCGGGTTCCTGGCCACAGGGCACGGCGACGAGATCGCGCTGCTTGTCGGCGAGAACTTCAATTCCTTCACCCCCATCGCCAATGCCATCGTCGCCGCCTGGTATTCAGGGCTGTACACCACCGTGCCCAAGGGTTCGGGCGCGAGCAATCATCCCCTCCGCGGACGGGTGCAGCGGGTCGCGACCTTCGACCAGGCCCTGGTCTGGAACGCCCTGACCTTCACCAAACCCTGGGGCGAATGCGGCGGCGAGACCGGCTACTGGTCCGATCCTCCTGCGACATGAGGCGAGCATGGCAGACGACATCAGCGCCGACGTAATCATCGTCGGTGCGGGGATATCCGGCGCAGTGATGGCGTCGAAACTCGCGGCCGAGGGGGTCAAGGTGGCCCTCCTCGAGGCGGGTGCGAAGGTGGACCGGCAGAAGGCGGTGCAGACCTACTGGAGTGCGGTCGAAAAGGTGCCGGAGTGCCCTTATCCGCCCGTGCCCCAGGCGATGCACCCGGTATCGAGCGACCTCGACTTCTGGTACCGGCAGACCGGCCCCGACAAGTTCGCGAGCACCTATATCAAGGTGGTCGGCGGCACGACCTGGCATTGGCTCGGCACCTGCCTCAGGCTTCTCCCCAACGACTTCCGGCTGAAGTCGGTTTACGGGCAGGGAGTCGACTGGCCGTTGTCGTACAATGACATCGAGCCGTTCTACGGTCAGGCGGAAGGCGAGATCGGCGTTTCGGGCGATTCTGCCGTCGACCTCGGTGCGCCGCGGACAACGCCCTATCCGATGACGGAGATCCCGCAGACCTATCTCGACAAGGCGTATCTCAAGGCCCTCAACGGCACGGTCTACGAGGTGCGTTCGACCCCGCAGGGGCGGAACTCGACCGCGCGCGACACCCGGCCGGCCTGTTGCGGGAATGCGAGCTGCATCCCGGTCTGCCCGGTGCAGGCGAAGTACGACGCCACGGTCCATATCGACAGGGCGGTGGCCGCCGGCGCCGTCCTCCACGAGCAGACCAACGCCGTCTTCGTCGAGGTCGGCCCGGACCGCACGGTGAACGCAATTCGCTTCAAGCGCTGGGACGGCAGCGAGGGCACGGCGACTGGCAAGGTGTTCGTGCTCGCCGCGCATGCGATCGAGACGCCGCGGCTCCTCCTCAACTCGAAGGGCGAGACGACGCCGAACGGAGCGGCCAACTCTTCCGACCAGGTCGGGCGCAACCTGATGGACCATCCCACCCAGCTCTCCTGGGCGCTGGCGAACGACGCGCTCTACCCCTATCGCGGCCCGCTTTCGACGTCCGGGATCGAGAACCTTCGCGACGGTGATTTTCGCAAGACCCGCGGCGCGTTCCGTATCGAGATCGGCAATGACGGCTGGTCCTGGCCGACCGGCGCCCCGATCTCGACCGCCCAGAACCTCGCTAACCAGGGTCTGCGCGGCAGCGGGCTGGACAACGCGCTGGCGTTCCAGTCGGCCCGCCACATCCGGCTGGCCTCGCTGGTCGAGCAGCCCCCCGATCCCGACAATCGCGTCACCCTCGACGACACGGCCTTCGACATCTACGGCGTCGGCGTTCCGAAGATTGCGTATCGGATCGACGACTACACCAAGGCCGGCTTCGCCGCCTCGGTGAAGGCGCATGACGAGATCTTCGCAAAGCTCGGCGCGACCGGCGTGATCCACAGTCCGCAAGCGCAAGGCGCCGGCCACATCATCGGCACGGCGCGGATGGGGGAGGATCCGAAGACGTCCGTGGTTGACGCCGACCTCAGGAGCCACGACCACCCGAACCTGTTCATCCTCGGCTCAACGGTGTTCCCGACCTCGGCGACTGCCAACCCGACGCTGACCATCGCGGCGCTGGCGCTCCGCGCCGTGGCGGCGGTGAAGGCGACCATCGCGGGGTAGGGCGACGGCGGCCCGGCCACGCCGAAGCTGCAAGGGGAAGTCGTGAACCATCCCGGGACAGTTCTGCCGCGATTGAGCCGCCGCGGCTTCCTGGCGGCGACCGCAGGCGCGGTTGCCGCGGGCGCCCTCGAGGTCCCGCTGATGCGGGCGGCAGTTGCGGCAAACGCCCAGGCGACCGCGGTCGCCACGCTTCGCCAGCGACTCAAGGGCCGACTTCTCGAACCCACGGACGGCGACTACCTCGCCTGGGCGGTGTCGGCGAATACCCGTTACGACAGCGTCCTCCCGCTTGCCGCGGCGCTCTGCGAGACACCCGAAGACGTCGCCGCCTGCATCGCCTGGGCGCAAGCCGAAGGGGTGCCGCTCGCGGTTCGCGGCGGCGGCCACAACTATATCGGCCTGTCGTCGACCAACGGGCTGCTCGTCGTCACGCGGCTCATGCGAAAGATCGAGGTCGACACCGCGACAGGCGTGGCGCGGATCGGCGCCGGTGCCGTCAACGGCGAAGTCTTCATGCGCCTGCGCGGCGGCGACTGGATGCTGCCGGTCGGCACCTGCCCGTCGGTCGGGGTCACGGGGCTGACGCTCGGCGGGGGGATCGGCTTCAATACCCGCTGGGCCGGCCTCACTTCCGATCATCTCACGGCGACATCGGCCGTGCTCGCCGGCGGCGAGCCGGTCGATGCCGATGCAGTCGCAAATGGCGATCTCTTCTGGGCGGCGCGCGGCGGCGGCGGCGGCAACTTCGCCCTCCATACCGAGCTGACGTTTCAGCTGCTTCCGGCGCCGCGGCGCGAGATCACCTATTTCGAACTCGACTTCCGCGGCGCCGATGCCTCGCGCCGGGCCTACGCCGCGTTCGATGCCCTGTTGCAAGAGGCGCCCGATGCGCTGGGCGCGGCCGCCTACCTGAGCAGCGGCCCACGGCCCGACGAAGCGACGACCCCGGTGACGGAGAGGGGCGCAGCCAGCTACCCGAGCCTAGAGATCTATGGCGCATTCATCGGTGGCACGGACGACCTCAAGGATCTGCTCGGCACACTCCTCGCCTTGCGCCCAGGGGCGCAGCTCTTCAAGCCAACCGATTTCTGGACGGTTCAGGGCATGCTCGCCGAACCGCCGACGCTCCGGCACGGCTTCGCCGACGTCAACCGCTATGCGAACCGGGCCCAGACCGAGGCGGAGGTCGATGAGATCATCGAGCTTCTCCGGACCGCGCCGGTGGGCCGCTCCGACCGCAACGTCGATTTCCTCCTCTTCGGCTGGGTCGGCGGCAAGGTGAATCGCATCGCGCCGGCGGCCACGGCCTACCCGCATCGCAGGGCGACGACGCTGCTCAGGGCCGGCGCCGTCTGGGACCTTGGCGCGCCGGTCTACGACCAACTCGCGATGCTGGACTGGGTCGACCGGGCCAACGACTTTGTGCGGCGCGTCGGCGAGCCGGCGTCGTATGTGAACTGGCCCAGTGAAAAAATCACCGACTGGCCGAACGCCTACTATGGAGAGAATCTCCAGCGGCTGATCGAAATCAAGCGGGCCGTCGATCCGGACAATCGCTTCCGGAGCGCACAGAGCGTTCCGCTGCAGCCGATCTGACGCCGCCGCCGCCCGCGCAGGCGTCGAAGCGACCGGGGTCGCGGTCCTACCGGCTGACGAGGACGTAGCCCCGCGTCTTGTTGCCGTTGTCGCTGTCCTCGGTGTTCATCGCACCGAACAGCGCGGCCGCCTCGACCCAGACCGGCGGGTACTTGTAGCGGGAGACGTCGAGGATCAGGAAGCGGTCGGTGTCGGCATCGTAGGCGGCGAGCGGAGAGATATGCCCGCCCGTTTCCTGGCCGATCGCCTTGCGGAGGTAATTGACGAGGACGAAGTGCTCGTCGTCGTCGATCGCCGCCACGGCCGCCTCGCGGAAGGTGTCGACATCGGAGTCGGCCGCGTGGACGACCTCGACCTCGAGGTCATGCGCGGCGAGTATGCCGCCCAGCTGGGTGATCGTCATGCCGAATGGCGGGCTCAGGATCGCGGCGGCCGGCTGTACGGCATCGGTCGCCGGGGTGAAGATGTTCTCCTGGTCGAACAGGCCGAGCCCTGTCGTCATGTCGGAGGCCGGGCGCGGAACGTCGAGCGCGTTGAGGACCATCGAGATGGAAGCCGGTCCGCAATAGGCAGGGTTGACCTGGTTCACGAAATGGCTGGAGAGCGGGAAGAAGTCGCGTCGCGCCTCGGCGCCGATCAGGAGCGCCTCGCCCTCGTCGCTTTCGAACGAGATCAGGCCGTCCGGCAGCGGCAGGGTCTCCGCCCGCACCTGTGACAGACCGGCCGCGGTGGCGGCAACGACCACCAGTGTCATCCAGCGCATGACCAGACCTCGCAAGATTGTGTCCCGGATTCTTCGTCGATGGGACGTCACCGGACATCAAAACGAATACAGTGCCGGCATGGGGCCCGCAAGCGCGGGCCACCCAGTGCGGAGAGCGAGATGCGGATGAATGCCATGCTGCGGGCGGCGCTGGCGGCGCTGACGATCGGCCTTGCGGGAACTGCATGGGCTGCCTCGCCGCCGCCGGTGGAGGCGCCGAACGGCATGGTCGTCACCGCGCAGCGGCTGGCGTCCGAAGTAGGCGCCGACATCCTCCGCGCCGGCGGCAATGCGGTCGATGCCGCGGTCGCTGTCGGCTACGCGCTGGCCGTCGTGCATCCTTGCTGCGGCAATATCGGCGGCGGCGGCTTCGCGACGATCAGGATGGCCGACGGCACGGACACCTTCTTCAACTTCCGCGAGACCGCGCCCGGCGCCGCGAGGCCCGACATGTACCTCGACGCGGCCGGCGAGCCCGTCCCCGGCCTCAGCACCATCGGCTACAAGGCAGTGGCCGTGCCGGGAACGGTCCTCGGCCTCGAGGTGATGCGCGAGACGCATGGCACGATGTCCCGCGAGGCCCTGATGGCGCCCGCGATCCGGCTTGCGAGGGACGGATTCCCGCTTGGCGAGGCTGATGCGGCGATGCTCGCCGCTGTGGCCGAAGACCTTGCGGAACAGCCGAACGTGACGGCGATCTTCTTCAGGGACGGCGCGCCGCTCAAAGCCGGGGAGCGGCTGGTGCAGACCGACCTCGCCACGACGCTCCAGGCGATTTCCGACGGCGGTCCCGGAGCCTTCTATTCCGGCGCCATCGCGGCAAAGATCGTCGCGGCCAGTGCTGCGAATGGCGGCATCCTCGCCCGGCGGGATTTCGCCGACTACACGGTGCGGGAGACGGTGCCGCTCCGCTGCGGCTACCGCGACGTCGAGATCATCTCGGCGCCGCCGCCGAGCTCGGGCGGCACCACCATCTGCCAGATCCTCAACGTCGTCGAAGGCTGGCCGATCGGCGAGATGGGGTACGCCTCAGCACAGTCGGTGCATCTTCTGGCCGAAGCCATGCGCCACGCCTTCGTCGACCGGAACTTCCTGCTCGGGGATCCGGACTTCGTGGAGAATCCGGTGGAGCGGCTGGTGTCGGACGAGTATGCCGCGGCGATCCGGGCGGCGATCGACCCGGAACGGGCGACCACGTCGAAAGCGGTGAACCCCGGAACGCCGCCGCACGAGGGCACCGAGACCACGCACTATTCGATCGTCGACGAGGACGGCAACGCCGTCGCGGTGACCTACACGATCAACGGGCTCTTCGGCGCCAAGGTCATCGCCGACGACACCGGCTTCTTCCTCAACAACGAGATGGACGACTTCACCACGCGGCCGGGGGCGCCGAACATGTTCGGCCTGGTGCAGGGCGAGAAGAACGCGATTCTTCCGGGCAAGCGTCCGCTCTCCTCGATGAGCCCGACGATCGTGACGAAGGACGGCCGCCTGTTCATGGTGACGGGCAGCCCCGGAGGGCCCCGGATCATTACGACGACGGTGGCGACGATCATGAACGTCGTCGACTTCGGCATGGATGTTCGGGAGGCGGTCGATGCGCCGCGCATTCACCACCAGTGGCTGCCCGACCAGATCTTCGCCGAGCCAATGGCGCTCTCGACCGATGCGCGCGCGACGCTCGAAGCCCGCGGACACAAGATCGTGGACGCGGACGCCTGGGGTGCGGCAGCGGCGATTTTTGCGGCGCCCGACGAAAACGAGCCCGACGGCATCATGCTCTACGGCTCCGATGACGCCCGACGCCCGGGCGGTGGCGCCGTGGGCCATTGAGGGGAGGCGATATTGTGACCGCGGTCGCTTGTGGCGCCCCGCCCGATCATGCAGCTTGGGGGCTCTGGCGATCCCCGTCCCAACCCGAAGCCTTTGGAGGCCATTCCATGACCAACACGCTCTTGCGGCGTCTCGCGCTCTCGTGCACCGCGGCGCTCCTCGCAGGCGCCGCCATGCCGGCGGCCTTCGCGCAGGACCGTGAGCTGCAGGAGGCCGCGGGCATGGCCGGCACCGTGATGTACCTGAGCGACGAGGTGCCGGCCCTGATCTTCGGCGCGGTGCGGAATGGCGAGACGGCGTTCTTCGGCTTCGGCGAGACGTCCGACGGGTCGGCCAGAGAGCCGGACGAGAACTCGATCTTCCGCATCGCCTCGGTGAGCAAGGTGTTCTGCGGAAACGTGCTGGGCTCGCTGGTGGTCGACGGGCACGTGGGCCTGACCGACCCGCTCCAGGCCTATGTCGGCGACGGCGTGACCATCCCCACCAAGGACGGCCGGACGCTGCGCCTCCTCGACCTCGTCGGGCAGACCGCGGGCCTGCCGCGCGAGGTAAGCCGGCCGGATTCGCCGCCGGAGGATCCCTTCGCAAGCAACACCCACGCGGTCCAGCTCGCCGAAATCCAGAAGGACGACCCCTTCCTGTTCGCGCCCGGGACCTCGGCTTTCTATTCTAACTACGGCTACGACCTCCTCGGCCTGGCGCTGTCCAATGCCGCGGGCAAACCCTATGCCGACCTCCTCAAGGAGCGCATTCTCGATCCGCTGGGCATGAAGGACACGACCTTCAACCCGCCCGCCGACGCTCAGGACCGGCTGATGCAGGGGCACTTCTTCGACGGCAGCCCCATGCCGAACGTGCCGACCCCGGTCGGCATCGAATGCGCTGGCGGGCTGCACACCACCGGGGCCGACATGCTCCGCTTCATCCAGTGGAATCTCGACCAGACCGGCGAGGAACTCCGCGAGGTGCGCGAGATCACGCAGGCGGCGCATGTCTACCGCGACGGGCTGAAAGCGGTGGTGGGCATCGATGACGCCGGCCCGATGGGCGCCATGGGCCTCGGCTGGGTGATCAACTTCCCGGAGGGCAACCGCCCGCTGATCCTCGAGAAGACCGGCGGCCTTCAGGGCTTCTTCACCTACGTCGCGATCGCGCCGACCCGCGGTGTCGGCGCCTTCTTCGTGATGAACGAATTCAACGCAGGCGCCTTCCACGGCGCGGTGACGGCGACCAACAACTTCGTCGCCGCGATGGCGACGCGCTGAAGCGGGGCAACGCTTCATGGTGACAGCGCCCCGTCGGCGCCGTCATGGAGCGGGTGGGCGAAACCAACCGAGGGCCGGGTCGACATCGGGGCGAACGATCCCCATGTCGAGTGCGTTGACTTCAAAGACGCTGATCGTCATAAGACGCGCCGGCGCCTTGCGACAGCAGGGCGCGGTGCCTCTGGCATCAACGGGGGAGTGTCCCGAGCGGCAAAGGGGGCGGACTGTAAATCCGCTGGCTTAGCCTTCGTAGGTTCGAGTCCTACCTCCCCCACCACCATCCTTGTAAGCGCTTGTTTTTGTTGGCGGTCCGGAGCGCTCCCGCAGGTGCCGGGCGAGGGGCGACGATTGGTCCCGTCCAGCCGGTCGTCCGCCTGAACGATCGTCGCTTCGGTGCCAACGTCAATTCGGGCTCCGGGCGTCGCGACCTCGACATTCCGGGGATCGCTCAGCGCACACGTTCGGCCATAGGGGCCGTGGCGCCCATCTGAGGGTGACCGAAGCCGGGAGCGTGCCGCCGGCGACGATGCCGAAGTCGATCGGCCGGGCGAACCCGGGGCGCGCGGAACCCCCGACTGCTTCCGATGCCGCGTGCCGTGCCAGCCGCATGGCGCTTCGTTTGCCGCGGTTGCTACGTCGTCTACGACGAGAGCGCCGCCCCGCCGGCGCAATCAGTACCGCCGGCAACACCGCCGGGAACCGCCTTCGCGGGCCTCCCGGCCACCTGGCGCTGTCCCGATTGCGGGACTGAGAAAGCGATGTTCCGTCCCCAATGGCCTGAGCCGGCGGCGACTCGCGCTCCGAGCGCGTTCGCCATCCGCCGGATGATCCCGTCGTGACCAGAGATTACTGCAGGCAAGAGCCGGCCGTCGCGCGAATGCGCCACGGCGCGTGGTCACCGTCCCGCCGGGCTCCACGGCTCGTAGTCGGGGCGGGCAGGGGTCACCGGCTTGCCGTGCAGGATCGAGCCGGGCGGGCGGTAGGCCATGGCGGTTCCGGTCGGATTGGGGAGATAAGGCTTCTCCCAGTCGCGCGGCTTGTAGGCGGCCGGCGGCTCGTCGGTACGGTGGTGCATCCAGCCGTGCCAGCCGGGCGGAATGCGCGAGGCATCGGCGACGCCGTTGTAGATGACCCAGCGCCGGCTGCCATCCTTGTTGCGGTAGTACAGGTTGCCCTGGTCGTCCTTGCCCACGGCGATGCCCTTCCGCCACGTGAAGAATCGCGTGCCGAGCGTTTCGCCGTTCCACCAGGTGAAGAGTTGCAGAAGGAAGCGTTTCATTGCTGCGGTCTATCGCGACGGACGAAGCCTGTCCAGAAGGAGGCGTGCCGCCTCATCCGATTGCAGTTGACGCCGCTCATTCAGTGTAGATACACTCATTTCATGAGTAGTGAACAAGCCGACCTCATGGAGTGCGCCGATTGCCTCTGTCTGGCCTCGCGACGGGCAGCGCGGGCGCTCTCGCGTTCCTTCGAGCGCAAGCTCCGGCCGCACGGTATCCGAATCGGCCAGTTTTCGGCGCTGACGGCGCTGATGCTGAAAGGACCGATGACGATCGGCACACTCGCCGAGTTTCTTGGCGTCGAACGGACGACCCTCACACGGAACCTGGCGTTGATCGAGGCGAAGGGCTGGCTGGAAATCCACCCCGGCAAGGATGCGCGCTCGCGCCTGGTGGAAGCAACGAGGGCCGGGCGTGACGCGGTCGAGAACGCATTGCAGGCCTGGCGGGAAGCACAGGCCGCCGCGACGGTGGTCATCGGCCCGGCGGGCGCGGCATCGTTGCAGCGTCTTGCCCTCAAGTCCCTAGGATAGGCCGGAAGGGCAGTCGCAGGAAGTATCCATGCGCTTATACGTGTAGTTACAAGTAAAGGAGCGTCGCCATGTCGAGCCTGGATTTCGCCGGAACGATCGTCCTGATCGCCGTCATCGTGGTCAACCTGAACGCGCTGATCAACGCCATGCCGATTTCCCGCGGGTGGCGGTTGGGCGTGGCCGCCACCGTTGGCCTGTGGGTCGGGGCGCAGGTCGCCCTGACGGAGGCCGGTGTCTACGCGTCACCGGTGCCCTATGTCGGTCTCGCCGTCCTGCTGCCGATCCTCGCCGCGGGTGTTGCGCTTCGCACCGCCGCCGGACGCCGCGCCTTGCTCGCTGTGCCGATGTCCATGCTCGTCGGGCTCAACATCGCACGGGTGTTCGGGGCCTTCTTCCTCTTGCTGGCCGCCGACGGCCGGCTGGCCGGCCCGTTTCCGCAGTCGGCCGGCTGGGGGGACGTGATCACCGGGCTGGCGGCAATTCCGCTCGCCTTGCTGATCCTGAAGCGACAGACCGCGCCGCTCGCGACCGGCGGATGGAATGCGTTCGGGGCGCTCGACCTGATCATCGCAGTGATCCTCGGGGTCCTCACCGCCTCCGGTTCACCTCTGCAACTGATCGATGCCGGCGTCGGGTCGGCCGCGGTGGTATCGCTGCCGTGGATACTCATCCCCTCGGTCCTGGTGCCGTTCTACCTGATCACGCACTGGGTGATATTCCTCCAACTACGTGAAGCGTCGATTGCCCCGGCCGCTCGCGAACCGGCATAGGCTCCGCCTCAAGCAAAAGGGCGGCGCCTTGCGGTCGCCGCCCTGGTGGTCCTATCGAAACAGTCGCCTTCAGAAGAAGCTCTTGCGCTGCCACCAGCCGCCCTTCTTCGGCCGGTTGGGGTCGTCTTCCGGCTCCGGCGGCCTGGCCGGTGCCGGGGGAGGAGGGGGCTCCGCTTCGGTTCGCGCCACCCGCTCCTCGGGCTGACGCTCAACGGGCGTCTCGCGGGCTTGCGCCGTTTCCGGTTCGTCGGCGGCGACGGGCTCGGGCGCGGGGACATCGTCGCTCGGCGCGTAGCTGTGCGGTGCCGGCTCTGCCACCCTCGGCTCCGGCGCCAGGACCGCGTGCTCCGGCGACATGGCGGAGCGGTCCTCGCCGTTGCCGGCGTGTTCGGCCGCGTGGGGCATGGCGCCGTTGCCCGACACGGTAACCGGAGACGGTGCGGCGACATCCTCGTGCGCCTCGCCGGGCTCCGCGCCGGCCTCACCCTGGTCGGCGCGCGCCTCGACCTGATCCGTCGCTCCGCTTTCGCCGTCGCGGGTACGTCGACCCCGCCTGCCGCCGCGGCGGCCGCGGCGTCTGCGGCGGGCGCCATTCTCGTCGCGATCTCCGGTCTCGTCGGTGCGAACGGTTGCCTCGCCGGCATCCTCCGATTCGCTGCTCTCGTCCTCGTCCTCGGAGGGTTCGCCGTCCGGCGCGTCGCCCATCGTTGCAATGGCTACGGGCTGCTCGCTCCGTTCACCACGCTCGCCACCCGGGCGCCGACCGCGACGCCGACGGCGGCCACCGCGCCGGCGCCCTTCGTCGTCACCGCGCTCCTCACGTTCCTCGCGTTCGCCAGTGGCTTCGGCGGACTCGGGTTCATCGGCGGCCTCTTCCTCGACGTCCGCGTCGAACGCCTCGGGCTCTTCCTCCTCATCGGCGAAGGGCTGGACCGAGTCGGGCTGGACGGAGGTGCGCACCGGCTCGCGCCGCCCGGCGGGTTCGCCGGGCTCGACGGTGAAGTGCGAGCCGTTGGTCAGCGTTTCGTCCGCCATCACGGCGATGGTCACGCTGAAACGCTGCTCGAGCTCGGAGAGGTTGGCCCGCTTCTGGTTGAGGATGTAGAGGGCAACCTCGGTGCGGGTGCGGATCGTGAGGTTGTGAGTAGCGCTCTTGAGGAGTTGCTCCTCGATCGCGCGGAGAACATGCAGCGCGACGGAGGAGGGTGCACGGATGTGCCCGGTGCCCTGGCAATGCGGACAAACGGTCGTCGTCGATTCGAGGACGCCGGTACGGATGCGCTGGCGCGACATCTCCAGGAGGCCGAAATGCGAGATGCGGCCGACCTGGATGCGGGCGCGATCGTTCTTCAGCGAATCCTTCATGCGCCGCTCGACCGCGCGGTTGTTCCGCTTCTCCTCCATGTCGATGAAGTCGATGACGATCAAGCCGGCGAGGTCGCGGAGGCGGAGCTGGCGGGCGACCTCCTCGGCCGCCTCGAGATTGGTCTGGAGGGCGGTGTCCTCGATATTGTGCTCGCGGGTCGAGCGCCCGGAGTTGACGTCGATCGAGACCAGCGCCTCGGTCTGGTTGATGATCAAATAGCCGCCCGAGCGGAGCGTCACCTGCGGCGAGAACATTGCGTCGAGCTGCGCTTCGATGCCGGCGCGGGCGAACAGCGGCTGCGCCTCGCGATAGGGCTTCACGTTCTTCGCATGGCTCGGCATGAGCATGCGCATGAAGTCCTTGGCCTCCTTGAAGGCGTCTTCGCCGGCGACGACGACCTCGTCGATGTCCTTGTTGTAGAGATCGCGGATCGAGCGCTTGATCAGGCTGCCTTCTTCGTAGACCAGCGTCGGCGCGGAGGATCGGAGCGTCAGTTCGCGAACGTCCTCCCAGAGCCGGATGAGGTACTCGAAGTCGCGCTTGACCTCGGCCTTGGTCCGGCTCGCGCCGGCGGTGCGCAGGATGATCCCCATCCCCTCCGGCACGTCGAGGTCGGCGACGACCTCCTTCATCTTCTTGCGGTCGGCAGGCGAGGTGATCTTCCGCGAAATGCCGCCGCCGCGGGCGGTATTGGGCATCAGGACCGAGTAGCGGCCGGCAAGCGACAGATAGGTGGTCAGGGCGGCGCCCTTGTTGCCGCGCTCCTCCTTGACGACCTGGACGAGCAGCACCTGGCGGCGCTTGATGACTTCCTGGATCTTGTACTGGCGGGGACGCTGCCGGTGGCGGCGCTCGGGCACCTCCTCGAGGGCATCCTCGGCGCCGACCGATTCGACCTGGTCGTCGCTCACGACCTCGAGCGCGTTGTTGTGGTGCGAGGAATCCCCGCGGTCGCTGTGATCGCCGCCGTCGGATTCGTGAGTGTCGCCGGTAGGCTCGTGGGCGTCGCCTTCCACCGCATCGGCGTGGAAGGACAGGGCGGTGGACGGTTCGTCGGCAGCGGGCGTTTCGCCTGCATCGCTCGCGAAGGACACCGGGGTCTCGGCGCCCCAGGTATCGGGCGCGGCCGGCTCGCTGACGGTGGACGAGGAGGCGGCGTCGGCGGCGAACTCTGACGATGAGGACGGAGGGAAGTCCGACGCCTCAGCCCGCGATTCCCCATCCGGCGCCTCGGCGCCATGCGACGACACGGTGACGTGATCGTGCTCTTCGTCGCCGTTGTGAGAATCGGACTCGGCGATTTCGCGCCGCTCCGCCTCGATCAGCGCCTGCCGGTCGGCAACCGGTATCTGATAATAGTCCGGGTGAATTTCCGAGAAGGCGAGGAACCCGTGGCGGTTGCCGCCGTAATCGACGAACGCCGCCTGGAGCGAGGGTTCGACGCGGGTGACCTTGGCTAGGTAGATATTGCCGCGAAGCTGCTTGCGGGTCGCGGATTCGAAATCGAATTCCTGCACGCGGTTACCGCGCAAGACCACCACCCTCGTTTCCTCGGGGTGGGTGGCATCGACAAGCATTTTATTGGCCATGGCAGGGAATCTCCATGATCGCCGGCAGGCGACAGGCTGCGGGCGCAAAGCGCACGCGCCGCCGCGTCAAGCGGACGATCGGTTTGTTGGTGAGCAATGGCGCGGGGCCCGAAAGGCATATGCCAAAGCAACCGTCCGGCAGTCGCCAGATCGGTCATCGGCATCTCAACTCGCCCAGTTCGGTTCATACCCTTGCGCCGGTACCTTGCAGTCGTGTCCGGAACGTCGTTCCGGGCCATTCGGTCGCGGGCCCCCTGAGGGGGGCCGCGCCGCCGGGTTATCGGATCACCGTCCGGAAGGGGGCTCTCGAGAGCCACGACAATCGGCCGGTCGTCCGTTACATCCCCGAGTCCGGCCCCGACATGCGCGGGAAGCCGCGACGAACCTCCTCGATTCGCCGCTTCGGCTGCCGCAGCTCGCTTTTCGGGAGCAGATACGGACGGAGGATGAAATCCGTGACAGTGTTGTATGTGCGAGAGTAGCGCATTGCAAGACGGCGATCCGAAACCGGCGCCGCAAAAAAGCCGGGCAGGTGGTTAAACAACCGATCAACATCGGCTATGAACGGCGTGACGCGGCGCGGGCGGCCGCCGTTTCCCGTGGGGAGAAGCTTGAACGAGATGCGGGCGGTACGCCACATCATCGCCTTCCTCATCATGGCCGCCGCAGCCGTGGTGGCGGTCGCAGCGTCTGGCGCGGAGGTCCCGGAGGGGCCTGATTCCAAGGCACCGCTGATCTTCGACGCACGAATCGTCGGAGACCAGACAAGAACCCGTTTCATCGCCGACATGACGGGTGCGATCGATGTGTCGGTCTTCACACTCTCCGATCCGTACCGGGTGATCGTCGACATCCCGGAGGTGCGTTTCGGGCTTGGCGACGACGAGAGCGTCAAGGGGAGAGGTTTGTTCTCGGCGTTCCGCTACGGACAGATATCACCCGGCAAGTCTAGGATCGTGCTCGACCTCACCGGCCCGGTGAAGGTCGACCAGGCCTTCGTCATCCCGCCGGCGGACAACCAGCCGGCGCGTCTGGTGATCGACGTGGTGGGCACCAGCCCCGAGGCATTCGTCGCCGTCGAGCGCGCCTATCGCGATGCAAGGACTCTGGAAGAATCGGCCAAGCGCGACCGGACCATCGTCGCGCCGGTGGAGAGCGATTCGGGCAAGTTCAACGTTGTCCTTGATCCCGGCCATGGCGGGATCGACACCGGCGCAAAGGGCCGGGGCGGGGCGATCGAGAAGGAAATCACCCTGGAATTCGCGGAGACACTGAGCGAAAAGCTCAAAGCGACCGGCCGCTATAACGTTTTCTTCACCAGAACCGACGACCGTTTCGTGGCCCTTGGCGATCGTGTCGCGATCGCGCGCAGCCACGGAGCGGACCTGTTCGTGTCGATTCATGCCAATTCGTTCAGGGGCCGCTCCATACGCGGCACCATCGTCTATACGATCTCGGACGGTGCGTCGGATGCGCTGGCGAGCGAGATTGCCGCCTCCGAGAACCAGGCGGACGCGCTCGCCGGCCTCGATATTGCCGCGGAGAATTCCGACGAGGTCCTCGACATCCTGTTCGATCTTACCCGCCGGGAGACACGGAATTTCGAGATGGTCTTCGCCCAGAACCTCGTGAAGGAACTCCGGGAGACCACCGGCATGTTCAAGGTTCCCCACCAGAAAGCAGGGTTCAAGGTGCTGACGGCGCACGATTTCCCCTCCGCCATGATCGAACTCGGCTTCGTATCCAATCCGGAGGACGAAAAACTCCTCCTGTCGGACGACTGGCGGCAGAAGATGGCGGGGTCCGTGACGCGGGCGATCGACATCTACTTCGAAAGGCAGCTTGCGCAGCGGGGCGGCCAATGAGGCTGTGGCATAAAGGGCACGGGCGCGTGCCGGCTGGAGGGAACGGCGGGCGCGCCGCAGTTTCTCCACAAAGCTTCCTGATTTACGACATGGCGGAATTCCTTCATACGCATGGCGATCGCGGCGTGAGCGCGTCGCCCGTAAGGGGTTCAGGACCGGTCGGGGACTACGCGGACTATGATACTTAGGATCTTCGGCTACCTTTTCGGGATAGGCGCTGTGTTCTTCCTGCTCGTTGCTGGTGCTATCGCTTGGTACGTCTCAGGTTTGGCGGAGGATCTGCCGGACTTCGAGGTGTTGGCCAAGTACGAACCTCCGGTCATGACGCGCATTCACGCGGACGATGGCCAACTGGTCGCGGAGTACGCCCACGAGCGGCGGCTCTATCTCCCGATCCAGGCGATCCCGGACCGGGTGAAGGCGGCCTTCCTGTCGGCCGAGGACAAGAATTTCTACCATCACGCGGGCCTCGATTATTACGGCATCGCCCGTGCGATGGTTCAGAACATCCAGAACTATGGCAGCGGCCAGCGGCCGATCGGCGCCTCCACCATCACCCAACAGGTGGCGAAGAACTTCCTGCTCACCAACGAGCAGTCGATCGACCGCAAGATCAAGGAGGCGGTGCTCTCGCTCCGGATCGAGCAGGCCTACAGCAAGGACAAGATCCTCGAACTGTATCTCAACGAGATCTTCCTCGGCCTCGGCGCCTACGGCGTGGCGGCGGCGGCGCTCGAGTATTTCGACAAGTCGGTGCACGAGCTTACGCTGCCCGAGGTGGCCTATCTCGCCGCGCTTCCCAAGGCCCCGAACAATTACCACCCGTTCCGCCATCCGGAGCGCGGCATCGAGCGCCGCAACTGGGTGATCGACCGCATGGTCGAGAACGGCTTCGTGACCCCGGAGGAGGGTGCCACCGCCAAGGCCGCGCCGCTCGGGGTGACGCAGCGCCGCGCGCTGCCGCACCTGTTTGCGGCCGACTATTTCGCCGAGGAAGTCCGGCGGCAGCTTGCCCAGATGTTCGGCGAGAAGGCACTCTACGAGGGTGGGCTCTCCGTCCGCACCTCGCTCGATCCCAGGCTCCAGCTGATGGCGCGAAAGGCGTTGATGGACGGCCTGGTCAAGTTCGACCGCCAGCGTGGCTGGCGCGGACCAGTCAAGCATTTCGACAGCGTCGGCGAGGACTGGGGTGTGACCGTCGCAGAGGTCCAGCCGCTCACCGACGTCGTCGAGTGGCAGCTTGCGATCGTGCTCGGCAACGGCGACGGCGGCCTCCAGATCGGCCTGCATCCCGGGCGGGAGCAGGGTACCGGCAAGGTCCGGCCCGAGCGCGAGACCGGCATCATCCCGCCCGACGGGATGAAGTGGGTCAAGAAGGGTTCGCTCAAGACCGGCGACGTCGTCTACGTTTCAAAGGGCGCCGAGGAAGGGCGTTTCGAGATCCAGCAGGTCCCCGAGATCGAAGGCGGCCTCGTGGCGATGGACCCGCATACCGGCCGCGTGCTGGCGATGGTCGGCGGCTTCTCCTTCGCGGAGAGCCAGTTCAACCGCGCCACCCAGGCGCTCCGCCAGCCGGGTTCGTCCTTCAAGCCGTTCGTCTATGCCGCTGCGCTCGACAACGGCTATACGCCGTCGTCGGTGGTGATGGACGCGCCGCTCGAGATCGACCCGGGCTTCGGGCAGCCGATCTGGCGTCCGGCCAACTATTCGAACGAGTTCTTCGGCCCCTCGACGCTCCGCACGGGTATCGAAAAGTCGCGGAACGTGATGACCGTGCGCCTGGCCCAGGACATGGGCATGCCGCTGGTCTCCGAGTATTCCCGGCGCTTCGGCGTCTACGACAACCTGCCGCCCTTCCTGCCGATGTCGCTCGGCGCCGGTGAGACGACCGTCCTCCGTATGGTCTCGGCCTACTCGGTCTTCGCCAATGGCGGCCGATCGATCAGCCCGACGCTGATCGACCGCATCCAGAACCGGTTCGGCGAGACCATCTTCCGCCACGACAAGCGCATCTGCGAGGCCTGCGCCGCCGACACCTGGCAGGGCCAGGACGAGCCACAGGTCGTCGACAATTCGGATCAGGTCCTCGATCCGATGACCGCTTACCAGATGACCTCGATGCTCGAGGGCGTGGTAACGCGCGGCACGGCGACCGTCGTCCAGGCGCTGGAGAAGCCTGTCGCTGGCAAGACCGGTACCACCAACGACTACCGCGACGCCTGGTTCGTCGGCTTCACGCCCGACCTCGTGGCCGGCGTCTATATCGGCTACGATCAGCCCCGGCCGCTCGGCCGCAGCGCGACCGGCGGCCAGCTCTCGGCGCCGATCTTCCTCGAGTTCATGCAGATGGCGCTGGCCGATCAGCCCCCCATTCCGTTCCGCGTTCCGCCGGGGCTGAACTTCATCCCGATCGAGCGCACCACCGGGATGCTCGCCCAGGGCAATGGAGCGGGAATCATCCTGGAGGCGTTCAAGCCCGGCACCGGACCGCCCGATACCTACTCGATCATCGGCTACACGGATGCGTCCGGTCGACCGCTGACGGTCGCCCCCGATTCGGATCGCGCCGTGATCTCCGGGACCGGCGGGCTGTACTAGGAGCCCGCGGTCCCTCCACGGGCGCCCGACCTCATTCCGCCATCATCGCGAGGCATGTGCTTGCGCCGAGGGGAACGTAGTGTTCGTGGCTGGAGCGGATGATCGGATCCCTAGACTTTCCATCCCCTTGAACCCTTGCCGCCGGACGACCTCCCTCGTCGGGCGAAGGGCGTTCTGCAGCAGTGACGAGACGCGGTTTGAGCCGCGGATGCCTCTGTTGTAGAGGATGGAGCGTGTGGCGGAGCCGGGCGCAGGCTCGTGGCTTTCGATCGTGCCGGCGGTTGGCTTGCGGCCGGCCGGCGATCTTCTGAAACGGAGGACTTCCTTGAAACGTACTCTGCTCTTTCCAGCGATGGCCGTGCTCGCTCTCAGCGGCGGCCAGGCCTTCGCACAGTCGAGCGACGGCAACAGTTCGGCCAGCGCACCGAGCGGTGGCAATCGCGCGTCGACCGCCTGGTCGCCCGCGTCGATGGAGCGGGCCACGCTCGCCCCGCGTCCCAACGTCAACCCCGATGACGTCCGCTCGGCAGGGCGCGAGCGCGCCGGGCGGCCCGACCAGCCGGGCACGACGCCGGCTGCCGATCTCGACGGCGATTCCGCTCCGAAGGAGCGGAAGGCGGGCAACGTGACCAGCAAGCCGCTCTACTGGGCCGGCAAGCTGTTCTACCGCACGCCTGAAGGCGACTATGTCTGCTCAGGGCAGTTCATTTCGCCCCAGGTGATTCTCACCGCCGCGCACTGCGTGCGCGATTCGGACACCGGGGTCTGGTACCAGGACTTCATTTTCGCGCTCCAGTACCATGCGGGCGACTATGGAGCGATTCACTCTTACGACTGCGTGGCGACCAAGAACGGCTGGCTCCAGCCGGGCTTCGAGAAGTACCTCTACGACTATGCGATGATCCGTGTGGAGAACCCCTCGCAGACGGGCAATTTCGGCACCCATTGGGGCTGGCGCGGCACCTATAACGAGGCGAACAAGATCGGCTATCCCGGCGGCGTTTCGAACGGCGAGATCATTCAGGTCGAGCATGGTCCGATCGCGTTCGTCGATGGCGTCGTCCAGATGAAGCATGGCAACCAGGCCGACCAGGGCGGCTCGAGCGGCGGCGCCTGGGTCGGCGCGTTCTCGGATCGCGAAGGCAACAACGACGGCAACTACGTGATCAGCGTCGAGTCCTTTGGCTACGAGGAAGAGCCGGGGGTCGACTACGGCCCCTATCTCGACGAGAACTTCAAGGACCTTTGGGACTACGTCGAGAACGGCTGCAAGTAGGGAACAAGCGACGGGGTCGACCCGAGCAGAGCAACTGACCATGGGGCGGGGCATGAGCGAGGAACAGCACGACATGCGCCGTCCCATCACGACGATCGCTGCGGCGGCGTCATCCCTCTGCATCGGCTTAGCCGCCGGCGAGGCCGCCGATACACCTGACGCCGTCGGGACCGCGTCTGAATCCGGGATCGACGTTCAGGTCCCGGACAGCAAGGACCGGATAGAGGAATACTGGACGCGGGATCGAATGCGCGCGGCCAAGCCCATGCCGAAGCCGACGATCAGCCGCGAAGCGGAATCGCCGGACGCCGCGGAAGACGCCAGTGACGAATGACCGGAAAACACGGGTTCTGGTCGGAAGACCGATTGACCCGCCAGGAGTCCGGACGTGATGAGATTCAAGGTTGCCGCCGCCTGTCTCGCCTTGGCCGGTGGTGCGTTTGCGGTCGGCGCGGGAGACGTAGGCCCCGCGATCGGCATCGATGTGCTCCGGCCGGTCGAGGGCTCGCCCTGGTCAAGCGACCGCATGCGGGGCGCGCGCGAGCGGCAGAAGGATGTGCTTCCGGGGCAGCCGGGCTGACAGGCCGCGGGCCTATCTCAATCGCGCCAGTGCAGCCGCCCGGGCGATATCGGGCTCGGGCTCTTCAGCCGAATCCACCTCGAGCGTCTTGTCGTCGGGGTCGAGGCTGGTTGCATCCTCGAGCGGATCGACCGGCTTTCCGTCCAAGCGCTCCTTCAGACCCTTGGCGGCAAGGCGCCGCTTCTTCCGGATTTCCGCCGCCTTTTCTTCGTCGGTTTGCATCCTGATTCCTCCTCGCCGCTTGAACGCCGACTTCGAACGCGGGGCTGCCGGCGTCGAGACGCCAATCCCGACGCCGGCACCCCCGGTCGCGCTACGCCGCGCGGTATGTCGGCTCGAACAGGAGTTCGGCCGGAACGCCCAGGCAGCGCGCCAACGCCATCCTGAACCGGAGGTCAGGCAAGGCGACACCCGCATGCTCCTCGCAGAGCGCGAGGCATTTCGGGTCGAACTTGACGATCGTCGCCACCGCTTCGCGGGTAAGGCCGAGGTGTTCGCGGATCGCCTGAAGCGGGGTAACGCCCGCGACTTTCGCACGTTCGATTACGGTCAGTGCTTCATGGTCGCGCATCGCATCGCTCCTTCGAGAAGTCGCTATGAACGGCTTCAGAGAATCCCGGTCGCGAACAGCACGATGACCAGGATCAGAGGCACGCCGAGCAGCCACAGCAGGCCGCCTTTGAGAAGATCACCCATCGTCGTCTCCTTTCGTTGCTTTCGACGGCATTAACCCGCGAGTCGGCGACCGGGTTCCGCTTAAAACGTACTCGCCGAGAGGTGGAGTTGAATCAGCCTTTCAACGATATTGAGGCCGATAGGAATAGCGCTGAGCAGCTCTGGGAGACGACGCTCGACCCTGAATTCCGCACCCTCCTTCAGGTCCGGGTGCGCGAGGCCGACGAAGCGGACCACCTGTTCGGCCGGCTGAGGGCGACGAGGTCGGACCCCACGGCGGGAATTCAGCCAGGACAAGCGCTGAACGTCGCGTATTTGGATGTGTGAGGGGGGCGTCGATGGCTAAGGCATGGATATTTCAAGCGACTCCAAATCGTTTTCGCATTGATTCGATCTCCGCCAGTTTGCGGAGCGCAGTGGCGAGCCCCCTGCGCCACGTCAGATTGGCTGGATCGCGGGCTACAAGCTCCTGCCGGATCGATAGTGCGGAGACGAGGGCGGCGCGCGCCTCGTTGAGCTGTCCGAGGCGGAGGTGGGCGTCGGCGACGTTCTCGCCGGAGACCGACAGGTCAAACTGCCAGTCGAGCCGATCGCTGTCGATCCCGGTCAGCCGGCGATTGATGTCCTGCGCCGCTGTGAAGTAGGCGAGCGCCTTCTCGAATGCGAGCAGGCCGTACGCAGCGGCGTCGAGGCGCTGGTAGCCGACTGCGAGGTCGCGCTCGTACCGGGTGTTGTCAGGTACCCGATCGACGAGTTCCTGACGGAGGGCGAGACTGCGTTGATCGCATCAACACCGTCGAGATAGCAGCGCGCGAACGCGGCGTCAGGCTGGCAATGCTGGGTGGCCGGACCGCCGAGGTCTTCCCGGAGGATCCGACCACTATGCCATCGACTGCGACTATCAGGCTCCGTTCCGAGCGGGAAGAGCGTCAGTCTTCGGGTGCCATGAAGTGGAACAACTCAGCCGACTTGAAGTTGGCAGTCTGGTCTCCGGCAATGTCAGGGTTCCCGTCGAGTTGCAGCTTCCGCGGCCCCGATCCTTCGTTGAAATCAAGCTCGCCGAGCTTCGCCCAAAGGATGCTCGGGCTATTGGTGTCCTGATAATAGTAGACCTTGTTCTTCTGGTCGCTGACCGTCAGCCACAGGGTGTCGGCGATATTCGGCTGGCCGGGGATCTTGATCCCGAGCGGCACGCTGACATTGCGCATCACGCTGAACACGGTGGCGACCGCGCGGCGCGGGTCGGCAGTCTGCGTTGCCTCGTTGACGTAGTAGGTCATGCGAGCAAAGCGGTCGGCAGCCCGGTTGGTGCCCGGTAGCATCACCGAGCCGCCGATGTTCTCCCAGTAGGCGGCAAGGGCAAGCTGCTGATCGTAGGTGGGAGAGTTGGTCATGATCTGGTATTCGCGCCCGTGGTGGACTACCAGCTTTCCGTCGATGAACTCGAAGATCGCCGAGTCGCCCGATGCGTCGGAGATCGACAGATGCACGGTCCCGGGCTCGCCGGTGGGGGCGACGATCGGGACCATCCGGAACTCTTCTTTCCGCAGGCCCTCGACCGCTTCGGCCGTCGTGGCGTAGTTGTCGAGCACATACTGCACCCACGCCGCGATCGAGAGGGTGGGCCGTGTGTCGTCGGCGTTGGCGGGCGGGTACTCGGCCTCGGCGAGGTAAAGCAGGTTTGCGACCACACCCCGCTCGTTCATCCCGTCAGCGGCGGCACCCTCATAGATGGTCGTGACGACGCTACCGTACTTGCTTGTCCAGGTAACGGGTTTGGCGGTGTTGCTGTTGCGCTCGAGCCCGCGGGGGTACAGCCACAGGTTCGTGTCCATATCAGAGACGAACCAGTCCATGGTGCGACCGGTCACGGTCTGCCCTTCCTCGCCGAAGTAGACGGCGCGTGAGCAGGCCTCTGCCGCAAAGGGTGCCAAGATCGCCGTCGACAGGATGGTGGCCACGCCGATCCTCAAAGTCCGCTTCATGTATCGTGCTCCGGTTCGCTAGTACGCCCTTTTGACACAATCCGGCCCGAAGGATGTTGCGCGAAGCAACATTCTCAACTCAGTTGGGCTTGTATTGAATTCCGATGTCTGAGTTGGAAGCGCGTCGCAATCCACCAACCGATCTGGACGCCGTCTTCGCGGCCCGTGGTTGGCTGTCCGAGCATCCGGCCGCGTTCCGGTCGTTGATGATTGACGGAGCCGTGCCGTTCGAGGTGCGACCGGGAACAACCGTGTTTCGGAGAGACGATGCATCCAACGGCATCTATGGGATTGTAGCGGGCGCGATCGGCGTCGAGGGCGGTCACAGGCGCCAGACCCCACTCCTGGGCCACGTCATGCGTGCCGGCGAGTGGTTCGGGATCAAGGCCGTGCTGCACGGCGGACCCCGTGAACTGACATACCGAGCTATGGAGCCCACTAGGCTTCTGTTTGTTTCGCGAACTCGACTTGCACCGCTGATGCAGACGGATTCCGATGTCGCCGTGCGCGTGGGACAGCTCGCTGAACTCGGGAATCGCCTGGGCTCGTGGATCGCGCGCGATTTGCTGACGCCGGATGCCGGTAGACGTCTGGCGGCTGTGCTGTTCCGGGTCCTGGGGACGGGAGAGGTCGTGCCGGACGACCCGACGGGCTTCTGGATGACCCACCAGCAACTCGGCGAAATGGCCAACCTCTCGCGTCACCATGTGGGGCGGAAGCTTGCTCGGTTCGAGGCGGCGGGCTGGATTGGCTGCGGATACAACCGGATACGGCTGTTGGATGCAGAAGCACTCGCAGCTTTCGCCTATGGTGACGGGGAGACTTGACGAAGTCGTTCTAAGCTTAAAGGCTTCCGGGAGGTGACCGGCTTCACAGCGCGTGGACGGTCACGCTACCGATAGAAGCTCGGCATCAGGAGGATGAGGATTGATAGAATCTCCAACCGTCCCATGATCATCGCAACGGCCAGGATCAATTTCGCGGCATCCGGGAGCGAAGAGAAGTTGCCCGCCGGCCCGATGATCGGGCCAACACCGGGGCCGACGTTCCCGATGGCGGTGGCGGCGCCCGAGATGGCGGTCGTGAGGTCGAGCCCGATGAGGGCGAGAAGGATCGCGATCACGACGAAAGCCGCGAAGTACATGAAGGCGAAGGCGCACACCGACCAGATCTGTTCGTCGGAAAGGCCGCGCCTGCCGTAGCGCAGAGGCACGATCGCGTGCGGATGGATGGTCTTCCGAGTGTGTTGGCCGATCAGCCGGAACATCACCTGGTGACGGAAGATCTTGGGACCGCCCGCCGTCGAGCCGGCGCATCCGCCGACGAAGCCGAGCATGAAGAACCAGGCAGCCGCGAAGGCACCCCACTGCAGATAGTTGATCGAGGCGTAACCTGTCGTCGTCACGATAGAAGTGGTGTTGAACGCGGTCTTGGTCAAAGCGGTGCCGAAGTCGACTCCCTGGGCAATGGTCAGCCAGGCTGCGAACACGAGGGTCGTCACGACAAGGACGGCGATGAAGGTGGGGATTTGCGGCTCGATCCGATCCCACAGGGAGCCGCGCCGTGCGAACTGGAGGTAGGCCAGGAATGGAATGGCCCCGGAAATCATGAACACGGTTCCAGCCCACTCCAGCGATGGACTGTCGAAGTAGCCGAACGAACTGTCGTGGGTGGAGTAGCCGGCCGTCGGAAGCGTCGTCAGCGCGTGGTTGAGCGCGTCGAAGGCGCTCATGCCGAGGAGCCAGTAGGTCATGAAGCAGGCGAGCGTCAGGGCCACGTAAATCCGGCCGACGGCGCTCGCAATCTCCCGCGTGCGGGGCATGCCTTTCTCGGATCGGTCGGACGACTCGAGTCGAAAGAGCTGCATCCCGCCGACCTTGAGAAAGGGCAGGATGACGATGGCGAGGCCGATGATGCCGATGCCGCCGATCCATTGGCCGGTTGATCGCCACAGAAGGATTGAGGGTGGGGCGTCGTCAAGTCCGGTCATGACCGTCGAGCCGGTGGTCGTGATCCCCGATACGGCTTCGAAATAGGCGTCGACGACCGACAGATCGATGGGCTCGGCGAGGAGGGGCAGGGCCGCAAATGCGGGAACCACAAACCATGAGATCACGGTGAGCAGGGCAGCGTCGCGGAAACGCAGCTCGAAGCTGCGTCCGCTGGTGATCAGCACACAGGCCCCGCCGAAGACGATGGTGATGGCGCACGTCGCCCCGAACACTTCCGCCATGCCGTCGCCCACGGCAAGGGAGAACAAGGCCATGACGCCCTGCGCTGCCCCGACGGCGAGGCATATCCACCCGAGGGCCAGCACAGCCGGCCAGACTTTGGGAAGCAAGCCTTACCCCGCCGATTCCCCGCGATCCACCGCGGCAGGGGACTCTTAGCATCGGGGGGGCCGGTATCACAGCCTCGTTCCGCCGGGCGCGGGTGGCCGCTTGCCGGCCGCGGCATAGCTGGAAGCGACCCCTGGCGAGCGCCTCCGAAACGTCCCAAAGGCGCGCTGCCACCGACGTGTCCAAGGCTTGCGTCGCCTTGCGCGAGCGATGGCCGGAACCCGGGCGCGAAATGGGCCTGAGGCTCGTCGCGATGCTGGCCGTCGGCGCGATGCGGCTCGCGTTCGACGCGTTGAGTCGTGAAGGCGGTAAACGCCCCGTCGTCGAGCTGCTGCGCGATTCCTTTGAGGCGCTGGAAGCCGAACTCTGAGGCATCGGCGCCGTGCGACCATGCCGCTTCCAGCACGCCCCTCCGACTCGATCCGTGGCATAGGTCCGACACGGGGGCTTTCGCCAACGCCGCAGTGCGTGGATGATGTCCGGGACAGCGAGGAAGAAAAGGGGGTTCAGGATGGCCTATCGGCAGGCGGACGAGACCAGGCGCGTTGCGGTCCACGGCTACGAGGTCGAGACGTATTCCTTCGGCACGGGCAAGGAAGTGCTGTTCTGCCTGAACGGCGGTCCGGGGCTCCCATGCGACTACGTGCGCGACGCCCATTCGCGTCTCGCCGGCGACAAGTACCGGGTCGTGTGCTTCGATCAGCTCGGCTGCGGGGCGTCGGATCGGCCCGACGACGACAGTCTCTGGACGCTGGAACGCTACGTCGAGGAAGTGGAGATCGTCCGGAACGCCCTCGGGCTCGGGATCGTCCATTTGCTTGGGCAATCTTGGGGCACGTGGCTTGGCACCGAATATGCGCTCACCTATCCGGGGGCCTTCAAGACGCTGATCCTGGCCGACGGGTCGGCGAACATCCCGCACCTGATCACGGAGCTGGAGCGGCTGCGCGGCGCGCTCGGCCCAGAGACGGTGGCGATGATGCAGCGGCACGAGGCCGAGGGCAGCCTCGACCATCCCGAATACAAGGGGGCGATCGACATCCTCAACTACCGCCATGTCTGCCGTCTCCAGGTCTGGCCGGACGCGTTGAAGGCCTCCCTCGACGACTGGAACATGGGGCCCTACCGGGCGATCCAGGGCCCGAACGAATTCGTCTATGTCGGCAGCATCAAGGACTGGAACCGGGTGCCCGACCTTCACCGCATCACGCAGCCGGCGCTGGTGCTCTGCGGGCTGCATGATGAGCTGACGCCGGCCTGCTCCGGCATGATCCACCGGGCGCTCCCGAACAGCAGCATCCACGTCTTCCCCAATTCTTCCCACGTGCCGTTCTGGGAGGAGCCGGACGCGTATTTCACCGTTCTCGGGGATTTTCTCGATCGCCATAGCGGCTGATCCAGGGCCCAGCGTGAGCTCCACCGGTTCTTGCGTCGGCATAAACGTTTAGCTAAACGTTTATGAGGAGAATGACGGGAGGACTATCGTGTACACCAAGCAGGCTATCCGCGAGCTCGGCGTCACGCCGTCGACGCTCTCCGAGGCGCAGAAGACGGCGCTCGACGAGCAGGGCTTCTTCATCGTCGAGAATGCGCTCACCGCCGAGGATTGCGCCCGCATGCGCGAGGCCTTCGAGCGCATCCACGCGGCGGAGCAGGACCAGGGCGGCCACGAGGTGCATGTCGAGCCGGGCGCGCGCCGCATCTCCAACATCTTCAACAAGACCGACGCGTTCGACAAATGCCTCTGGATTCCGGAGGTGCTGGCCGCGTCGGCCTATGCGCTTGGCGAGATCAAGGTGCACGGCGCCAATCTCCGCGATCCGGTAAAGGGCTACGGCCATCAGGACCTCCATGTCGACGTGCCGAAGAAATTCGACGACGACTGGTGGGTCATCAACTCGATGATCATGTTCGATGACATGACCCTCGACAACGGCCCGACGCGGGTGGTGCCTGGGTCGCATCGCTGGGCGCCGATCAACGTGCCTTACGTCAATATCGGCGACTGGGAGCCCGCGCCGCTCTCGCCGGAGGACGAGGCGCGGGTGCCGAAGGACCTCGGCGCGCCCTATCCGGGGGAGGTGCTGGTCGAGGCGCCCGCCGGTTCGGCGATCATCTGCAATTCGTCGATGTGGCACGCCGGGACATTGAAGAAGACCGACGCGCCGCGCCGCATGCTGCACCTGACCTACACCCGCCGCGACCTGCCACAGCAGCTCCTCCAGCTCGACTACCTCACCCCGGAACTCTATGCCCGCATGAGCCCGGTGCAGCGCTATCTGCTCGAGATCGAGCCGCCGAAGGACGGCGACGGCGTGCTCCGCCAGCCGAAGAAGGACCACAAGGGCTGGTGGAACTGAGCAGCCCCGGCGGAGGCGGCGGCCGTGGCGACGATGAAGGACGTGGCGCGGGACGCCGGCGTCAGCATCTATACCGTCTCCGCCACCCTCTCGGGTTCGGCCAATGTCAGCGCCGACCTCCGGGAGCGGGTCAACCGGTCGGTCGAGCGGCTGGGCTACGAGCGGAACTCGATGGCGCGCGGCCTGAAGCAGGGGACCTCGTCGCTGATCGGGCTGATCGTCTCCGACGTCACCAACCCGTTCTTCACCGAACTCGTCGAGTGCATCCAGAACGATGCCCGGAACGCCGGATATTCGGTGCTGCTCGGGATCAGCGACCATGATGTGGAACGCGAGGCGGACCTCCTCCGGCTGATGCGCTCGCACCAGGCGGCCGGGACGATTCTTTGCCCGGCCGGCGGCGAGGACGACTACCGCGACGGCCGCCTGTCGCGCGGGCGGATGCGGATCGTCGTCGTCGACAATGCCTCGCCGGCCCTCGGCGTCGACGCGTTCGCCCTCGACAACCGCCGCGCGGCCGACCTGGCCGTGTCCCATCTCCTCGCGCTGGGACACCGTCGGATCGGCGTGGTCGCGGGCATCCCGCACCAGCATGTCAGCCGGGAACGCTTTGCCGGCTATCGCGAGGCGCTCGCCCGGCAGGATGTCGAGCCTGCCCCGGAGCTGGTGGGCCATGGCAATTTCCGCCTCGAGGACGCCTTTGCGACTTGCCGCCGGCTGCTTGGGGTTTCGCCCCGGCCGACCGCTCTGTTCGTGGCCAACAACCTGATGCTGATCGGCGTCATGCGCACGCTGGCGGACGAAGGCGTGAGCGTGCCTCGGGACATGTCGGTCTGCAGCATCGACGATTTCCCTTGGGCGCCGGCCTTCCAGCCGGCCCTGACCGTGGTGCGGCAGCCCATTGCCGGGATGGCGTCGGCCGCGTTCCAGCGGCTGGTGGAACGGCTCGATGGCGACGAGGGCGACGCCGCCGAGCACCTGTTCGCGCCGGAACTGGTCGTGCGGAGATCCTGCGCTGCCTTTGCCGGAGGGTAGCGGGGCCGGTGTTGTGGCGCACCGCGCCGCGTTGCGCTATCCCGGTAACGCCTGACTAGAATCTCTCCAGGTCCCGGCATGGATGCGCAAGGTCAGGCCTTGCCGGGCGCTCATCGAAGAATCAGGCGATGCCGACCGAACCCCGTCCAATCGACCACGTGGTGATCGCCGTCCGCGACCTCGAAGCCGCCCGCGAGACCTATCGCCGGCTTGGCTTCACGCTGACGCCGGTTGCCCGCCACCCCTTCGGCACGGCCAATTCTCTGGTCCAGCTTCACGGCAGCTACATCGAGCTGCTTTCCGTCTCCGATCCCGCCGTGATCCCCGAGCCCGCCGAGGGCCGCTATTCCTTCGCCGCCTTCAACCGGGATTTCCTCCGGCATCGCGAAGGCCCGTCGATGCTGGCGCTGCAAAGCGCCGATGCGTCCGCCGACCTCGCCGATTTCGAGGCAAACGACCTGCCGACCTATGCGCCCGTCAGCTTCACCCGGCTGGCCCGCGCGCCGAACGGAGACGACCTGGAGGTCGGGTTCTCGGTGACCTTCACCTCCGACGCGCGGATGCCCGATGCCGGCTTCTTCACCTGCCAGCATCACAATCCCGACCGCTTCTGGTGGCCGGAGTACCAGCGACATGCCAACGGCGCGACCGCGATCGACGCTGTCGTGATGGCGGCGTACGACCCGGCCGACTACCACATCTTCTTCACCCACTTCATCGGGCAGCACGACATGCGCTCCGACAGCCTGATGGTGTCGTTCGACACCGGCGGCGGCAGGGTCGAGCTGCTCACCCCGGTGGCAGCGAAGGCGATGGTCGGCGTCGAGGTTGGCCCAAGGCCCAGGCCGCACTTCATCGCCCTCCGCATCGCGACGACGGACCTCGCCGCCGCGGCGGTGCGGCTCAAGGGGAACGGCATTCCCTTCGTCGAACGGATGGGCCGGCTGGTGGTGCCGCCGAGCGAGGCTTGCGGGACGGCGCTCGCCTTCGTCGAGGCGTGAGGCGAGACGCTGGCGCGGCGACCGCGAGCCGCTATAGTCCGCCGCCATGAAGCCCAATCCGCACGTCGCCGTCGGCAATGCCGTGTTCGGCAATGACCTGCCGCTCGTCCTCATCGCCGGGCCGTGCCAGCTCGAATCGCGCGGGCACGCCTTCGAGATCGCCGGCCGGCTCAAGGAGATGACGGCGGCGCTCGGGATCGGCTTCGTCTACAAGACCTCGTTCGACAAGGCCAACCGCACCAGCCTCAAGGGCAAGCGCGGCATGGGGCTCGCGGCGGGGCTCGCCATCTTCGCCGATCTCCGGAGCGAACTCGGCGTGCCGATCCTCACCGACGTGCACGAGCGCGAGCAGTGCGCGATCCTGGCGGCCGTGGTCGACATCCTCCAGATTCCCGCCTTCCTCAGCCGGCAGACCGACCTCCTCATCGCCGCCGCGGAGACGGGCAGGGTGGTCAACGTCAAGAAGGGCCAGTTCCTCGCCCCGTGGGACATGCGGAACGTCGTCGACAAGCTCGTCGCGAGCGGCAACCCGAACGTTCTCCTCACCGAGCGCGGCGCCAGCTTCGGCTACAATACCCTCGTCTCGGACATGCGGGCGCTGCCGATCATGGCGGAGACGGGGGCGCCGGTGATCTTCGACGCCACCCACTCGGTGCAGCAGCCGGGCGGGCAGGGGACCTCGTCGGGCGGCGACCGGCGGTTCGTGCCGGTGCTGGCGCGGGCCGCCGTGGCGGTCGGCGTCGCCGGCGTCTTCATCGAAACGCACGAGGACCCGGACAACGCCCCGTCGGACGGTCCGAACATGGTGCCGATCGCGGACATGCCGGCGCTGATCGAGCAGCTGATGGCGATCGATCGGATCGCTGGCTGACGTCAGTTCGTTGCATCCACCTCCTCATGCTGAGGTGCCCGGCCAAAAGGCCGGGCCTCGAAGGACGCACGACACAAATCCAGATCCTCAAGTCTCTCACACGCTCTCAGGATGAGGAAGGACGTGGACCTCCATCACCGGGGGGCAATGGCTCAGCTCGGTCCCGACCGCA
>JALHRF010000014.1 GCA_022841545.1 Bauldia sp. | reverse complement strand
GCCGCCACGCGCGGAAGAAGTAGAAGAGGCATAGGCAAGTGGCTCGTTCAGTTTGGAAAGGCCCGTTCGTCGACGGCTTTCTCTTGAAGAAGGCCGACAAGGCGCGCTCGGGCGGTCGCAGCGAAGTGATCAAGATCTGGAGCCGGCGCTCGACCATCCTGCCGCAGTTCGTGGGTCTGACCTTCGGCGTCCACAACGGCAACAAGCACGTCCCGGTGCTCGTCAGCGAGGACATGGTCGGACACAAGTTCGGCGAGTTCGCGCCGACCCGCACCTATCACGGCCACACCTCGGACAAGAAGGCGAGGAGGGGCTGATCATGGGCAAAGCCAAACGCGAACGCGTGCTCAGCGACACCGAGGCGAAGGCCGAACTCAACATGGTCCGCATCTCGGCGCAGAAGCTGAACCTCGTGGCCGAACTGATCCGCGGCAAGAAGGTCGCCACGGCGCTTGCCGACCTGACCTTCAGCCGGAAGCGGATCGCCGGTCCGGTCAAGAAGACGCTCCAGTCGGCAATCGCCAATGCCGAGAACAATCACCAGCTCGACGTCGACTCGCTTGTCGTCGCCGAGGCCTTTGTCGGTTCGGGGATGATGATGAAGCGTTGGACCCCGCGTGGCCGCGGCCGCGTCGGGCGCATCCGCAAGCGCTTCTCGAACCTCACCATCGTCGTCCGCGAAGCCGGGGAGTCTGCCTGATGGGCCAGAAAGTCAATCCGATCGGGCTCCGGCTCGGCATCAACCGCACCTGGGATTCTCGCTGGTACGCGAACAAGGGCGAATACGGCCGGCTGCTCCATGAGGACATGGCCATCCGCAAGTCGCTGATGGAGGACCTGAAGCAGGCGGCGGTGTCGAAGATCGTCATCGAGCGTCCGCACAAGAAGGCCCGCGTCACCATCCACTCCGCCCGTCCTGGCATCGTGATCGGCAAGAAGGGCGCCGACATCGAGAAGCTCCGCAAGAAGGTCGCATCGATGACCGACTCGGAGGTTCACATCAACATCGTCGAAGTCCGGAAGCCGGAGATCGATGCGACCCTGGTCGCCCAGTCGATCGCCCAGCAGCTCGAGCGCCGCGTCGCGTTCCGCCGGGCGATGAAGCGCGCCGTCCAGTCGGCGATGCGGCTCGGGGCCGAAGGCATCAGGATTTCCTGCGGCGGCCGTCTCGGCGGCGCCGAGATCGCCCGCACCGAATGGTACCGGGAAGGCCGCGTGCCGCTTCACACGCTCCGCGCCGATGTGGATTTCGGCCAGGCGACCGCCAACACCGCCTACGGGACCTGCGGCGTCAAGGTCTGGATCTTCAAGGGCGAGATCATGGAGCATGACCCGATGGCGTCCGAGCGCCGCCAGGTCGAGGGCTCCGAGCCCACCAGCCGGCGTCGCGAGGCGGCGTAAGGCCAAAGAGACAAGATCATGCTGCAGCCAGTTCGCACCAAATTCCGCAAGCAGTTCAAGGGCCGTATCCACGGCAAGGCGACCTCGGGCGCCGAGCTGACCTTTGGCTCCTTCGGGCTCAAGTCGCTCGAGCCGGAACGCGTCACCGCGCGCCAGATCGAGGCGGCCCGCCGCGCCATCACGCGCCACATGAAGCGCGCCGGGCGCCTCTGGATCCGCATCTTCCCGGACGTCCCGGTTTCGAAGAAGCCGACCGAAGTTCGCATGGGCAAGGGCAAGGGCACGCCGGAATTGTGGGTGGTCCGCGTCAAGCCGGGCCGCATCATGTTCGAAATCGATGGCGTCGCGCCGGACCTCGCCAAGGAGGCGCTCCGCCTCGGTGCGGCGAAGCTTCCGGTCCGCACCCGCGTCGTTCAGCGCATCGCCGACTAGGGACAGAGACCATGAAGGCGCAAGACGTCCGTCAGATGACGGAAGACCAGATCGGCGACGAGGTCGCGCGGCTCAAGAAGGAGCAGTTCAATCTGCGCTTCCAGCGGGCGACCGGTCAGCTTTCCAATACGTCGCGCGTCCGCCAGGTCAGGCGGGACATCGCGCGGCTGATGACGATCGGCGCCCAGAAGCGCTCGACCAAGAAGGGCTAGTTGAAGTCATGCCGAAACGCGTCCTGCAGGGCACCGTCGTCAGCGACAAGAACGACAAGACGATCGTCGTCCGCGTCGAGCGCCGCTTCACGCATCCGGTGCTGAAGAAGACCATCCGGCGGTCGAAGAAGTACCACGCGCACGACGCGGACAACAAATTCAAGATCGGCGACCTCGTCTCCATCGAGGAGAGTGCGCCGGTCTCCAAGAACAAGCGCTGGGTCGTGCTCGACGGCACGGCCAAGGCCGCGACATAAGGGGACGGCGCTCGGCGCCGGAGCAAAGTCATGATTCAGATGCAGACGAACCTCGAGGTCGCCGACAATTCCGGCGCCCGCCGCGTTATGTGCATCAAGGTGCTCGGCGGATCGAAGCGCAAGTACGCTTCGGTCGGCGATGTGATCGTGGTGTCCGTCAAGGAGGCGATCCCGCGCGGTCGCGTCAAGAAGGGCGACGTGATGAAGGCCGTGGTGGTTCGCACCGCCAAGGACATCCGGCGCGCAGACGGCAGCGTCATCCGCTTTGATCGCAACGCCGCCGTGCTGATCAACAATCAGTCCGAGCCGGTCGGCACGCGCATCTTCGGACCGGTGCCGCGCGAGCTTCGGGCAAAGAACCACATGAAGATCATCTCGCTCGCGCCGGAGGTGCTGTAATGGCCGCGCGCATCAGGAAGGGCGACCGCGTCGTCGTCATCGCCGGCAAGGACAAGGGCCGAACCGGCGAAGTCATCCGCGTCATCCCGGCCGAGGAACGCGCCGTGATCCGCGGGATCAACGTCGCCCGCCGCCACCAGCGCCAGACGGCGCGGGACCAGGGCGGCATCGTCAGCAAGGAAATGCCGATTCATCTTTCGAACATCGCGATCGCTACCGCGGACGGGAAGCCGACCAAGGTCGCCTTCCGCCGGGACGAGAATGGCGTGAAGCGGGTCGCGAAACGCACCGGAGAAGTCATCGATGGCTGAGGCACAGTACGAGCCGCGGCTCAAGACGCAGTACCGCGAGACGATCACGCCGGCGATGGTCAAGGAGTTCGGATACAAGAACGCCCTTGAAGTGCCGCGCATCGAGAAGATCGTGATCAACATGGGCGTCGGCGAGGCGGTCGCGGATTCGAAGAAGATTCAGTCGGCGCTCGGCGACCTGGCCAAGATCGCCGGACAGAAGCCGGCAGTCACCAAGTCGCGGACGTCGATCGCCACCTACAAGCTCCGCGAGGGGATGCCGATCGGCGGCAAGGTCACGCTCCGCCAGCAGCGGATGTACGAGTTTCTCGACCGCCTGGTGAATGTCGCGCTGCCCCGCGTCCGGGACTTCCGCGGGCTGAACCCGAAGAGCTTTGACGGGCGCGGGAATTTCGCCATGGGGATCAAGGAACACATCATTTTCCCCGAGATCAACTACGACCAGGTCGACCAGATCTGGGGAATGGACGTCATCGTCTGCACCACCGCCAAGACAGACGACGAGGCGCGGGCCTTGCTCAAGGCGTTCAACTTCCCGTTCCGGCAGTAAGGACAAGCACGATGGCCAAGACCAGTGCGATCAACCGCAACAACAAGCGCCGCAAGATGGTTGCGCAGTTCGCCGAGCGCCGGGCGGCGCTCAAGGACACGGCGAACGATCAGAGCGCTTCCATGGAGGAGCGCTTCCAGGCGCGTCTCAAGCTCGCGGAACTGCCGCGGAATTCTTCGAAGGTCCGCATCCGGAACCGCTGTGAGATCACGGGGCGGCCGCGGGCCTACTATCGCAAACTCAAGGTTTCGCGCATTGCGCTGCGCGAACTCGGCTCGGCCGGACTGATTCCCGGCCTCGTGAAGTCGAGCTGGTAAGGAGCGACCGGGATGACAATGTCCGACCCGCTGGGCGACATGCTGACACGCATCCGCAACGCCCAGATGCGGAAGAAGACCAAGGTGACGACGCCCGGCTCGCGGCTGAGGGAGCGCGTTCTCGACGTGCTCCAGGCCGAGGGATATATCCGCGGCTACTCGCAGCTCGAGGAAGACGGCAAGGCCGAGATCGAGATCGAGCTCAAGTACTACGACGGCCAGCCGGTGATCCGCGAAATCGAGCGCGTGTCGCGTCCCGGCCGCCGGGTCTATGCGTCGGTGAAGAATATTCCGCGCGTCAGCAATGGCCTGGGCGTTTCCATCCTCTCCACGCCGAAGGGCGTGATGTCGGATGCCGAGGCGCGGGACCAGAACGTCGGCGGCGAAGTGCTCTGCCGGGTGTTCTGACGCGGTAAGCGAACGGGAAAGTCTGAGGTTATGTCGCGAATTGGCAAGAAGGCGGTACCGGTCCCGAAAGGGGTCACCGCATCGGTGGACGGGCAGAAGGTCGCGGTCAAGGGGCCGAAGGGCGAACTGTCCTTCGTCGCCACCGACAACATCACGATCAGCATGGAAGATGGCGCGATCGCGGTGATGCCGCGCGACGAGTCCAAGGCGGCGCGATCCGCCTGGGGCATGTCGCGGACCATGGTCGCGAACCTGTTCGAGGGCGTGACCAAGGGCTTCGAGCGCAAGCTCGAGATCAACGGCGTCGGCTACCGTGCGGCGGTCCAGGGATCGAACCTGCAGCTGAACCTCGGCTACAGTCACGATGTCGCCTACCCGATCCCGACGGGGATCACGATCACCACGCCGAAGCCGACCGAGATTCTGATTGTCGGCTCGAACCGGCAGCAGGTTGGTCAGGTGGCGGCGGAGATCCGCGAGTTCCGCAAGCCCGAGCCCTACAAGGGCAAGGGTATCAAGTACGCGGAGGAAAAAATCCACCGCAAGGAAGGCAAGAAGAAGTAAGGGTCATGGCCAAGAGCACCACCGAGCGACGCATCGTCAGCGTCCGGCGCCGGGTAAAGGCGGCCGCAGGGACCCGGAAGCGCCTGAGCGTCTTCCGTTCCTCGAAGCATATCTACGCCCAGGTGATCGACGACGTCGAGGGCAAGACCCTTGCCGCGGCATCGTCGCTCGACAAGGACCTGCGGGCGAAGCTCAAGACCGGCGCCGACAAGGACGCTGCGGCCGAGGTCGGCAAGCTGCTCGCCGAGCGCGCCGCCAAGGCCGGGGTCAAGGATGTCGTCTTCGATCGTGGCCGCTATCTCTATCACGGTCGGGTGAAGGCGCTGGCGGACGGCGCGCGCGAGGGCGGACTGAATTTCTGAAGACGGCTTGAACCGCCGTCTCACGACAACGATATCGGACAAACGGAACAGGTGGCATGGCAAGAGATCGCGAACGAGGCGGCCGGGAACGCGAGCGGGAGGACAGCGAGTTTGTCGACAAGCTGGTCCACATCAACCGCGTCGCCAAGGTGGTGAAGGGCGGCCGTCGCTTCGGTTTCGCGGCGCTCGTCGTCGTGGGCGACCAGAAGGGCCGGGTAGGCTTCGGTCATGGCAAGGCCCGTGAGGTCCCCGAGGCGATCCGGAAGGCGACCGAGGCGGCCAAGCGGTCGCTGGTTCGCGTTCCGCTCCGCGAGGGACGTACGCTTCACCACGATGTCAGCGGGCGTCACGGCGCCGGCAAGGTGATTTGCCGCGCGGCGCCGGCCGGCACCGGCATCATCGCGGGCGGTCCGATGCGTGCCGTCTTCGAGACGCTCGGCGTGCAGGACGTGGTGGCGAAGTCGTTTGGCTCGTCCAACCCCTACAACATGGTGCGGGCGACGTTTGACGCGCTGAAGCACGAAGACAGCCCGCGCGGCGTTGCGGCGCGGCGCGGCATCAAGGTGTCGACGCTGCAGGCCCGCCGCCGTGACATTGACGCCGAAGCGGCCGTCGAAGCCTGAAGAACCGAGGGACGCTGACCTATGGCCGACAAGACCATCACTGTTGAGCAGATCGGAAGTCCGATCCGCCGGCCGGCGATCCAGCGCCAGACGCTGGTCGGCCTCGGCCTGAACAAGATCCGCCGCCGGCGCACCTTGCCGGACACCCCGGCCGTGCGAGGCATGATCGACAAGGTCAGCCACCTCGTCCGCGTGGTCGAGGAAGGGAAGTAGAGTCATGAAGCTCAACGAGATCGCCGACAATCCCGGTTCGCGGAAGGCGCGCATGCGCGTCGGCCGCGGCATCGGGTCCGGCAAGGGCAAGACCGCGGGTCGCGGCGTCAAGGGCCAGAAGGCGCGCACCGGCGTTGCCATCAAGGGCTTCGAGGGCGGTCAGATGCCGCTCCACCGGCGTCTGCCGAAGCGCGGCTTCAACAATATCTTCGCTCTCGATTTCAACGAAGTCAGCCTCGGCCGCGTTCAGGAGGCGATCGATGCCGGTCGGCTCGATGTCAGCGTCGTCGTCACTGCAGCTGCCCTCAAGGAAGCCGGTGTGATCCGTCGCGAGAAGGACGGGGTCCGTCTTCTCGGTAATGGCGAACTGAAGGCCGCGGTGAAGTTCCAGATCGCGGGCGGCTCGAAGCCGGCGATCGCGGCGGTGGAGAAGGCCGGCGGTTCGGTCGAGGTCCTGAGGCCGGCGGCCGCCGAGAAGGCCGAGAAGGCCGAGAAGGCCGAGTAGGCCGAAAGGAACTGTCCGATGGCATCGGCGGCTGAACAACTTGCTGCGAATCTGAATCTCGGCGCTTTCGCAAAGGCGGAGGCGCTGAAGAAGCGCATTCTGTTCACCCTCGGCGCTCTGCTGGTCTACCGCCTCGGTACCTACATTCCGCTGCCCGGAATCAATCCGGAAGCGCTCGCCCAGGCGTTCGATTCGCAGGCCAGCGGCCTGATCGGCATGTTCAACATGTTCGCCGGCGGCGCTATCGGCCGCATGGCGATCTTTGCGCTCGGGATCATGCCGTATATCTCGGCGTCGATCATCATGCAGTTGATGAGTTCCATCGTCCCCTCGCTCGAGGCTCTCAAGAAGGAAGGCGAGCAGGGCCGGAAGGTCATCAACCAATACACCCGCTATGGCACCGTCATCCTCGCCGTTCTCCAGGCCTATGGCATTGCCGTCGGTCTCGAAGGTGCGACCAACGTCGTCACCGATCCGGGGATGTTCTTCCGCATCACCACGGTGATCACGCTGACCGGCGGCACCATGTTCCTGATGTGGCTCGGTGAGCAGATCACCAGCCGCGGCATCGGCAACGGCATTTCGCTGATCATCTTCTCCGGCATCGTCGCGAACCTGCCGTCGGCCCTGGTCGGGACGCTCGAACTCGGCCGCGAAGGTGCGCTGTCGACGGCCCTGATCCTCTTCATCGCCGTGATGGCGATCGTCGTGATCGCGGTCATCGTGTTCGTCGAGCGGGCCCAGCGCCGCCTGCTCATCCAGTACCCGAAGCGTCAGGTCGGGAACCGGATGTTCCAGGGCGATTCCTCGCACCTGCCGCTCAAGCTCAACACCTCCGGCGTCATCCCCCCGATTTTCGCGTCCTCGCTGCTGCTCCTGCCGGTGACGCTCGCGAACTTCTCCGGTGGCACCGGGCCGTCCTGGCTCAACACCATCACCGCGATGGTCGGTCACGGGCAGCCTCTCTACATGCTGCTCTACGCCGGCCTTATCGTGTTCTTCGCCTTCTTCTATACGGCCGTCGTGTTCAACCCCACCGACACCGCCGACAACCTCAAGAAGCATGGCGGCTTCATTCCCGGCATTCGCCCCGGCGCCAAGACGGCCGAGTATATCGACTATGTCCTGACCCGCATCACGGTGGTTGGCGCCATCTATCTCGTTGCCGTCTGCCTGCTGCCGGAGTTTCTGATCAGCTATACCGGCGTGCCCTTCTACTTCGGCGGAACGTCGCTGCTTATCGTTGTGAGCGTGACCATGGACACGGTATCCCAGGTCCAGGGCCATCTGCTCGCGCATCAGTACGAAGGCCTCGTCAAGAAGGCCAAGCTCAGGGGGAAGACGCGATGAGGTTGATCCTGCTCGGGCCTCCGGGCGCGGGCAAGGGAACGCAGGCGCAGCGGTTGGTCGACAAGCACGGCATCCTGCAGCTTTCGACGGGAGACATGCTCCGCGCCGCGGTCGCCGCTGGTACGCCGGTGGGTCAGCGGGCCAAGGCAATCATGGACCGTGGCGATCTGGTTCCGGACGATGTGATGATCGAGATCATCGCTGAACGGATCGATCGCCCGGACACTGCAAAGGGCTTCATCCTCGACGGGTTCCCGAGGACGGTGGACCAGGCCGTGGCGCTGGACCGGCTGCTCGATGAGCGCGGTCTGAGTCTCGACCGGATCATCGAGATCGTGGTCGATCACACCATCCTCAGTGATCGGATACTGGGACGCGCCAAAGAAACGGGCGGGTCCCGCGCCGACGACACGGAGGCGACGGTGAGCAAGCGGCTCGCCGTCTATCGCGAGCAGACGGCGCCGGTGGCGGACTACTACCGGAGTCGCGGCGCGCTGAAACAGGTGGACGGCATGGGTTCGGTCGCGGAGGTTGCGGCGCGCATCGACGAGAATCTCAGGGCCGGCACGGACGCGTAAGGTCTGGCCGGTGTTGACGGAAGAGCAGGTAATGTATATCTACCGGCACGAATTCTGCACTTTTTGGATGTGCGGTGCCGGTGAACCAGGAATGGAGAGCCGGGGCCGTTGTCTGCGTTTCCCGGAAGTCTCTGCAGGATAAGGAATTTCGGCCGCGTCAAGCGGTCGGCAGAAGGAGAAGCGGCCTTGGCCCGTATCGCAGGCGTCAACATTCCGACCAACAAGCGCGTGATCGTCGCGCTGCAATATATTCATGGCATTGGCCCGGCCAAGGCCAGGGAGATCATGGACAAGGTGAGCATCCCGGATGCTCGTCGGGTCAATGAACTCTCCGATTCCGAAGTCTTGCAGATCCGCGAAGCCATTGACCGCGACTACCTGGTCGAAGGCGACCTTCGCCGGGAAGTCGCGATGAACATCAAGCGGCTGATGGATCTCGGCTGCTACCGGGGGCTTCGCCACCGCCGTGGTCTGCCGGTGCGCGGTCAGCGCACGCATACCAATGCCAGGACCCGCAAGGGCCCGGCGCGGCCGATTGCCGGCAAGAAGAAGTAATTCGAGTCAAGTAGCGAATAGCCAATAGCGAATAGAAAGGAAGAGAGCACCGGCGGGATCGGACAGCTTGGAAACGATCGATCGTTTCTATTCGCTATTCGCTACTCGCTATTCGCTCTGAAGGGATCCGAATGGCAAAAGATGCAACCCGCGTGCGCCGCCGTGAGCGCAAGAACATCACTTCCGGCGTCGCGCATGTGAATTCGAGCTTCAACAACACGATGATCACCATCACCGATGCGCAGGGGAACGCGATTTCGTGGTCCTCCGCCGGGCTGATGGGTTTCAAGGGTTCCCGGAAGTCGACGCCCTATGCGGCGCAGATGGCTGCCGAGGATGCCGGCAAGAAGGCCGCCGAACACGGCGTTCGCACGCTTGAAGTCGAGGTTTCCGGCCCTGGGTCGGGCCGTGAGTCGGCGCTCCGCGCGCTTCAGTCCGGCGGCTTCACGATCACCTCGATCCGCGACGTGACGCCGATCGCGCATAACGGCTGTCGCCCGCGCAAGCGTCGCCGCGTTTGACGAAGGCCGCCGCCTCCTTGGCGGCGCTCGACGCTCTGTTTTCTGCGGCCGTATCCGGCCGCCTGTGCCGCCTGCTCCTCAGGGCGGCCAAACGACTGAAAGGACAAGGCTCGTGATCCAAAAGAACTGGCAAGAGCTGATCAAACCGAACAAGCTTGAGATCTCGACCGGGTCGGGCCCGCAGGCGAAGCGCTTCGCGACCATCGTCGCCGAGCCGCTCGAGCGCGGATTCGGCCTCACCCTCGGCAATGCGCTCCGGCGCATCCTTCTCTCCTCGCTCCAGGGCGCGGCGGTGAAGGCGGTGCAGATCGACGGCGTGCTGCACGAGTTCTCCTCGATCAGCGGCGTTCGCGAGGATGTCACCGACATCATCCTCAACATCAAGGAAATCGCCATCAAGATGCAGGGCGACGGGCCGAAGCGCATGGTCGTGCGCAAGCAGGGCCCCGGCGTCGTTACCTCCGGCGATATCCAGACCGTGTCGGACATCGAGATTCTCAACCCGGAACACGTTCTCTGCACGCTCGACGAGGGCACGGAGATCCGGATGGAGTTCACGGTCGACAACGGCAAGGGTTACGTCCCGGCCGATCGCAACCGTCCGGAAGACGCGCCGATCGGGCTGATCCCGGTCGACAGCCTTTACTCGCCGGTGAAGAAGGTCTCGTATCGCGTTGAAAACACGCGTGAAGGCCAAGTGCTCGACTACGACAAGCTGACCCTCACTGTCGAGACCGACGGTTCGGTTCGCGCCGACGATGCCGTCGCCTATGCCGCCCGCATCCTTCAGGACCAGCTTTCGATCTTCGTCAATTTCGAGGAGCCGCAGAAGGAGACCGCCGAGGTTTCGATCCCCGAGCTCGCCTTCAACCCGGCGCTCCTCAAGAAGGTGGACGAACTCGAACTTTCTGTCCGTTCGGCGAACTGCCTGAAGAACGACAACATCGTCTATATCGGCGACCTCATCCAGAAGACCGAGGCGGAGATGCTCCGCACGCCGAACTTCGGGCGGAAGTCGCTCAATGAGATCAAGGAGGTCCTCGCCCAGATGGGCCTCCATCTCGGCATGGAAGTGACCAACTGGCCGCCGGAAAACATCGACGAGCTGGCCAAGCGCTACGAAGATCATTACTAGACCAAGAGAATCGACGCAGGGCCTGGTGCCGGCGTAAGTATTGGAGAGGGCCATGCGCCATCGTAATTCCGGCCGGAAGCTGAACCGGAACTCGAGCAACAGGAAGGCAATGTTCGCCAACCTTGCCGGATCGCTCATCGTGCACGAGCAGGTCGTAACCACGCTCCCAAAGGCGAAGGACCTCCGTCCGATCGTCGAGAAGCTGGTCACGCTTGCCAAGCGTGGCGACCTGCACGCCCGCCGCCAGGCGGTGGCGGAGCTCCGCTCGCTGCCGGTGGTCAAGAAGCTCTTTGACACCCTCGGCCCGCGCTACAAGGACCGGGCAGGGGGCTATACCCGCGTGCTCAAGGCGGGCTTCCGCTATGGCGACAGTGCGCCGGTCGCGGTCATCGAGTTCGTCGATCGTGATGTCGCCGCCAAGGGCGCCGCGGACCGCGCGCGCGCGGAGGCCCAGGAGGCCGACGCCGCATAGGGCGCTGGACAACTCAATTCGGTTGAAAAAGGCGGCTCCGTGCCGCCTTTTTCTTTGGTGATCGCCGTTTCAGGAGTTAGCTGCCGGCGCCGTCGTCATGATCATGATCGTCATGGCCGTTCGGCACTTCCTCGATCTCCACCTCGATTTCGACTGTCCCGGCCGTCTCGAAGGTCAGCGTCATGTAGAAGTGCTCACCGTGCTCGAAGGTGCGCTTGACGCCTTCGAGTTCGATCCAGATCGCCCCCGGCTGGAAGGTGAGCGTTTGCCCTGGCGCGATCGACACCGCATTGATCTCGGTGACCGCGAGGGTGCCCTCGGCGTCGATCGCCTGGCCCTCGAACAGGACCCGCGTGGCGAAATCGACCGACGCGCCGGTGAGGCGGTCGCCCTCGGCGCCGACATTCTCGATCGTCAGATAGACCCGGGTGGCGTGCGCCGTTGCCGCGTTCTCGTAGGTGTAGGCGTGGCTCACCATGAGATCACCGACCTTGAAGCGGTCGCCGTCATGGTGTGCGTAGCCGGTGGTCACAGCGGTCGCGGCGACGATCGCCGCGGCAAGCAGTCGTTTCATTTTCTCATGTCTCCGGTTCGGGACCCACCGTCCCTTGGGCTTCATGGACATCGGCCGGTCTCCTGGCTCGCGTATCGTTGCTCGACCCAGCCTTCCCGGCGTCAGCCAGTGGCGATGTGAGCCGAACTCCACGCTTACAGTTGCGGGGGCAGCTGCGGATTCCGATCCCGATTTGGGTCCTCGTCACCGCATTCCCGATTAATCCCGTTCCGGCAGGGCCGGAGGAAGGGAACCGATGATTTCAGAATTGCCGATTCCAACTTGCCCCGCAAGGTCCGCCGCTGGTGGCCGGCCGGAAGGCCCCAAACGAGGCGCGCCGTGCCCATTGCCCTCCGGCGCGGCTTCCACCATCGTGAGTGTTTCGCGTCCCGACCCGGACCCTGCCGGGCGCCGGTCCGCGGCGAGCCTGAGCGAGGGTGCCCGTGTTTTCGTCCTTCTTCCCCCGACCGAAGCTGTTCTTCCTGTCCGCCGTGCTGTGGTCGCTGGCAGCGATCCTGTTCTGGTATTTCGTCGCCCGCGATCTGGGGCCATCGCTCAGTCTCGGCGGACTGCTCGGAGCGGGCTACCCTGAGGCGCTGCCGGAAGGATCGGACGAGGCCGTCACGGCCGCCTTCCAGGGCGCGCAGAGCTTCGCGGCAGGCTTCTGGCTCTACGAGTACATGCTCGTCTGCGGCGCGATCTTCGTCCTGTTCTGGCGCTACTTCTCGCCCCACCGTTGGTTCTGGTGGTCGGTCGTGGCCTCCTCGGTGATCATCTTCGCGACCTGGTTCCAGGTCCAGGTCGACGTCATGATCAACGACTGGTTCGGCACCTTCTATGACATGGTGCAGACCGCGCTCGGCACGCCCGGCGCGGTCACCCAGGCCGAATTCTTCGGCCAGATCGCGACCTTTGCGGGCATCGCGCTCGTGGCGATCACAGTCGCGGTGATCACCCGTTTCCTGGTCAGCCACTACATCTTCCGCTGGCGTACGGCGATGAACGACTACTACGTTTCGCACTGGCAGAGGCTCAGGCGGATCGAGGGCGCCTCGCAGCGCGTGCAGGAAGACACCATGCGGTTCGCCTCCATCATGGAGGGCCTCGGCGTCAGCCTGATCGACTCGGTGATGACGCTGATCGCGTTTCTTCCCATCCTCTGGGCGCTATCGGTGCACGTCGAGGAGCTACCGATCATCGGTGCGGTCCCGCAGGCCCTGGTGATCGTCGCCATCGTCTGGTCGGTGTTCGGGACCGGGCTGCTGGCTCTCGCCGGCATCCGACTGCCCGGCCTCGAATTCCGCAACCAGCGGGTCGAGGCGGCGTACCGCAAGGAGCTGGTCTTCGGCGAGGACCACGCCGACCGCGCCCAGCCCCCGACGCTCGCGGTTCTCTTCGAGGACGTGCGCCGCAACTATTTCCGCATCTACCTCAACTACCTGTATTTCAACGTCGTCCGCTACGGCTACCTGCAGGCCGGCGTGCTGGTCCCCTACATTGCGCTGGCGCCCTCGATCGTCGCCGGCGGCATGACCCTCGGCGTCATGCAACAGATCATCAGGGCCTTCGGCCGGGTCGAATCGTCCTTCCAGTACCTGGTGAATTCATGGACGACGATCGTCGAGCTGATCTCGATCTACAAACGCCTCCAGGCCTTCGAGGCGACGCTTGAGAACGCGCCCTTGTCCGAGATCGAACAGGAGGTGATGCCCCCGCCAACCCCCGAACCGGCGACGCCGGTTTAATGAATCGACTTCACCATCGCTGCGTCAGGCATGCAGGTAAGCCTGTCGCCGCGCTGTTCCTGCCATCGCCCGACCGCGACCCGGGTCTTGAAGCCGACCAGGCCGTCGCTGCCGCCGACGTCGTGCCCCGCCGCCTCGAATTGCTTCTGCATCTTCGCGACGTCGGCGCGACTGAAGCCGCCGACCTTGCCCCACTTGCCGGTGAAAGGCTGATTGTCGGAGAAACGGTCGGCGAGATGCCCGACATAGAGGGCGTAGAGGTCTGAGTAGTTGTACTCCTTGATGACGTAGAAGTTGCCGCTGACGATGAACGCAGGGCCGAGGGTGCCGGCGGGCATCAGCAGGTGGGCAGTGCGATTCTGCTCGACGCGGGGGAGGGGGCGACCGTCGACCTGACGGACGCCCGCCGCGTGCCAGTCGGCCATGCCGCGGCCCTGCTCGGGGCCCTCGAGGTGGCAGGCGACAGCATCCGGAACGGTCGCCTCGATGCCCCAGCCGCGCTCGGGGTCCCAGCCCTCGTTCCGGAGGAAATTGGCGATCGATGCGAGCACGTCCGGCGGCGAACCCCAGATGTCGCGATCGCCGTCGCCATCGCCGTCGACGGCGTATTTGAGATAATAGGACGGCAGGAACTGTGGCTGCCCGAGCGCCCCGGCCCACGAGCTCTTCATCTTGGCGAGCGTGATGTCGCCGGACTGCAGGATCTGGAGCGCGGCGATCAGCTCGGGTCGGAAGAAGTCCTTCCGCCGGCTCATGAAGGCGTGGGTGGCAAGGGTGCGGATGGCCGGGTGCGGAATTGCGGCGCGGCCGAAGCTCGATTCCCGTGCCCAGATCGCGACGAGAATGCCGCGCGGAACGCCGTAGCTGTCCTCGATCGCGTCGAGCACACCGTCATATTTCGCGATCAGTTGCCGGCCGGCGGCGACCTGGGCATTGAGGTTCTTCTGATCGAAATACGCCCCCGGGCTCCTGAACTCGGCCTGAACCTCGGTCGTGTGCGGCGGTGGAGGGGCGCCGGGCGGCGCGAGCTCGGGAAGGTCCCAGTCAAGCGTGACGCCGCCGAGAGCTGCATCGAAGGTCTTCCTGGAAACGCCCACCGCCCGTGCCTCCGGCCAGATCTCGCCGGCGAGCCAGGATTGGAATGCGCGCTCGGTCGCTGCCCGGTTCACCGCAGCATCGGCAGGTGCAACCATGAGCATCGCCACGATCGCCAGCAGAAATCGTATGGGGCGGACGGGGCTCTGAAGTGGGCACACGGCGCGATTCTCCTCGGCTTTGGCGTCGGCAGTCCGCCTGGCGCATCGGCTTGTCCATTCTACGGCGAATGGTCGTCGTCGAGCCAAAAGTGAGGTTCTCTCGGCGATTGGCAAGGGGATCTGTGAATTCAAGTCCCATTCGCCGGCAACGGTTCAATCTCGGCAGGCGGCCGTCGGAGCCGGCCCCTGTTGCTTTGCCGACACAGTGGGATGGGAAGTTAACGACTGCCAGTTACCACTGCGGCAGATGCCGCCGTTCAGCCATAAAGTGCCATGAAGGGTGAGGGGAACTCAGGTCGCCTGCCGAGGGGGGCAAAGCACCTGGCGCAAGAACTGGCGGCGGTACCCCGCGTTCGGGGACGGCGTTGCTTTGCGTCGGTGTGCAGGCCCTGCGTCGGAGGCGCCGGCAAAGGACCATCATGGACGCGCGTGTCATAGACAAGCGGAAACTGCCCAGCCGTCACGTCACGGAAGGACCGCAGCGCGCTCCGCATCGTTCCTACTACTATGCCATGGGCCTCTCGGCCGCGCAGATCCACCAGCCGTTCGTCGGTGTAGCTTCCTGCTGGAACGAGGCTGCTCCCTGCAACATCTCGCTGATGCGCCAGGCGCAGGCGGTGAAGAAGGGCGTGGCCGCCGCCAACGGCACGCCGCGCGAGTTCTGCACCATCACCGTCACCGACGGCATTGCCATGGGCCATCAGGGCATGAAGTCGTCGCTGGTATCGCGGGAGATCATCGCCGATTCCGTCGAGGTAACCATGCGTGGCCACGGCTATGACGCCCTTGTCGGCCTCGCCGGCTGCGACAAGTCCCTGCCGGGCATGATGATGGCGATGTGCCGCCTCAACGTGCCATCGGTCTTCATCTATGGCGGGTCAATCCTTCCCGGTACCTTCAAGGGCCGCGACGTGACGGTGGTCGATGTCTTCGAGGCGGTCGGCCTGCACTCCGTCGGCAAGATGTCGGACGAGGATCTCGAGACGCTGGAGCAGGTCGCCTGTCCGTCGGCCGGTTCGTGCGGCGGCCAGTTCACCGCCAACACCATGGCGATGATCTCGGAGGCGATCGGGCTGGCGCTGCCTTACTCCTCTGGTGCGCCGGCGCCCTATGAGCTTCGCGACAAGTTCTGCATGGCGGCCGGCGAGAAGGTGATGGAGCTGGTCGCGCACAACATCCGGCCCCGCGACATCGTCACCCTCAAGGCGCTGGAGAATGCGGCCGTGACCGTTGCGGCCTCCGGCGGCTCGACCAACGCCGCGCTGCACTTGCCGGCGATCGCCCACGAATGCGGGATCGCCTTCGATCTGTTCGACGTCGCCGAGATTTTCCGGAAGACCCCCTACATCGCCGACCTGAAGCCCGGCGGCCGCTATGTCGCCAAAGACATGTACGAGGCGGGTGGCGTGCCGCTTCTCATGAAGACGCTTCTCGACAATGGCTATCTGCACGGCGACTGCCTGACGGTGACCGGGCGCAGCATCGCCGAGAACCTCAAGGGCGTGAAATGGAACCCCGACCAGGACGTCGTGCGGCCGGCAGACAAGCCGCTGTCGCCGACTGGCGGCGTGGTCGGCCTCAAGGGCAACCTTGCGCCCGATGGGGCGATCGTGAAGGTCGCGGGCATGAAGATGTTGCAGTTCTCCGGTCCGGCGCGCTGCTTCGATTCGGAAGAAGCGTGCTTCGCCGCCGTGAGCGAGCGGCGCTACAAGGACGGCGAGGTTCTGGTCATCCGCTACGAGGGGCCGCGGGGCGGGCCCGGGATGCGGGAGATGCTGTCGACGACCGCCGCGCTCTACGGCCAGGGGGCCGGCGAGAAGGTGGCGCTGATCACCGACGGGCGCTTCTCGGGCGCCACGCGGGGCTTCTGCATCGGCCATGTCGGGCCGGAGGCGGCCCTCGGCGGTCCGCTCGCACTGATCGCGGACGGTGACATCATCGATATCGATGCCGCCGCCGGCACGCTTGCGGTCCGCCTGAGCGACGCCGAGCTGGCGGCCCGGCGGGAAAAATGGTCGCCGCGCGAGACCGACTACAGAAGCGGCGCAATCTGGAAATACGCCCAGGGAGTCGGTCCGGCGCGGAACGGCGCCGTGACCCATCCGGGCGGGGCAGTGGAAGTGGTGAGCTATGCGGATCTGTAACGTGTTCCGGGGGGTGCTGGCAGCCTCGGCGGTTCTCGGCCTCGTGGGAGGGGCCGCCGCTTTCGATGCGAAGACGCTGGGAGCGGACACGGCTCCCACCGAGGCTCTGGAGTTTGGTCTCAGTTCCTACAAGAGCGGCGACAAGGAGACCGCGGCCGAGGCGCTTGGCTTTGCCGCCGACAAGGGCAACCCGATCGCGCAGTGGAAGCTCGGCCGTATGTATGCCGAGGGCGACGGGATCGCGCGAGACGACTACAAGGCCTTCGAACTGTTCAGCGAGATGGCCGACGCCCACGCCGATGACGGCCCGAGCCAGCCCAATTCGCGGTTCATCTCCAACGCCTTCGTTGCGCTCGGCGGCTACTACAAGAGCGGCATCCCGAACACCGACGTGAAGCAGGACCCGGCGCGGGCCCGGCAGATCTACTCGTACGCGGCCTCTTATTTCGGTGATCCCGACGCCCAGGTCAGTCTGGCGCGCATGTATTACAACGGTGAGGGCGGCGAGCGCGATCCGCTTCAGGCGGCGCGCTGGGCCAAGCTCGCGGCCGACAAGGGCAGCGTCGGCGGCCAGGCGCTGCTCGGGCATTTGCTCTTCGAAGGTGACGGCGTGCCCCGCCAGTCGGTGCTCGGCCTCATGTATCTCACCATCGCGCGCGAACGCGCCAAGGCGTCCGATTCCTGGGTCTTCGAGATGCAGGAGCGGGCCCTGTCGATCGCAACCGAGAACGAGCGCCGCACGGCCATGGCGCTGGCCGACCAGGAACTCGAGAAGTACAAGAAGAAAAAGTAGTTTCGCTTCGTTTGACCTCCTCCTCTAGGGTCGCGCCAGGGCGCGGACCGTAGCATGGGGGCGGGAAGGGCGACGACATTCTCACCGACGGTCCGGTCGACGACGATGCGGGCGACCGCATGTTGGGCAGCGCCGGGGACGACGTGCTGACCGGCCAGTAAGGTGTCGACCTCCTAAAGAGCGGAAAGGGCGACGACTCGCTCTCGGGCGGCAATAACCTCGACAAGCTCGACGGGGACGACGGCGACGACGTGCTTGCCGGTGGCGGCAGCTCCGATCGGACCATCGGCGGCCGCGGCAACGACATCCTGTCCGGCAACCAGACCGACGCCGTCGTCTATGACAACCGCCTCGACACGTTCCTGTTCTTCGGCAAGTTCGGCCACGACACGATCACCGATTTCCACATCGGCTTCTCCACGTCCGCGTTCGTCGGCGGTATCGACGAAAGCGACGTCACGGCAAAGACCGAGGCCGACGACGTGAAGATCTCCCTCGCTCATCTCGGGAAGCAGTCGATCCTCGTGAAGGGCGTCGCGGACGAAGTCGATCCGAGCATCGACATCCTTTTACGCCTGAGCGCGCCTGCGGTGAGTTTCAGTTACCCGGCAGCCTGCCGTTCCCGGCGATACGCGCCTCGATCGGCGGCTCAACGCAGATCCGAGTGAGGCACCGTCCCGCTTGCCCTAGGTGCGACCGCGTTCGTCACTATCGCGGCGAGGTGCGGCGCCGGCGTCGACATCGCCGACGGACAATCGTCGCGGACGACGGTCCAGCTCGAATTATTGAGCGCCATCTCGCAGCGGGCGAGCTGCGGGCCCTTTGCCGTCTTGATGCAGGCGAGTTCGCCCAGCTGGAAGATCGTCCCGTCACTTCCGCGGCAACGACAGTCCGCCAATACTGGCATCGTCAGGCCGGCAGTCGCGCCAATCAACAAGAGGACCGCTATCATCCCGCGCATGTCCCGAACCATACCACCGCTTGAGGCGGCACGGCAAACGTCTCATACGTCGAGTTCTATCATCACGGGGACGTGGTCGGAGGGCTTGTCCCAGCTCCGGGTGCGCTTGTCGATCTGTGCCCCGCGCAGCCGGTCGGCGGCGAGCGGCGACAGGAGCTGGTGGTCGATCCTGATGCCGTTGTTCCGCTGCCAGGCGCCGGCCTGGTAGTCCCAGAACGAGTAGTAGCCCGGCTCGCTCGAGCAGGCGCGGAAGGCGCAGGTGAGACCGAGGTTGAGGAGGCGGCGGTAGCGCATGCGCGTCTCCGGCTGGAACAGCGCGTCCTCGACCCAGTGCTCCGGGTAGCGGGCGTCGATCGGCTCCGGAATGACGTTATAGTCGCCGGCGAACACGAACATTTCCTCCGCTGCAAGCCTCGCTTTCGCATAGGCTTCCAGTCGATCCATCCAGGCGAACTTGTAGGTGAACTTGTCAGTGCCGACCGGGTTGCCGTTGGGCAGGTAAAGTGACGCGACGCGGATTGCGCCGCCCGAAATCGAAAAAACGCCCTCAATGAATCGCGCCTGGCTGTCCGCATCGTCGCCGGGCAGGCCGCGCGACACCTCGTCGAAAGGCAGCTTCGAAAGGAGGGCGACGCCGTTGAAGCTCTTCTGGCCGAGGGTCTCGACATTGTAGCCGAGGTCCTCGAATGCCGAACGCGGGAATGCGGCGTCCTCGATCTTGATCTCCTGGAAGCAGAGGATGTCGGGCCGAACCTCGCTCGTCCACTGCACGGCCCCTTCGAGCCGCGCGCGGATGCCGTTGATGTTCCAGGTGGCGATTCTCATATCGTGCCGCTCCGCGATCTGGGGCGAGCATAGCGCCGGCTTCGCCTGCGGGCAGCCCCCTTTCGACGGCGAACCCGTCGACGGTACGGGGGGTTTTCCCGCTCTGCGTCGGTGGTTATGGTCCCCCCGCTGAAACAGTGGAGGACTCCATGCTGACAATGAAGCAGGCCCGACTGGCAGGCTTGGCGCTCATTGGTTTGTCGGTGCTCGCGATGAGCCCGGCTGCCGCGCAAGACATCCCCAACCTCGTCGGGACGTGGAAGGGCGAGACCCAGGCGGTCCATATCGGGCCGAATCCGTACCGCGTGCCCGACCACAACGGTGCGAACTTCCCGGACAACTTCATCGAGTTCACCTACGTGGTGAAGCAGCAGGATGGCACGCGCTTTGCCGGTGCCACGGAGGGCAAGTTCACCGAAGACTTCATCGGCATGCTGAAGCCGCCGGAATACCGCAGCGGCATGTTCATCGACATCGACGGGCAGTACGACTTCACCCTGCGCGACAACAACACCATCGACATGTGCTACTGGCACCAGTACCCGGCCAGCAAGGTCGTGGCCTGCTGGACACTCACGCGCCAGCCATAGGCGGGCGACGCTACGGACGGGTCTCTCGCCGGTCGAGACGCCCGTCCCTCCGCCACGCGATCGCGTCTTCGAGCCGGTCGTCGCCCCAGAACAGTTCGCCGTCGACCGCGAAGGTGGGTGATCCGAAGATGCCCAGGCGCCTGGCCTCATCGGTGGCGGCCACATAGCTCCGTTCCGCCTCGTCCGACGCCGCGCGCTCGATCACCCGCGACGGCGTCCCGCCCGCCTCGGCAATGCTGGCGGAAAGATTGGGCTCCGAGCCGGCTTCCTCGCCTTGCTCGATCCACCGCCGGTAGGTGGCTGCAAGATATGCCTCGCACCAGCCCTCCTCGGCGGCAAGGATCGCCACCCGGTTCGCACGGTCGAATTCCCTGAGCGGATACGGCGCCGGCAACCGCGGTGCGAGCCCGTGGCGTGCCGCCCGGCGTTCGATGTCCCGCCACATGTAGGCGGCCTTCACCGGCTTGTTGGCGAAGGGGATGTTGTCCATTTCCCGCATGATCGAGCGCACCGAGAACGGCCGCGGCACGAAGTGGATGCCGCTCTTCGCGGCGACTTCGGGAAGCCGCATGACGCTGAGATAGGTGTAGGTGCTTCCGATCGAGAACCAGAAATCGATCGACGGCTTCATGGCGCATCTCCTGTCGCTTGAGAGGGAAGACCGCTGCTCGCCTTTGGGTTTGGAATTTGCCCCGCCATCCTCTACACCGTTGCTCCGGCATCGATAACCCTGAAGGGAGGCGACTATGGCGGTTGTGTCAAAAGCGAATGCGGAGTGGAAGGGCTCGCTCAAGGAGGGCGGCGGCGAGGTTTCGTTCGGCGCCTTCAAGGGCGACTACACCTTCGCCTCGCGCTTCGAGACCGGCGGCAAGACCAACCCCGAGGAGCTGATCGCGGCGGCGCATGCGAGCTGCTACTCGATGCAGCTTTCGGGTCTCCTGACCGCTGGGGGCACCCCACCCAAGAGCATCCGGACGACCGTGGCGGTCACGATTCAGGCCGGCGTCGGCATCACCGGAATCGAGCTCGAGACCGAAGCCGAGGTTCCCGGCATCACCGATGCCGTCTTTGCCGAGACGGCGAACAAGGCCAAGGAGATCTGCCCGGTGTCGAAGGCGCTTGCCTCGGTGCCGAGCATCACGCTCAAGGCGACGCTGAAGACGTAGGGTCTGTTGCCGGGGCGACATGAGCGCCGATCAGAATGTCGTGCTGACGCCGAAGCGAATCCCGACCGAACGGTTCCGGGATGCCGAGGCGGCGTTGGCGCGGCTTGAGCTGATCTACGACACGCATACCGCCTTTCTCCGCGACCGGTTCGCGGAGTTCCTGAAGAGTGGGACGCTGTCCGGGCGCGTCCGCGCGACCTATCCCGAGGTTCTGCTCGAGACTTCGACCTACGCCCAGATCGATTCCCGGCTCTCTTACGGCCACGTTGCCGGGCCGGGAGTCTATTCGACGACGGTCACCCGGCCGTCGCTGTTCCGCGGCTACCTCCTTGAACAGCTCCGTCTGCTCATCCGTAATCACGGCGTGGCGCTCGAAATCGGCGCTTCGGCCGAGCCGATCCCGCTTCATTTCGCCTTTCCCGACGGCATCCATGTCGAGGGCGAGATCAGCGACCGGATCAAGCGTCCGCTCCGCGACCTCTTCGATGTCCCGGATCTTGCCGTGATGGACGACGCCATCGTCAACGGCACCTACCAGCCCGCGCCGGGCGCGCCGATGCCGCTGGCCCCGTTCACCGCATCCCGGATCGACTATTCGCTGCATCGCCTGCCGCACTACACGGCGACGTCCCCGCATCACTTCCAGAATTTCGTGATCTTCACGAACTACCAGTTCTACATCGACGAGTTCGTCACCAAGGCGCGTCTTATGATGGCCGCCGGCGGCAGCGGCTACGAGAGCCTGGTCGAGCCGGGCAATCTCCTCACCCCTACCGGTGCCGAGGCACCCGTCTCCGGAATCGTCGTCGAGCGCCTGCCGCAGATGCCGGCCTATCACCTGACCCGGCCCGGCCACATGGGCATCACCATGGTCAACATCGGCGTCGGCCCGTCCAACGCCAAGACCATCACCGACCATATCGCGGTGCTCCGACCGCATGCCTGGCTGATGCTCGGCCATTGCGCCGGTCTCCGGAACAGCCAGGCCCTCGGAGACTATGTTCTGGCCCATGGCTATGTCCGCGAGGACCATGTTCTCGACGCCGACCTTCCCACCTGGGTGCCGATACCGCCGCTCGCCGAGGTGCAGGTGGCGATCGAGGAGGCGGTGGCCGAGGTGACCGGCCTGTCCGGTTACGAGCTGAAGCGGATCATGCGGACCGGCACCGTAGCCACCATCGACAACCGCAACTGGGAGCTTCGCGACCATCGTGAGCCGGTGCTCCGTTTCTCGCAGTCGCGGGCGGTCGCCCTCGACATGGAGTCGGCCACCGTCGCCGCCAATGGCTTCCGCTTCCGCGTTCCTTACGGCACGCTGCTCTGCGTTTCGGACAAGCCGCTCCACGGCGAACTGAAACTGCCCGGCATGGCGTCCGACTTCTACCGCCGCCAGGTCAGCCAGCACCTCGACATCGGCATCCGCGCCATGGAGGAGCTCCGCTCGATGGAGCCCGAGCGCCTCCATTCCCGCAAGCTCCGGAGCTTCGCCGAGACCGCGTTCCAGTAGCGGCCACGGGCGCTTGCTGACCCGGACCTCTACCATGGTCGGGCGCATGCGCCGCAACCCGGCCGCTGAACTGGCAGATTGCAGACATCCAGCGGATCGGCGTTCAGGTCGGGGTTCGGTGTTCACCGCCGACGGGTGGCGGCTCTCATGGAAGATATCGGATCCGACCCAGGAGCGGATACTCACGATCCCGCAGCGCCGTCCGGTCAAGGTGGCGTATATAGGGAAACTCGCAATTTCATCGACGCGGTGGTTGAGACGCGCAATGCAGGGTCTTGAATATCCGGTGATCATCGAGCCGCTCGCGGAGGACGAGGGTGGCGGGTTCGTCGCGCTCGTTCCTGACTTGCCCGGCTGCATGTCGGACGGCGAGACCGCGGAGGATGCGCTCGCCTCGCAGAAGGATGCCATCTCGGCATGGATCGACGAAGCGCGCGCGCTGGGCCGTTCGGTCCCTCCTCCTTCGCGGCATCTGGTGGCGGCCGAGTAGTCCTCTCCGTCGCCTGTCGGGTGCCGCACTCTCCGCCTTCGCCGAGAAGGCGCTGGATACTTGTGGAGCCCGAGCGCCTCTACTCCCGCAAGCTCCGGAGCTTCGCGGAGCCAGCGTTCCAGTAGTGCCTCCGTCAGGAGGCCTTTTCCAGTCGCTGGTCGCTCGCCGGTTCCTGCTCGTCGACAACGACGACGCGCTTCAGCGCCGCGAAGCAGTCCGCGTCGATTCCCGTGCCGATGTCGTCGGCCATGACTGCGAGTGCCGCAGCTTGCGACATCGGCCGGCGGTAGGGTCGGTCTGCGGTGAGCGCCTCGTAGATGTCGGCGACCGTGAGGATCCGGGTCTCGAGGCTGATATCGGCGCCCTGGAGACCCTTGGGATAGCCCTTGCCGTCAAGGCGCTCGTGATGGTTCGCCGCCACCGCTGCCATGTCGGCAAAGGCGGCAATCCGCGACAGGATGGTTTCGGTGTAGGCGGGATGGCGCTTGATTGCCTCCCACTCCTCGGGCGTCGGCTTGCCCGGCTTGTCCAGAATGGTGTTGCTGACGCCCAGCTTGCCGACGTCGTGGAGCAGGGCCGCCCGCCTGAGCCAGCGCCGGCTCTCCGGAGCGAGGCCGAGTTCGGCCGCGACGCCGTCGGCGAAGTCGGCGACGCGGGTGCTGTGGTCGTGGGTGTAGGGGCTCTTGGCGTCGACCACCTGGGCGAAGGCCCTGGCGATATCGTCGAGCAGGTCGTCGTCCACGGGTCGCGCCTCGTGCGCCGGCTCAAGGTCGAGGATCACGGTGTCGAGATCGTTGCGGACGAGGCCCCGCCAGAAGTCTGGGGATTCGGCGACTCGATCGAACGCGGCGGCAATGTCGGGGTCGAACCACGTCCCGGAGCGCCGCCTGATTTCGTTGCGGGCCGCCGCGGCGCCGCCGGTGGTCTGGAAGACATCCACCACCTGCGAGAGCAGGGCGATGCCGGCATTCTGCGGGATGGCCTTGCCCTTCAGTCCGAGGGGATGCCCGCCTCCGTCCCAGTGCTCGTCCAGCGCAAGGATGCCTTCCGCCACCCCTTCGGAAAAATGCATCTGCCGGGCGATGTCCGCCCCGCGGTGGCAGCGGGTGTCGAGCATCTCGCGGACGTAGCCCTGGCCGTTCCGGAGCAGGTCGACGACGGTCCGGAAGCGGTTGACGATCGAAGCGTCGGCCCCGGCGTGGGAGGCGATGAAGCGAAGCACCTGGCCCATGCTGCCGTCGACCAGCTTGAACTCCCGTTTCAGGCTCAGGTCGTCGCCCAGATAGAGCTCGCACACCCGCGCCGCGTTGCTGCTGCAGCCGAGATCCTTGAGGAGCAAGGTGTAGTAGAGATCCCATGCATCGTCGTCGGCGAGTCCGAGTTCGCGGGAAACGTGCATCCCGATCCAGCAGCCCCGGATGCAGTGTCCCGGCGGCTGGCCCTCGGTCAGGTCGAGGGCATGGCTGAAGGCCCCGAGCAGTTCGCTCAGCCTGATTTCGTGGCCATTCGGGAAAGGCAGGCGGGAAAATCGCTCCATCGTCGCGCTATATGGTGCGACGTATCAGACAAGGCGATAGCCACCCGAGTGTCCCGTGAAGAATGCCTAATGAACGCTTTGCCCGGAGCTTAACGCCGCGCCACCAGCGCCAGCACGTTGTCGCTGGGGTCCTTGAAGAAGGCCATCCATTCCTCGATGCCCTTCTTGCCGAGCCGGCCTTCGTCGTCACGGTGGATCATCGACGGCTTGTGCAGGAACGATACGCCGCGCTGGGCGAGCACCCGGAACGCCGACTCGATGTCATCGACCAGGAAATAGAGCGTCGCCTTGGATGAGGTCGCCGAGAGGATCAGCCGGACGCCGCTGCCGAGGTTGAAGAAGGCGAGTCCCGGCGGATCGTAGCGGTCCATGTAGTGGAGACCGAGCACATCGCGATAAAAAGCGACCGAGCGGTCGAGGTCGGTGGCGAGCAGGGCGACCTGGTGCAGTTTGTTGAGTGCGAAGCTCAGGTCCGCGGCCCGGCGGAGCGGTGGAGCCTGGGTCGGCATGGGGGCCTGCCGGCCGCCGTTCCGCGACTTGGCGGGCGCGGCCGCCTTGGGCGGACGCGCGGCAGGTTTTGCGGCCGGGCTGGTCGTTCGCAACGTGGGCTTGGCAGCGGGTGCGGGACGCCTTGAAGCGGCCTTGGCCGCCGGCTTCTTCGTGGGCTGCGTCCCGCGTTTCGTCGCGGGGGAGGCGGCCGACGCAGACGCCTTCTTCGATTTTCCGGGTTGCTTCGGCCCTGACTGGCGCTTGGGACCCGGCATGTCCAAACCTCAGATCGAGAAACTCGTTCCGCAACCGCAGGACGCGGTGGCATTGGGGTTCTTCACTTGAAACGACTGACCGATGAGGTCGTCGACGAAATCGATCTCGGAGCCGCCGACAAAGGGCAGGGACACCGAATCGATGAGGACGACCGCACCGTTTCGCTCAAGGATCAGATCATCGTTGCCGCGCGTCTTGTCGAGGTCGAAGCCGTACTGGAAGCCGGAGCAGCCGCCGCCCGAGACACTGACCCGGAGTGCCGTGCCGTTCGGTTCCTGGGCCAGAATCGACGCGATCCGACGCGCCGCCCGGTCGGAGATTGTTACATTCAGCGTCGAAGCGTCTGTCATCGCTTGTGTTTCCCGATGTGCGATAGTTAAGAAGAGGCGGGCTCGAAGTCAATTCCCGTGGAACCCAACGCTTGCCAATGGTCACCGAAAGCATTGGCCTCGCTGGCACGCAGCGTGCGCCCTATGCCTCCGATCCCGCGCAAAGTCGTGGCCGGCTCGAAAATGAACCGCCGAGCCTGACCCGGACTCAGTTCCAGCGCGATCGCGACCGTGTAATCCACTCGACGGCATTCCGCCGCCTGCGTGAGAAGACCCAGGTCTTCCTCGTGGACGAGGGCGACCACTACCGTACCCGTCTCACCCACACGCTTGAGGTGTCGCAGATTGCGCGCGCAATCGCCCGGACGCTGCGCCTCGACGAGGACCTGGCCGAGGCCCTGGCGCTGGCCCATGATCTCGGGCATCCGCCCTTCGGGCATGCCGGCGAGCGCGCGCTCAATCTCGAGATGGCCGATTACGGCGGTTTTGACCATAACGCCCAGTCGGTACGGGTTGTGACGCTGCTCGAACGGCGGTATCCGCGCTTCGATGGCCTCAATCTCACGTGGGAGGCAATCGAGGGCTTGGTCAAGCACAACGGACCCCTGGTCGATGCCTCGGGACAGCCGACAGGCAGACACGCCGGTACAGGTGTTCCGCCGGTCATCGCCGCGTACTCCGCCCGTTCGGATCTGTGGCTGTGGAGCTTCGCCGGACCAGAGGCCCAGGCCGCCGCCATCGCCGACGACATCGCCTATGACGCCCACGATATAGACGACGGGTTGAGGGCCGGGCTGCTTTCTTTTAATGCGCTTGAGGATGTTCTCATAACACGCCGGTTTCTTGAAGATATTCGCTTGGAATTTCCCACCCTTGATCCCGCGCGGACTGGCCATGAGCTGACCCGTCGCCTGATCGGCACGATGGTGGACGATGTGGTGGCGGAGGCGAATCGGCGGCTCCATACGCTGAGGCCATCCTCGGCGGACGATGTTCGGCGCGCCCCCGCGCCGATCCTCCAGTTCTCGCCCGCGATGGCCGTCGCCGACCGCGAGATCAAGGCCGCGCTCGGCCGCGCCGTCTACCGGACTGAGGCCGTCATGTCGGTGATGAACGAGGCCGAGGCGATGGTTCGCCGCCTGTTCCGTCACTACCTTTCCGATCCCGGCACACTGCCGCCGGATTGGCGGCCGGCGCCCGGTGACGACTCCGCCACGGCGGCTCGGCGCGTTTGCGATTTCCTCGCCGGCATGACCGACCGCTACGCCGCCGCTGAATACGCCCGCGTGTTCGCCAGTGAAGAGCGGCAGCGGTGACCCTTAGAAGTCCCGCCGGATGGCTGTTGCTCGCGTTCGCGCTGGCCGGCTGCGCCACCGTTGACTCCGAGGGCGGCCCACCCCGACGCTACGAGAATGTCGGCAGTTTTGCCGAGTCCACCGCGACCCGGCGAGACTGGACCCCGCACCTCGTCCGGATGCAGCTCGGTCTTTTCCCGGAGGCAGGCCGGCTGCCGGCCGGGCATGTGCTTCCCCACGACGAGGTTGAAGCGGGTCTTGCCGCCGCGACAGGTTCCGGCGTTGCCGTGACCTGGATTGGCCACGCCACCGCCCTGATCCGAATTGGGGAAAAGTGGGTCCTCACCGACCCCGTCTTCATGGATACCGTCGGCGCCGGCCCGATCCGCCTGGCGCGGCTCGCCCCGCCGGCGCCAGCTCTCGCCGACCTGCCGCCAATCGACCTCATCGTCATCTCCCATGCCGACTACGATCACCTCGATCTGCCATCCCTCCGCCGGCTCGCGGTGCGCAATCCCGAGGCGATCGTCCTTGTTCCGGAGGGCACCGGCCGCCTGCTTGCGCCCGTCGGTTTCCGGACCGTGATCGAGATGTCCTGGTTCGCGAAGGGACGCTGGGGCGGTATCGCCGTCGAGGCTGTGCCTGCGATCCATGGCGTGCGTCGCCTGCCGGAACCGCCCGACAGCTCCCATTGGGCCGGCTGGATCCTCTCGTATCGCGGCACGCGACTTTATTTTGCCGGCGATACCGGGTTCGGCTCGGTCTTTGCCGATATCCGCCGGCGCTCGGGGCCGGTGGATTTCGCCCTGGTGCCGATCGGCGCCTATGAGCCCAGGCGGCTCGAGGCGCCATTCCACGTCGACCCGGAGCAGGCGGCAGAGATAGCCCGCATCCTCGGCGCACGGGTTGCGATCGGCATCCACTGGGGAACGTTTGCGTTGAGCGAGGAGCCGCCGACGGAGCAGCGCGCCCGGTTCCTTGCCGCATCGGGAGGGGGCGTCGCCACACGCGTTCCAAGGGTGGGAGAGACGATCGTCCTCGTCCCTTGACCGGCTGGAAAGGCTTTGACCGGCAAGGCGATTTGGGCTAGGCGGCGGCCTGACAGGCGGCCATTCCCAATGAACATCTTCCAGGACTTCACAGATCGTATTCGCGGCATCGTTCAGACGGTGGCTGCCGCAGACGCGGCCGCCCTCGATCTGAGCCGCGTGCTGGTCGAGTCGCCGCGCGACGCAAGCCACGGCGACCTCGCCTCCAACGCCGCCATGGTGCTATCGAAACCGCTCGACCTGAAGCCGCGCGACCTCGCCACCCGCATCGCCGTCGCACTCGCCCGCGACGCGGACGTCGAAACGGCGGAGGTCGCCGGGCCCGGCTTCGTCAACATCCGGCTCAAGCCAGCCTACCTGCAGAAGGCGCTGGCCGCGCTGGTCGCACAAGGCGCCGCCTATGGCCGTTCGCCGGCCGGCGCGAGGCCCCTGGTGAACGTCGAGTATGTCTCGGCCAACCCCACGGGGCCGATGCATGTCGGCCACTGCCGCGGCGCCGTCTTTGGCGACGCGCTCGCCAATCTTCTCGAGTTTAGCGGCCACGAAGTCACCCGCGAGTACTACATCAACGACGCCGGTGCGCAGGTCGACGTGCTCGCCCGGTCCGCCTATCTCCGCTATTGCGAGGCGCTTGGAGAGGAGATCGGCCCAATCCCGGAGGGCTACTACCCGGGAGATTACCTGAAGCCCGTCGGCGAGTCGCTCGCGCGCGAGCACGGTGACCTCCTCCTCGCCATGCCGGAGGACGAGTGGCTGCCGCTGGTGCGGGATACCGCGGTCCGGATGATGATGGCGATGATCCGCGAGGACCTGAAGGCGCTCGCCATCGAGCACGAGGTGTTCTTCTCCGAGCGCTCGCTTACCCTCGGCGATCCGAGCGCGGTGGCGACGATGATCGCGGCGCTCCGCGACAAGGACTACGTCTACCAGGGCCGGCTTGCACCGCCCAAGGGCCAGTTGCCCGAGGATTGGGAGGATCGCGAGCAGACGCTGTTTCGCGCGACGGCCTTCGGTGACGATGTCGACCGGCCGCTCATCAAGTCGGACGGCAGCTACACCTACTTCGCCTCCGACATCGCCTACCATTACGAGAAGTACCGGCGCGGCTTCCGCGCGATGATCGACGTGCTCGGCGCGGACCACGGCGGCTATGTCCGTCGCATGCAGGCGGCGGTGAAGGCGATCAGCGACGGCACGGCCGAACTCGATGTGAAGATCGTTCAGCTCGTTCGGCTTCTCCGGGGCGGCGAGCCGGTCAAGATGTCGAAGCGGGCAGGGGAGTTCGTGACCCTCCGCGATGTCGTGGACGAGGTCGGCTCCGACCCGATTCGCTTCATGATGGTCTTCCGCAAGAACGATGCGCCACTCGACTTCGATTTTCAGAAGGTCACCGAGCAGTCGCGGGACAATCCCGTCTTCTATGTCCAGTACGCCCATGCCCGGTGTTGCTCGATCTTCCGGCAGGCCGAAACCGAGATGCAGGGCCTCGAGACGGGTCCGGAAGCGCTCGCGCGTGCGCTGCTCGACCGGCTCGGAGATAGCGGCGAAATGGCTCTGATCCGCCGTTTGCTCGAGTATCCGAGGATCATCGAGGCCGCCGCCGCCGCCCATGAGCCGCACCGGGTGGCGTTCTATCTCCATGACGTCGCGTCGGAGCTTCACGCCCACTGGAATCGTGGCAAGGAGTTGCCGCAATTGCGGTTTATTAACCCTGCGGATTCAGACTCGACATTGGCTCGGCTGGCCCTCGTTCATGCCACAAAATTGGTGTTGTCCTCGGGCTTGGCTATTCTTGGAGTGAGCGCGCCCGAGGAAATGCGTTGAGGGTGCCGGACTCTCCCGGCGGCAATGCGTAACTTCGCGGAGTGACAGAAAAACGAGACGATGCCCGACCGCTACGACCCGAAACTGTCGGTTCGACCGCCCGGCGAACGGAAGACGGCCGAGGCCTCATCCGATTCGGATCCTTTGGCGGAACTCGCCCGGATCGTCTCAGGCCGACCGCCCTTCGACCCGGCGCCGACCGGAAAAGGCAAGTCGGTGGCCGCCACAACGCCGCCCGAACCCGATGTCGAGCGTGACCTCGAGGCTGAGCTCCTGAACGACCTCCAGGCGTCGTTTGCCGCCATTCGCGAGCCGTTGGAGAACGCCAGCTCCGCCGTCCCCGAGCCCGACCCGAAGCCTGATCCGGCGCCCTTGCCGCAGCCGCCGCTCCGGGCCGCCGCCGAGCCCCCGCCGCGTGCCCCCGACCCAAAGCCGGAGACGCCGCCGCGCCGACAGGATGGGCTCGACTTCGATATCAGCCAGGCCTTCGAGGAGGCCGCCTTCGTCCCCCCCTCCAGACCGGCGGTCCGACCCGACGCGCCGAAGTCGTATGTATCGCCGACGCGGGGACCGGCCGCGCCACAGAATCGTGGTGATTTGCCCGTTCGTCCGGCACCGCCGGCGCTGCGACCGCCGCCCGCCCGAAGTGAGCAGGTTCCCGCCCGCGTTGAGCCGGTTCAGCCCAAGCCTGAGCGCCCGCCGCCGAGGAGCGACAAGCCCTCGCTGCTGCGACGCGTTGTTGGCCCACCGCGGCCGGATCGGCCAAATCTGCCCGTGCGTCCGCTGCCGGAGTCGGAGGAGTCGCCAACCGCACTTTCTGCGTTTGCCACCAAGGCAAACGCCCCGAACCCGGCCCGGGCTGAGCCATCCCAGCTGCCCAGCCGGTTCGCCCCTCCCAAGGCCGCGACGCCACCGCCACCACCGCCGCGCCGGCAGGCCGCTCCGGAACCGGTGGTTCAGCCGCCGGTTGAAGACGATTTCGACCTGGCTGACCTTGCCGGGGAACTGGAAGGCCCGTTCGAGGATGAATTCACCCTCGATGATCTCGAGGCCTATGGGTCGGACGACGAGTTCCCGCCATTCCCGGAGGAGGAACTCGCTGGATTCAAGCGCCGTCGCACTGGCCGGGTGTTCGCCGTCATTGCCGGAATGATGGCGATCGTGGCGATCGGTGGCGCGGCGGTGTTCCTGTACAGGAGCGACTCCGCTACCGGTGCGCCGCCGCCGATCATTGTCGCCGATTCCGGCCCGACCAAGGTTCCGCCTGAGCCAGCCCCTGCCGAAACCGATCCGCAAGGGAAGCTGATCTATGACCGGGTGGATGCGTCGTCCGATGGCTCGGACACCAATCTGGTGACATCCGGCGGGGCGGAGATCGGCGACCTTCCCGCGACCGATGCCGACATCGCCGACAATCCCATCTCCCGGGTGATCATCCCGGGTGGACCGGGAATCGATTCGCCGGTGCCGGTTGATGGGGCCGGCGAGACCGTGATCGCCGAAGCCGAACCGCCGCCATCCGACGATACCGAAATCGGGCCGCGTATGGTGCGGACCGTGGTGGTCAAGCCCGACGGCACAATCGTGAGCAGCGAAGCCACCGGGGTCGATGAGGACGGCAATGCCCTTCCCGAGCCGGAGGAGTTCGATGTCGCAGTCGCCCTTCCGGAACCGGGTCGGAGCGAGATGGATGCGGTCCTGGAGGGCGGCGACTTGGCGGTGAACCCGGATCCGCTCAGTCAGGCGACGGCGAACGTTGAGGCCGAGCCGTCGTCCGAGGCCGCGGCTCCTGAACCTGAACCGATCCCGGCGCCGCCGGCAGAAGCGGAGATTCCGCCAGCCATGCGCGCGCTGCCGACCCCGCAACCGGAGCCGGTCGCCGCGGCGGAACCGGCCGCGCCGCCCCCGCCCCGTGAGGAACAGACCATCGTCGCCACGCGCGACAGCGCCAACGGCCCGATCGACCTCACCCCCGGCACCGCCCCCGCCGGGGGCCCTGCACAGGCGGCCGGTGGCGTCCTGGTGCAGGTCACGGCAGTGCGTTCGGAAGGCGAGGCCGTGTCCGCCTATCGCAGTCTGCAACAGCGCTATCCGAGCATCCTCGGCGCGTTCCAGCCGACGATCGTCCGCGCAGATCTCGGCGACCGCGGCATCTATTACCGGGTCCGCGTGGGGCCCTTCAGCGGCGGCGATGCGACGCGCCTCTGCGAGGATCTCAAGGCGGCCGGGGCAGACTGCATTCTCGCCCGGTAATGGAGCGGGTCTGACACGTGATTCCTGCTTTTCTCGCCCTGGTTTCAATCTCAGAGCCAAAGGCTCTGCTGGAATCATACGATTGCCACTGGTCCTCATGATTCCGACATGCGCCGTGCGCTTGCCCTTACCGGAGGCAAATGCCGGGGTCGGATCACGACCTGGGTCGCGGCACTCCACCACGACAAGCGAGGGACCATGGCGGTGAAAGCCTTTGTGTCCGGCTGTGCCGGAACGGAACTGACGGGCGAAGAGCGGGTGTTCTTTGCGGTGGAGCAGCCGCTCGGCCTCATCCTGTTCAAGCGGAACTGCGACAGCCCAAGTCAGGTGCGCGCCCTGGTCGATGACTTCCGAAATGTCGTCGGCCGCCGGGATGCGCCGGTTCTGATCGATCAGGAAGGGGGGCGCGTTCGTCGGTTGCGCCCGCCGAATTGGCCGGACTACCCCGCCCCGCGGGTTCTCGGCGACATCGCGGTGCACAATGCCGAAACGGCGATGCGCGCCGCCTGGCTGCATGGCCGTCTGATGGCGGCCGACCTCCACGACGTCGGGATCACCGTCGACTGCGCGCCGGTCCTGGATGTGATCACCCCGGGCGCGAGCGATGCGATCGGCGACCGGTCGTTTGGAGGTGACCCGGCGCTGGTGGCGAGGCTTGGCCGTGCCGTCGCCGACGGATTGATCGCCGGCGGCGTCGCGCCCGTGGTCAAGCACATCCCCGGCCAGGGCCGCGCGGCTGTGGACAGCCACTATGTCCTGCCGGTCGTCGAAGCCGACCTCGATGTATTGGCTGCGACGGATTTCGCGCCGTTTCTCGCGCTGGCCGACCTGCCGGCGGCGATGACCAGCCACACCGTCTTCGCCGCCATCGATCCGATGAACCCCGCGACCACTTCTCCGGCCGTGATCCGCGATATCATCCGGAGGCGAATCGGTTTCGACGGCCTTCTGTTCAGCGACGACGTTTCGATGAACGCGCTGGCCGGCGACCATCGCGAGAGGGGCAGGGCCATTTTCGAGGCGGGATGCGATATCGTGCTGCATTGCTCGGGGCGCATGGAGGACATGCAGGCGATCGCCGACGTAGCACCGCTCCTGTCGGAAGCGGTGCGCCGGCGGGTCGACCGCGTCACGGCGATCGCGAGAGAGACCGAGCCGCTCGACCGGGCGTTGGCGCGCGACGAATTCCAGGCGCTCGCCGGCAGCGGACGGGTGGAGGCGTGAACGAATGACGGAACCCGCGCCCACATCCGCCCAGGCGGAGATGTGGGATTCCTACCGGCCCCTCGCGGCGTCGAACGACGAGCCGTCGCTGGTCGTCGACGTCAATGGCTTCGAAGGTCCGCTCGACCTGCTCTTGTCGCTGGCGCGGAGCCAGAAGGTCGACCTCACGCGCATCTCGATCCTGGCGCTGGCGGAACAGTATCTCGCCTTCATCGAGGAGGTCCGGAAGCTCCGGCTCGAACTGGCCGCGGACTATCTCGTCATGGCGGCATGGCTCGCCTACCTCAAGTCGAAGCTGCTCCTGCCTGCCGAGGAGGACGAGGAGCCGAGCGGCGAGGAACTCGCCGCCGCGCTGGCCCTTCGCCTGCAGCGGCTCGAGGCGATGCGCGAGGCGGCTGCCCGGCTCGCCAATTCCAACCGGCTTGGCCGGGACGTGTTCGCCCGCGGCGCTCCGGAGCCGATCGAGATCGTGCGCAAGAGCGAGTTCACCGCCACGCTCTACGATCTCCTCACCGCCTACGCCGTTCGCCGGCAGGAGACGGCCATTTCCGTGGTCCATATGAAGCGGCGCGCGGTGTGGTCGCTCCAGGATGCGCGCGAACTCCTCAGCCGCCTGATCGGGCGGATTGCCGACTGGACGCCGCTCCAGGTCTTCCTGTCGCCCTACCTAACGCCGGAGATGCGCGCGTCGGTGACCGCCAGTTCGTTCGGCGCGAGCCTCGAACTGGTTCGTGAGGGGCGGATGCTCTTGCGCCAGACCGAGCCTTTCGCCCCCCTCTACATCCGCGACCGCGTCACGGTCGCCCCCGCTCCTGAAACCAGTTCGGAGGCCGGTCATGGCTAACGCAACCGCAACCGTGGTCATCGCCGTCGACAATGACGCGGCCGCCGAGAATCAGTCGCCCGAGGAGCGGCGCCAGACCGAACGGATGATCGAGGCGTTGCTCTTCGCCTCGGGGGAACCCTTGTCGGCTGACGATCTTGCCGCGCGCCTCCCGGATGGCGCCGACATTGCCGGCCACCTCCGCGACCTCCAGCAGCTTTACGCCATGCGCGGCGTCACCCTCGTGCAGGTGGCAGGCAAGTGGTGCTTCCGCACCGCCGGCGACCTTTCCTTCCTCCTTTCCCGTCACGCGGTGGAACAGAAGCGGCTGTCGCGCGCGGCGATGGAGACGCTCGCCATCATCGCCTATCACCAGCCGGTGACCCGTGCGGAGATCGAAGATATCCGCGGCGTGGCAACCAGCAAGGGCACCCTCGACCTCCTGCTCGAAACCGGATGGATCAGAATGCGCGGCCGCCGCCGCGCCCCCGGCCGCCCTGTGACGTATGGTACCACCGAGGCGTTCCTGACCCACTTTGGCCTCGATGGCGTAGGAGACCTCCCCGGGGTAGACGAACTGAAGGGCGCCGGGCTCCTCGACAGCCGGGTTCCTGCGGGTTTCTCGATCCCGGAGCCGCATGCCGGGGACGCGTTGACGGAGGACGAGGACCCGCTGGAGGAGGATGTGTTCCGAGCCGAGCTCGCCGAAACGGATGAGCAGCCGGAATAGCCGCAAGGCATCGGTGTTTGCCTTCCGCGAAGTCTGCCCCTAAATGCAGAGGGGTGTTGTTATTGCGGCCGGGCGGTCCGTCTGCGATAGTCCGTCTCAAGCGGCAGAGTTTGGAGCAAGCTGATGGGTTCTCTCAGCATCTGGCACTGGTTGATTGTCATTCTCGTGGTGGTGCTGCTCTTCGGGCGGAACAAGATTTCCGACCTGATGGGCGACGTCGCGCGCGGCGTGAAGAGCTTCAAGAAGGGGCTTTCCGACGACGACGAGAAGGTCCTCGAAGACAAGCCGGCCGTGTCGGTCGACGTCGAGGCGGGCCGGGAAAAGACGAAAGCGGGCTGATCGCCGCCAGAGGCCCGCCGGACGCTTTTCCGCGGTCCCGACGGGCTCGTGGAGGCGAGAGGCTTCATCATGTTCGACATCGGCTGGACAGAGCTTCTCCTCATCGCGGTGGTGGCGATCGTCGTCATCGGTCCGAAGGATTTGCCGCGCGCCATGCGCACCGTCGGCCAATGGACGACGAAGATGAAGCGGATGGCTGGCGACTTTCAGCGTCAGTTCAACGAGGCGGTGCGCGAGGCCGAGCTGGACGACGTGAAGAACCAGGTGACCCAGCTCGGCAAGATCAACCCGATGGCCGACCTCAAGAAGTCGCTGACCAAGGTCGATACCGATCTCAAGGCCGACCTCAAGAAGGTCGATGACAGCATCGCCGGAAGCCTGGCCAAACCCGACGCTGTAAATCCCGTGCCGAAGACGCCGCCCGCTATTGCAGCAACGCCGGTTGCCGCTGCGGAAATTGCCGCGCCCGAGGCGGTGGTGATCGAATCTGCAGAGCCCGTTGCCGCCGTTCCGGTGGCAGAGGTGAAGACATGACGGCGATCATTCCCAAGCCGCCGGAAGAAGACGAGATCGAGGCGAGCCGCGCGCCGCTGATGGAGCACCTCATCGAGCTGCGCAAGCGGCTGATGTGGGCGATGCTCGCGATTCTCGCCGCCTTCATCCTCTGCTTCGCGTTCGCCGGGCACATCTACAACGTCCTGGTCTTCCCCTATGAGTGGGCATCGGGTCCCGACCGGGACATCAAGCTGATCTACACCGCGCCGCAGGAATTCCTGATCACCCAGATCAAGCTCGCCTTCTTCGGCGCTGTCTTCATCGCCTTTCCGGTGATCGCCAGCCAGGTCTACAAGTTCGTCGCCCCTGGCCTCTACAAGAACGAACGCCAGGCCTTCCTGCCCTACCTGATCGCCACGCCGCTCCTCTTCATCCTTGGCGCGGCCGTGGTCTATTTCGGTGTGATGCCGCTCGCCATGACCTTCTTCCTGTCGATGGAGCAGGCCGGCGGCGCTGGCGAGGCCTCGATCGAGCTCCTGCCCAAGGTCAACGAGTATCTCAGCCTCATCATGATGCTGATCCTCGCCTTCGGCTTCGTGTTCCAGCTGCCTGTAGTCCTCACGCTCCTTGCCCGGATCGGAGTCGTCACCTCCGATTCGCTCAAGTCGTGGCGGCGCTACGCCATCGTCTTCGCCTTCGTCGTCGCCGCGGTGCTGACCCCGCCCGACGTCATCTCCCAGCTCAGCCTCGCCATCCCGACCATCCTCCTCTACGAGGCGTCGATCCTGTCGGTGAAGCTGGTCGAGCGCCGCCGCAGCGCCGCCGAAGCCGCCGCCGCCGCCGCCGCCACCGGAGAGGCCGCGGAGTAGGGGGTGGGCGCCGGCCAATACCGTGTCGGACAGAGCCGGGTTGGCTATCGGTTCTCTTCACGGCCTCTGAAGGCGCGTGGGTGAGGCGACGCCCCTCAGCTGGGGAGGTTCGTGCTTCGAGTAGGCGAGTTCACCCGAACCGACTGAGATAGTCCTCGCAGAGCGGGCAGGTGGTCGCGGTGTAGGAGACACCCATCGACTGGGCGAGGTCGGTCTCGGCATGCGAGCCGATCCAGGCGACGAGCAGCATTCGGCGGAGCATGACGAAGGTCGGGATCTCCGCCTCGTCTTCCGCAGGCAGGCGGAGCACGCGCCGGTAGCCGTCGACCCAGGCGGCCATCAGCTCCGGCACATGCGGTTCGTGTTCGAAGAACGAGACGGCGGTCGCGGCGTCGTAGAGGCGCCAGGAGAAGCCGCAGTCGTCGAAGTCGAGGACCTTCACCGTGTCGCCGTCGACGAGGAGGTTGGCGAGGCGCATGTCGCAGTGGATCAGGCCGAAGCGGTCGGGTCGCTTGCCGAAACTGGCGAGGCGGCGGCCGATCAGGGCTACGGTGCGGGCGAACAGCGCCTCCTTCTCCGGGTCGAGGCCCATGCCGTCGCGCCACGAGCCCCAGTGCGGGGTGGCGCCGAGACTGGTGTCGAAATCCCAGGTGTGGCGCTCGAAGCCGGCCGGCCGCCCCCAGCGCTCCGAATGCCGGTGCATCCTGGCCGTGACCTCGCCGAGGATGCCGAACTTGTCAGTGAGGTGGTCCTTCTCCGAGGGTTCGGCGCCGCTCTCCCAGTCGAACAGCACCACGTGCCGCGGGCCGGGCATCGAGGGGTGCCCGACCTTCTGGATGAGGTCGCCGTCGCGGCCGGGGACGGGAACGGGGGTGATCACCACACGATCGGTGCGGAGCGCCTGCAGCCATGCCAGCTCGGAACGGATGCCGGCAGTGGTGTGGTAGCCGTCGCGGTGGACGCGGAGCGCCCAGCGGCGGCCGCTGGCGGGATCCTCGACGCGGTAGGTGGCGTTTTCGCTGAGGTTGATCAGCACCGGCGGCGAGGCGGGCGGCAGGTCATACGAGGCAAGGGCGGCAGTTGCCAGCTCGCGCAGGCATTCGAGTTTGCGCTCGTGGGGGAGGGCGTCGAAATCGGGCATGGCGCGGAATGCCAACCACCACCGTCATCCCCGCGAAAGCGGGGACCCAGTAAACGAGGCCGCGTTTCGCTCGGAGACGACGGTGTTTACTGGGTTCCCGCTTTCGCAGGAATGACAGGAAGGTGCGCGCTGCAAGGTCACGCTGCTTCCCTGCGCCATCTCCGCTCCGTCCCGAACAGCGCCGCCCGTGACTGGCCCACCGCGGCGTCGAGCCGGTTGAGGATGTCGTCGCAGAGTGCGACGTCGCAGAGCAGCCCCGGCTTGAACTGGAGCGAGCGCGGGTCGAGCGCGGAGTAGATCGCCCAGATGCCGTTCCGGTAGCAGTCGCGCATCACCTGGACCGCGCCCTCGGGATGATCGAACTCGAGGCCCATGATCAACCCGCGCTGGCGGATGCCGACGAAGAAATCGGGATGGTGCGCCTGGATCTCGGCAAGGCCCTGCCGGAGGTAGTGGGCGACGTAGTGGCACTGCGAGCGCGTCTCCGGCCGCGACACGATCTCCATCACCTTGTGGGCGGCGATGCAGCCGAGTTCGGCGCCGCCGAAGGACGACATGTGGCCCCAGCCGTCCTCCTTGAGCCATGCCGCCGACCTCTCGTTGGCGATCACCGCGGCGATCGGATAGATGCCGCCGGACAGCCCTTTTCCGGTGACAATCATGTCGGGCACGACGCCATAAGTGTCGATGCACCACATCTCGCCGGAGCGCATAAGCCCGGTCTGCACCTCGTCGGCGATGAACAGCGTGCCCACCTTCTCGCAAGCCGCCTTGATCGCGGCGAGGTAGCCCGGGAGCGGCATCGGAAAGCCGTAAGTGGCCGGGATCGACTCGATGATGACGCAGGCCGCGTCGCCCTTGGCGATCTCCGCCTCCATCGCCGCGAGGTCGTTGAACGGCACCTTGGTGACGTCGCCTTCGTGCGCCTCCGACAGGAACAGCTTCGAGAAGCGGTCGTCGCCGACCTGGACGGCGAGGCCGGTATGGCCATGGTAGCAGCGCTGCAGGCAGATGATGCGCCGGCGCTGGGTGGCATGGCGGGCGCTCTTGAGCGCGATGTCGATCGCTTCGCCGCCGCCCGAGGCGAACATCGAGAAGTGGAGGCCGTGCGGCGCGTTCTTGGCCAGCATTTCCGCCAGCTCCGTCCGCATCAGGGCGGGGAAGTGGTGGTTGCCGATATCGAAGTGCTCCATGCCCTCGCGGACGGCGGCGATCACTTCGGGGTTCCGATGGCCGAGGGAATAGATGCCGCCATTGAGGTGGAGGTTGATCAGCCGGCGGCCATCCATGTCATGGAGGTAGTAGCCCTCGCGCTTGTCGATGACGAGGTCGATGCCCTGGCGCTGCCATTCCAGCGTCTTGCCGGGGTTCCAGTACTGGATGGTCTTCGCGATGAAGTCGTCCTTGGCCTGGCTCATCTCGCGTGCCTCTCCGATCCTCCCCGACACTAGGCGGCGGCCGGGGACCCGACTTGACACGACCGTCCGGGGAATTGACACCTCGGTGCGAGCAGACGGCAGGAGGGACGGGCGGATGATCCTTCAGGGGCGGGTGGCGATCGTCACGGGGGCGGGGTCGGGCATCGGCCGGGCCGGTGCCATCGCCATGGCGCGCGAGGGCGCGGCGGTCGTCGTCGCCGACCGCGACGCGGTGGCGGGAGAGGCGACCGCGCGGACCATCATCAAGGGCAGCGGCCGTGCCAGGGCAATCGCGACCGACGTGGCCGAGCCGGCGGCGCTGGAGCGCCTGGTCCAGGGCGCAATCGAGGCCTATGGCCGGATCGACATCCTCCACAGCCACGCCGGCATCCAGGTCGAAGGGCCGCTCACCGCGGTCGATCCTGCCGGCATGGAGGCATCGTGGCAGGTCAACGTCGCCGCCCATTTCCGGCTGATGCGGCTGGTCATGCCGCACATGCAGACGGCGGGGAGGGGTTCAATCATCGTCACCTCGTCCAACTCGGGCGTGTTCTACGACCACGAGATGATCGCCTACGCCACCTCCAAGCATGCCGCTGTTGCGATGGTGAAGCAGGTCGCGATCGACTACGGCAAGTACGGCGTGCGGGTGAACGCGCTCTGCCCCGGCTGGGTCGATACGCCCTTCAACGATGCCTTCACCCGCCAGATGGGCGGGCGCGAGGCGCTCCTCGAATACGTCCGGCAAAAGATCCCGTTGGGGCGCTTCGCCACGGTCGAGGAGATCGCGGAGTCCATCCTTTTCCTCGCCTCCGACCGGTCTTCGTTCATGACCGGGCATGCGCTGGTGATCGACGGCGGGGAGTGCATCGCCTGATTTTTTGAGTGGTCGCCCCGGGAAAAAGCCCCATTTGGTGGCATAGGACTTGCGTGCTACCGGACTTGAACGGGGCGCGGGACGGCCATGCCGATTCTCACGATCAGACACCTGACGACCTACCGCTACCGGCGGCCGGTGGCGTTCGGCGAACACGTGATGATGCTGCGCCCGCGCGACGACGGGGACCAGCGCGTCCTCGATGCCGCGATCGAGATCACCCCCGGTCCGAGCCGCCTGTCGTGGACGCGGGATGCTTTTGGCAATCATCTGGCGGTGGCGGCATTTGCGGTTCACGCGGACGAGCTGACCTTTTCCAGCACCACCAGCGTGGACCATGCGGCGACGGGCTTCGATCGGGATGAGATCGCGTATTTCGCGCGAACCTTCCCTTTTGCCTATCCCGCAGAAGACCGGGCCAGCCTCACCCCGTTCACGACGCCGATCGGACAGCATCCGGACGTCGAACGCTGGGCCGCCGGCTTCGTCGCGTATGACGGCCCGACCCATACCGGCGACCTCATCGTCGACATGACCCGGACCATCAAGCGCACCTGCCGGCATGTCGCCCGGCACGAAAAAGGCATCCAGAGCCCGACGGAGACGTTGCAGCGGGCGAGTGGAAGCTGCCGCGACCTGGCGGTGCTGATGATCGCGGCGCTCCGATCGCTCGGCTTCGCGGCGCGGTTCGTGTCAGGCTACCTCAAGGTGGCCGACGATGACGACAGCCTCACCGGCGGCAACACCCATGCCTGGGTGCAGGTCTACGTGCCGGGGCCGGGTTGGGTGGACTTCGATCCCTCGAGCGGCGCCATCGGCAACAAGGACCTCGTGCGCGTCGCCGTGGTTCACGATCCGTCCGCCGCGATTCCACTACAGGGGTCGTGGTTCGGGTCGGCATCGGACCACATCGCGATGCAGGTGGCGGTCAAGGTCACCGCCAATGCGGCGGGGCCGGACCGCCTGGGCCGCGCCAGCCGGTGACGCGGCGATCGGCCTTGGACGGAACCTTTCCCGCTGTTCGGGACTTAGATGCGCTTCGACGCGACGTGTGGCGGCTGGAAAGGGTTCTTCCTTGAAACTTCGTGCGGGCTACGAGATCGCCTATGACTGTCCGCAGCCGACGCCGATGATCCTGGCGCTGAGCGTACACCCCTCGCGCGGGCTCGATCTGCTGACACGGGACGAGCTGCGGATCGACCCTGCCGTCCACGCGACGGAGTATCGCGACGGTTTCGGCAATATCTGCCATTTCATGCAGGCGCCCGCCGGCCGGGTGACCCTGTCGACGCTGTTCACGGTCAGCGACAGCGGGGATCCGGACGTCGTCGTCCCCGACGCGCCCCAGCACACGCTCGAGACGCTGCCGGTCGAGGTGCTGGTCTACCTGCTCGGCAGCCGCTACTGCGAGACGGACCGCTTCAGCGACATCGCCTGGTCGCTCTTCGGAAACGTTCCGAAGGGGTGGCCGCTCGTCCAGGCGATCTGCACCTTCGTGCATGAGCGGATCAAGTTCGGCTACGAGCATGCCAGCCCGACCAAGACCGCATGGGACGCCTATCATGAGGGCCGGGGCGTGTGCCGGGACTTCGCCCACCTCGCCGTCACGCTTTGCCGCTGCATGAACATCCCGGCCCGCTATTGCACGGGCTATCTCGGCGATATCGGCGTGCCGTACGACCCCGCGCCGATGGATTTCAGCGCCTGGTTCGAGGTCTATCTCGGCGGACGCTGGTACACCTTCGACGCGCGCCACAACAAGCCGCGCATCGGCCGCATCCTGATGGCGCGGGGCCGCGACGCCACCGACGTCGCGATCGTCACCTCGTTCGGGCCGGCGACGCTCGCGGGCTTCAAGGTGATCACCGACGAAATTCTGGAGCCCGCGGCCGCGACGGCGTGACCGCTTCTATTTCACCGCGCCGGCCGTCAGGCCTTTGATGATGTAGCGCTCGAGCAGGATTCCGACGACGATGAGCGGCAGGATTGCTGCCGTCGACAGCGCCGCCATCGACCACCAGCTGATGCCTTGCGATCCGGTCTGGCTCGCGACCATGACCGGGAGGGTCTGGGCGCTGGCTCCCGAGAGAAGGGCGGCGAAAAAGTACTCGTTCCAGCACAGTACCAGCGCGAGGATGAGTGCCGCGACCATGCCGGGCAGCGCCAGCGGCAGCACGATGCGCATGAAGGTTCCCCAGATCGTCAACCCGTCGACCAGCGCCGCTTCCTCGAGCTCGATCGGAATCGTCATGAACTGGTCGCGCATGATCCAGATGACGATCGGCAGCACCATCAGCGTGTAGACGAGGATCAGGCCGGGGAGGGAGTCGAGGAGGGCGAGCTCCTTGTAGAGGACGAGGAACGGCATCGCGAGAACGACCGGTGGCAGGATCAGCTGCGACAGGAAGAAGAACGAGATGTCGTTATTGCGCATCGGCCCGAACCGGTAGGGGAAGCGCGCCAGGCCGTAGCCGGCCAGCGCCCCGATCGCCACGGCGAGAAGCGAGGCGCCGATCGATGCGATCAGGCTGTTGATGAAGCGCGCCAGGAACTGCTCGCGCACCGTCGAGGTTTCGAAGATCGTGTCCGGCGACAGGCCGAGCGAGCGCCATCCTTTCCAGTCCGGCTGGAAGTCGACGAAGGGGATGAGATGACCCTGCATCACATTCGGCGCCGCCTTGAACGACGTGGTGAGGGTCCAGTAGATCGGGAACAGGCAGATGAAGGCCCAGAGGATCAGTATGCCGTAGATGACGATCCGGCTGATGACGAAGCGCGTACGCTGGTGCCGGTCCTCGAAGGGACGGTCGGCGATGGTGGCGGTGGTGGTGGTCATCTCGCCTCCTACCGGCTCTCGACGGGCCGACCCGTCGAGTAGCGGCTGACCCATCGGGTGGTGACGAGGAGCGCGATGGTGATGAAGATGATGATCGCGATCAGGTAGAACTCGGCCAGCGCGGTCCCATAGCCGACGTTGGAGCGGTCGCGATACTCCCGGTAGATGAAGCTCGACACGGTGTCGGTGGCACCGCCGGGGCCGCCGGAGGTGACGTTGATGACGATGTCGGCGAGCTTCAGCTTGAAGATGATGCGGATGAGGATGGCGGTGACGCTCACCGGCAGCATCAGCGGGAAGGTGATGCGCCAGAAGGTCTGCCACGGGCTTGCGCCGTCGACCTTCGCCGCCTCGAGGATGTCCTTCGGCAGCGCCTGGAGGCCGGCGAGGAGGAGGATCATCATCAGCGGGATGAACACCCAGGCGTCCATCACCTCGATCGACAGCCGTGCGATCCAGGGGTCGGTGAAGAAGGCGGGGTTCTCCCAGCCGAGGAAGCGGGCAAGGCGGGCGACCGGGCCGAAGCGGTTCTCCATGATCGACTTGCCGATCATCCAGCTCACCGCCACCGGCGACAGCATGAACGGCAGCAGGAACACCACCCTGAAGAACCGGCGCGCCCTGATCTCGGTGTTGAGGAGGACGGCGAGGCCGAAGGCGATCGCGTATTCGAAGAAGACCGCGATCACGTAGTAGACCATGTTCTGGAGCGCGTTCCAGTAGAACGGGTCGTTCCAGAGGGCGACGATGTTGTCGACGCCGTTGAAGCGCCGGCCGACGGCCGCGCTGAGGTTCCAGTCGGTGAAAGCGAGGTAGAGCCCGAACAGAGTCGGGAAGATCACCAGGGCCACGGTGAAGAAGACCGCCGGCAGCACGAACGCGGCGCGCTGGCCCCTCTCGCCCCGGATCATCATTTGGCCGAACGTCACCGCGAGCGCCCAGAGCACGTAGGCATAGAGGACGGGCCGCCAGGACGCGAAGCCGGAGGCCGTTACGCCGGTGGCGAATAGCACCTGGAAGAGGAGCGCGGCGGCGAACAGCAGCGTGCCGGCGACGATGATCAGCCGGCCGACCGACCTCTGGCTCGACGGTATCCCGTCCCGCATGCTCTGAACCGGGTCGTTGATGCCGGCCACTGTCGAAGTCGTCATGCGCGAGGCCTGGTCAGGTGGGGCCGGAAAGGCTTGGGC
>JALHRF010000013.1 GCA_022841545.1 Bauldia sp. | reverse complement strand
AGGAGATCACCGCGCTCCGCTTCTTCGGCGCCTTGCCGAAGGCGGGCCGGCTCCGGGTCGAGGCGCGGCTCGCGCCCACGTCGGCGGCCGGCACGCTCGCCGTCGACGTCCAGATCGTTGGCGACGCGGGCGTCCTCGCCACGGTCGCCTTGACCGAGCGGCTTCTGCCCAAGGGGCCGCTCGGCGACCGGCCGGCCGCCGAGCGCCGCGCCTTCCTGGCCGAGCGGCGGTTCGTGCCCGGCTTCGGGCTCGCGACGCATGAGGCGGGCGCGACCCGGCTATCCCTCGTTGCGGTCCAGCGCAGCAACTTCCTGCCCGGCACGCTGGAGCGGGTCTATGGCGCAGCGGGACCTCTGCCGAAGCTCGCGGCGGCGATCGCGGTGAAGGAACACTTCGCGGCGGAATTCGGCCTGCACCCGTCGGCGATCGAGATCGGCGACGGTGTGGCCACCACCCCTGCCATGCCCGGCCGCCGCTTCCCCTTCACCCTCGCCCACGAGCCCGGGGGCGTGCGGGTGACCTCGGCGGAGGGATGAGGGATGGCAAGGCGCCGCATCCACCCTCCTGTCATGCCCGCGAAAGAAGCGATGCAGTAACCGCCTCCGATTGAGAAGGAAGGTTCCGGCATCGTCTACTCGCCTCGTGCCTTCGGAGCTCGGCGGGATGCCAGTCAGTCCTTTCGACCCGGCAAACCCAGCCGAGCCGGCACGTAGTCGGCCCGCTCGGCGAGCAGCGTCGACTTGCCGTCGCCCGAACAGCCCGAGATCACGACGAATGTGTCCATGCATCCTCCGGTCTGTCGCTGTCCGCCGTTCCGCCCGCCGATCGACCAAGAGATTATTGCCAGAATTCACTAGGAGCCTGGGCCATATCGTGGGAAAGTTGAAGCAACGGTGGTGCGCCAACTGCCGACGCTGACAGCCGGACAGATCGGAGCCGCAAATCTTGCCCAATCGGTCCCGACTTTGGGGGCGGCAGACGCCCTCCAGGCGTTTCCAGCTCATCCTGATCAAGCCGTCGCACTACGACGATGACGGCTACGTAATCCGCTGGTGGCGCGGGATGATCCCGTCGAACTCGCTCGCCGCTGTCTATGGCATCGCGAAGGACTGCGCCGAGCGGCGCGTTCTCGGCGCCGATATCGCCATCGACATCGAGCCGATCGACGAGACCTGCGCCCGCATCGATGTCCCAGCGCTCCTCGCCCGCTTCCGCCGCAACGGCGGTTTCGGCCTGGTCGCCCTGGTCGGCGTCCAGTCCAACCAGTATCCGCGGGCGCTCGATATCGCCCGCCCGTTCCGCGAGGCCGGCATTCCGGTCGCGATGGGCGGCTTCCACGTCTCGGGCTGCCTGTCGATGCTCGACGGGCGGGCCGTCGGCCTCGACGCCTGCCGGGAGATGGGCATCTCGATCTTCGCCGGCGAGGCGGAGGACCGCTTCGAGGCCGTGCTCCGTGACGTGAGCGAAGACCGGCTCAAGCCCGAATACAACTTCATGAAAGACCTGCCGGGCATCGAAGGCACGCCGGCGCCCTACCTGCCGAAAGAGTATGTCACGCGCACCCTCGGCCGCAGCACCAGCTTCGACGCCGGGCGCGGCTGTCCCTACCAGTGCTCCTTCTGCACCATCATCAACGTTCAGGGGCGGAAGTCGCGCTACCGCTCGCCTGACGACGTCGAAAACCTCGTGCGGCTCAACTGGCAGCAGGGCATCTGCAAGTTCTTCATCACCGACGACAACTTTGCCCGCAACAAGGGCTGGGAGGCGATTCTCGACCGCCTGATCGAGCTCAAGGAGAAGGGCGGCATCCCGCTCGGCCTGATGATCCAGGTCGATACGCTCTGCCACAAGATCCCGAACTTCGTGAAGAAGGCCAAGCGCGCCGGGGTGACGCGGGTCTTCATCGGCCTCGAGAACATCAATCCCGACAATCTCGCCGGCGCCAAGAAGCGGCAGAACAAGATCACCGAGTACAGGAAGATGCTGCTCGCCTGGAAGGCCGAGGGGATCATCACCATCGCCGGCTATATCCTCGGCTTCCCGGCCGATACCGCAGAGACCATCCGGCGCGACATCGCGATCATGCAGAGCGAGCTGCCGATCGACATCCTCGAGTTCTTCTGCCTGACGCCGCTGCCCGGCTCCGAGGATCATCAGGGGCTGTGGAAGGCGGGCGTGGCCATGGACCCCGATCTCAACAATTACGACGTCGAGCACGTCTGCACGGCTCATCCCCGGATGAGCCGAAAGGAATGGGAGGACATCTATCAGGAAGCCTGGTCGCTCTACTATTCGCCGGCGCACATGAAGGTGCTCCTCCGGCGGGCGGTCGCGACCGGTGTGCCGATCAAGAGCCTCGCCATGATTCTCCTCACGTTCTCGACCACGGTTCGCCTCGAGGGCGTCCACCCCCTCCAGGGCGGCATCTTTCGGCTGAAGCACCCGTCGGAGCGGCGTCCGGGCCTCGAGCACGAGGCGCCATGGCGGTTCTGGCCGCGCTTCGTCCGGGACACGATCCACACCCATGCGGTCCTGGCCGGGACCTATGCGTGGCTCCGGCGACAGAGAAAGGCGATTCTCCGCGATCCCGGGGCGCGCGCCTACATGGACCTGGCGCTGAGCCCGGTTGGCGACGACGAGGACGAGACGCTCGACCTCCTCACCAAGACCACCGGCGCCACGGGAGCGGTGGCGCACACCCGGAAAGTCGAGGCGCTGACCCACGGGTAGCTGCGTCCGGGGGACGAGCCGCCATCCCGGCCGCCGGGCAGGTTCGCGGTTAGCGGCTGCCGGTGAGGCGCGCCGCCAGCCAGGCCGGGGACTCGTTTCTGATCCAGGTCTCCGCCTCGGCCTTTGAGGCAAAGCCGGGGATGTCGGCGGTCCTGCCGCTCGACCAGCTGGCATGCACCAGCCAGCCCTTGCCGGGTTTGCCTTCGCGGCTTTCGAACTTCGGAACCAAGGGTCGAAGCGTCATGGCGGCACTATGATCCCTGCGGCGGCATTGCACCAGCCAAATGGCGACGGTTGGCGCATGACTCGCCGATTCCGCTCCGGCGGCAAGGCGGCAGTCGGGGCCGAGCCTGGTTTGTTCACCTGTCGGCCGGCGGAATTCGCCACGCCATTTCTGTTCCGCGCCAGGCTCGCTCGGGACGACGATGGGATGGACTTGAGCGTCTGACACCCGAAGGAAAGCCACTCACCTGCCGATCGCGGACGAAACGGCGCATTGTGCAGCGCGAGGCATTTGCTATAAAGCCCGCCGTCAGTGGGGCACGGTCCGGGAGATCGCGAGAATGGCTGAGCATGGCGCCGTAGAAATCGGCACCGCGACCGGGGTGGACTACAACGACCACCTCAATTCGTACCGCCTGTTCCTGTCGATGACCAAGTGGGTGTCGATCGGCGTCATCATCCTCCTCGTCCTGATGGCATTCTTCCTGCTTTGATGGAGCGGGGCCCGGCGCTGCCGGGCACGACAGGTTCCACCGCCGCTGCCGTCTCCGACCGGATCGAGCCATGAAGATCGCCATCCCGACCGAAACGGACCCGACCGAGACCCGCGTCGCGGCGACGCCCGAGACGGTGAAGAAATTCGTCGGCCTTGGCGCCACGGTGGCGGTAGAGGCCGGCGCCGGCGCGGGATCGCGCATCCTCGATGCCGACTATGCGGCGGCCGGGGCGACGATCGCGCCCGATGCCACGGCGACGCTGGCCGATGCCGATGTGGTGCTCAAGGTGCGCCGGCCGACCCCCGACGAACTGAAGCTGATGAAGCGCGGCGCGCTGGTGGTCGCGGCGATCGACCCCTACGGCCACGAGGACGACGTGAAGGCGATGGCCGAGGCCGGCGTCGCCGCCTTCGCCATGGAATTCATGCCGCGCATCACCCGCGCCCAGGTGATGGACATCCTGTCGAGCCAGGCCAATCTCGCCGGCTACCAGGCGGTGATCGACGCGGCCTCGAACTACGGCCGGGCGCTGCCGATGATGATGACCGCCGCGGGCACGATCCCTGCGGCGCGCGTCTTTGTCATGGGGGCGGGCGTCGCCGGGCTCCAGGCGATCGCCACCGCCCGCCGCATGGGCGCGGTGGTGACCGCGACCGACGTGCGGCCGGCCGCGAAGGAACAGGTCGAGTCGCTCGGCGCGAAATTCGTCGCCGTCGAGGACGAGGAATTCAAGCAGGCCGAGACCGCCGGCGGCTATGCCAAGGAAATGTCGGCGGAGTATCGGGCCAAGCAGGCGGCGCTGGTTGCCGAGCACATCAAGAAGCAGGACATCGTCATCACCACGGCGCTGATCCCCGGCCGCCCGGCGCCGCGGCTGGTCACGGCGGAGATGGTCGCTTCGATGAAGCCGGGCTCGGTGCTGGTCGACCTCGCGGTCGAGCGCGGCGGCAATGTCGAGGGCGCGAAGCCCGGCGAGGTGGCGGCCGTCGGCGACGTCAAGATCGTGGGCCATCTCAACGTGCCGGGCCGGATCGCGGCGAGCGCCTCGGCACTCTATGCCCGCAACCTTTACGCATTCGTCGAGACGATGATCGACAAGGCGAACAAGACGCTCGCCGTCAACTGGGACGACGACCTGGTCAAGGCGACCAACCTCACTCGCGACGGCGCGGTGGTGCATCCGGCGTTCGCGCCGAAGGGAGGATCGTGATGGAGACGATGACCCCCGAACAGCTGGTCGAGGCGGCGCGCGCCGCGGCCGAGCAGGCCAGGGATTCGGCGGCGACGGCGCAGGACGCGGCGGTCGCGGCGGAGGGTTTCGCCGACCAGGCGGCGGAGGCGATCGGCCACGGCGTCTCTGCGGCGACCGGCGGGGCGATCGACCCCTTCGTCTTCCGGCTCTCGATCTTCGTCCTCGCCATCTTCGTCGGCTACTACGTGGTGTGGTCGGTGACGCCGGCGCTTCACACGCCGCTTATGTCGGTGACCAACGCCATCTCCAGCGTCATCATCGTCGGCGCGCTGCTCGCGGTCGGCATCACGGCAGCCGAGGCGGTCGGCGGCGGAACCGGCTGGGCGCGCACCTTTGGCTTCCTCGCGCTGGTACTCGCCTCGGTCAACATCGTCGGCGGGTTCATGGTCACCCAGCGCATGCTCGCCATGTACAAGAGGAAGGAGCGGTGAGCAGCCGCTTCCGGCAGACCCAGGCGTTTCGGCCAGTGCGCGGCTTGCTCGCCCTGTTCGTCGTGCTCGCCGCGGCGGTTTCGCCGGCGTGGGCACGGCCGCTTACCGAGGCGGAGACCGCGGCGCTGGGCGACAAGGTCGAGGCCTTCGACGCTGCGATGCGGGCCGGCGATTATGCCGCGATCATCGAGGTGATCCCGCCGGCCATGCTCGAGTACATCGCCACGGAGGCGAACGTGCCAGCGGATGAACTCCTCGCCGCGCTCAAGGGGCAGATGGACGAAATCTTCGCCTCCGTCGAGCTGGTCTCCTTCGGCATGGATGTCGAGGCGGCCGAAGAGGGTGAACTGGCCGACGGCAGCCCGTACGTGCTGCTCCCGACCACCACCGTGATGGAAGCCGAGGGCATGGGCCGGATCAAGGTCGATTCGAAGACGCTCGGCCTGCTCGACGGCGGGGACTGGTACCTCGTCCGGGTTAGCGATGCCGCCATGGTGGGCGTGCTCCGGCAGGTCTACCCGCAATTCGTCGGCGTCGAGTTCCCCGCCGAAACCATGACAGCCCTGGAGGAGTGACCGTGAGCGCCAATCTCGCTGCCGTCCTCTATCTCGTCGCCGGCGTCTTCTTCATCCTCGCGCTCCGCGGCCTGTCGAGCCCCGACAGTTCGCGCCGGGGCAACCAGTTCGGCATCGCCGGCATGACCATCGCCGTGGTGACGACGCTGCTTCTCGCGGCGCCGGGCTGGGGCGGGTTCCTCCTGATCGTGCTCGGCATCGCCATCGGCGGCGGCATCGGCGCCGTGATCGCGCGGCGCATCCCGATGACGGCAATGCCGCAACTCGTCGCCGCGTTCCATTCGCTGGTTGGCCTCGCCGCGGTGTTCGTCGCCGCCGCCGCGCTCTATGCGCCCGCCGCCTTCGGCATCGGCGATCCCGGCCATATCCACGGCGCGAGCCTCGTCGAGATGTCGATCGGGCTTGCGATCGGCGCGCTCACCTTCACCGGCTCGGTGATCGCCTTCCTCAAGCTCGACGGACGGATGTCGGGTGCGCCGATTCTTCTCCCCAGCCGCCACCTGATCAACGCCGGGCTTGGGCTGCTGCTGCTCGCCCTGATCGTGGTCTTCGTGGTCACCGAGAGCCATTTCGTGTTCTGGCTCATCACCCTCGTCGCGCTGGCGCTCGGCGTGCTGATCATCGTCCCGATCGGCGGCGCCGACATGCCGGTGGTCATCTCCATGCTCAACTCGTATTCGGGCTGGGCGGCGGCGGGCATCGGCTTCACACTCGGCAACACCGCGCTGATCGTCACCGGCGCGCTGGTCGGCTCCTCGGGCGCGATCCTTTCCTACATCATGTGCAAGGGGATGAACCGGAGCTTCATCTCGGTCATCCTCGGCGGCTTCGGCGGCGAGACCGCGGCGGCGGGTGCCGGGGGCGAGCAGAAGCCGGTGAAGCTAGGCTCGGCAGAGGACGCGGCCTTCATCCTCAAGAACGCGAGCAAGGTGATCATCGTCCCCGGCTACGGCATGGCGGTCGCCCAGGCGCAGCACGCGCTTCGCGAGATGGGCGACAAGCTCAAGGCCGAGGGCGTCGAGGTCAAGTACGCGATCCATCCCGTGGCGGGACGGATGCCCGGACACATGAACGTGCTGCTCGCCGAGGCCAACGTCCCCTATGACGAGGTGTTCGAGCTCGAGGACATCAACAGCGAATTCGCGCAGGCCGACGTGGTCTACGTCATCGGCGCCAACGACGTGACCAACCCTGCCGCGGAGGACGATCCGACCTCGCCGATCTACGGCATGCCGGTGCTCCAGGTGTGGAAGGCGGGGACGGTGATGTTCGTCAAGCGGTCACTGGCCTCGGGCTATGCCGGCATCGACAACCCGCTATTCTACCGGGACAACACCATGATGCTCCTCGGCGACGCGAAGAAGATGACCGAGGGGATCGTCAAGGCGCTTTGAGCCGGCCCGGCCTGGCGCCGCAATTTCTGCTGGCACCTCCGGCGCGGGTTTGATTTTATGGGCCGGGCGCGGAAGCCGGTACGGCGGCTGCCGCAGTCAATCGACACGATGACGGGGGCTATTCAATGACGCGGACACGCACCATGATTCTGTCGGTCGGCGCCGTTCTCGGCGGGCTGCTCGCCGCAGGCGCAGCCCACGCCTTTCCCGCCTATTCGGCGGCGCACCTCAACATTCGTTCCGGGCCGGGCTCGCAATATCCGGTGCTCGCCCAGACCCGGTACAACCAGATGGTCACCGTCAACGGCTGCCTGAAGGACATCTCTTGGTGCGATGTCGTCTATCAGGGCGTCCGCGGCTGGGCCGCCGGGCAGTACCTGGATTACGACGCTGCCGATGGCAGCATCGTGCTGCTGAGCCAGGCCGCGGGCAAGGTCGACATCCCGCTGGTCACCTACACGGCCGTCGACCTCGTCACGGCCGGGGAGATCATCGCCTACGCCCCGGTTCCGGCGGCGCCGCTGGTGGTCACCGTGTCGCCCGCCGTCCACGCCTTCGTCGCGACCGAGATCGTGCCGCCGGTTCACCTAACCGGCGAAGTGGTAATCGGCGCCGTCCTGCCGGCGACGGTGCCGCTTTATGCGGTGCCGCAATCGGCCTACCAGTTCGCGCATGTCAACGGCCAGCGGGTGCTGGTCGAGGACAACTCGCGCAAGGTCGTCTACGTCTACCCGTAGGCAATGTGCGCCGCGGCGGGTCGCCCTCGCCGCGGCGCGTTTCACGATCCGGCTGCCGGCGTCACTCGGCCGGCAACGCCTTCAGGAAATCGCCAACCTCGAGCAGCACGAACTCATTGTCGTCCGCCTTGTCGAGGGCGCGGCCGGCCGAGAACGGCAGGTTGTTGTCGTTGCCGACGATGATGTGCGTCGCATCGACGATGTCGACATTCTCGATGGTGACGAACGGCATGTCGTAGAAGCCGTCGCCGCCACCCTGCCGCTTCGCGCCGCTGGGGTCCTTGATGTTCATGAGATCGATGTAACCGATCTTGGTCACCGCGCCGCCGACATTGGCATCGCTGATCTCGATCTTGTAGATCCGCTTGAAGCGCGCGGGATTGGCGAAGCAGTCGGGCGTCGGAGCCGCGGGATCGGCGCAGGCCTTGTCGGGCGAGCCGGCACCCTGGTCACGCTCGATGACGAGGGCGGTCGTAGCGTCGATCATGTTGAAGTCGCCGATTGCGTCGCCGCCTTCCGAAAGCGGGTAGAGCCAGGTGCGGCCGCTCACGTCGCCGGTGGCCGCATCGAACTCGATCACGCGGAATGCACGGGCGCCCTCGACCATCTCCATCGCGCCATCCTCGAGGTACAGCGCACCTTCGAGCATGCCGTAGAGCTTCGTCCCGTCCTTCGACATGGCAAGGCCCTCGAAGCCGCCGGAGCGCTTGAGGTTGAATGCCGGCATCGGCAGCGTCGGGTTGCCCGGAAGCGTCACGTTCGGGTGGTCGGGCGAGCGCACCGGCTTGCCATCGACGACGGTGTCGTGGACGCCGACGACCTTGCCGGTGGTGTCAACCTTGAACAGGAATGGGCCGAACTCCTCGCCGATCCAGAAACCGTCGGCGACAGGCTGGATCGATTCGATATCGAAATCGGCGCCGGTCAGGTAGCGCTCCTTCGTCCCTTCGGTGCCAATGGGAAACCAGACCTTTCGGGCGGGATCGGCGAGGAAGACGGTCTCGACGATGTCGACGGTCCCCGCCTCCCAGTCGATTCCCAGGCGATGCAGCATCAGTGCGGCATCCGAGGAGTTCGCCTTGCTGCCGAAGCCGTTGTCCGACAGCGACCAGAACGTGCCGTCCTCCATCGCCTTGATGCCCGAAAAGCCCTGGACGGGCTGGCCATCGAACGGCATCGACAGTCCCGTGGTCCGGACGCCGTCCTTGCCCGGCACGGTGCCGAGCGCGTCGACCCGATGACGATCGGGGGAGGTGAACTTCGCCGAGACCCTGAGCGAGTCCGGTGCATCGGCTGGCGGGGGAACGAAGGTGGCCGCCGGAAGGATGGCATGGCTGACGAGGGTGGCCGGGTACTCCCGCTCGGCGGCGAGCGCCGGAACGGACATCAGGGCGGCGATCGCGGTCGCCGCGAGAACGCGTGGCTGCATCGGTGGTTCTCCTGTCTTCGCCGCCCAGTGCAGGCGGCGTCGAAATAGGGACCGGGTACTTCTCGTGCCGATGACGTGGCGGTGAAGATTTGATGGCGGTTTCCGGTTCCTCATCGGGGTTGCCCTTCGCCGCGGTGCGCTCCATGCTTCGGGCACTGGCAGAGGATGACCGACAATGAACGAAGCCGAGTTCACCGAATGGCGGCCGATGCGAACCGCGCCCAAAGACGGGACGCGCATCCTCGTGACCGTGCGCGAAAGCGAGCAGGGCGCGGCGGAGGTCGACGTGGTCAAGTGGGCAAGTCCCGACCCCGACAGCGAATATGGCTGGCTCGCCACCGATTCCGATCCCGAGGCGAAGATCGTCTACGGCGAACCGGAGCTGGCGGCATGGATGCCGCTGCCCTCGGCGGTCTCGCGCGGTGCGCCGAAGCCGGCGCTTGCGCCCTATGTCGGGGACGAGATGGACGGCTCCGCGATCTGAGCGCGGAGCCGCGGGGAACCGATCGCGCTCAGGCTATGTTGACGAACGGCTGGTCCTTCACGTACTCGCGAAAACCGTTCATCGCCTCGTTGATCTTGCTCCAGTTGGGCAATTCGCCGATCCGCTTCAGCCAGGCGTCGATGTTCGGGTACTCCTTGAACTCGTCGCGGATGACGTGGCCGCAGGTCAGCAGCCCGGCGCCGAAGATGTCGGCGATGGTGAGCTGGTCGCCGGTCAGGTACTTGTTGCCGTGGCCGAGCCAGTGATCGTTGAGCACCTTGAGCCACTTCTTGGTCATGCCCTTGCCCCACTCGATCGTGCCCTGCTGCAGTTCGTCGCTCGGGCGCTTGTGGTGCGGGTAGATCTGCGGATAGACGACGCCATAGGCGTAGTCGCGGTAGAAGCCGGTGTTGAACCAGTCCATCAACTCGTTGACCTTGGCCCGGGTCTTCAGGTCCTTCGGGTAGGTCGGAAGGTCGAACTTGTCGGCGAGATACTTGATGATCGCCGAGCTCTCGGTCAGCACGAAGTCGCCGTCGACCAGCGCCGGCACGAGGCCGTTCGGGTTGACCGAAATGAACGGCTCCTGGAGATGGGCGCCGGTCATCAGGTCGACCACCTCCATGTCCACGGGCAGCTTGTTCTCCTCGATGAACAGGATGACGGGCCGGCTCGTGTTCGACACCGGGTGCATGTAGAGCTTCATTGACGCTTCTCCCTCTTGCCTTGCGCCGCCGCCTGGCGGCCGGATCCAAAAAAAAATCGCAGCCCGACCTAGCGGGCCTTGTACGGGTCCTTCGGGTCGCGGTCGTCGGAGAGACTTCCGCGCTTGCGGCGGACGATCTCCTCGATCGCATCGGCGAGATGGACCTCGGTGATGTTGTAGTCGCCCCGCGCCACCCGGATCTTGTGCGCCTCGAGCAGCACCTCGCCGTGGGAGGAGCCTTCCGGCGGGAAGAAGCGGTAGGCGGCGAGCTCGACCAGGAAGCCGAGCGGATCGCGGAAATAGATCGAATCCATGAAGCCGCGGTCCTTGACCCCGCTGTGCTTGATGCCGCGACGGTCGAGCCGGTCGACGGCTTGGGCGAAGGTGGCGCGCGACACCCAGAACGCGAGGTGATGGACCGAGCCGATCTCGGTCGGGGTCTGGGTCGGGTCGGGCTTACGGGTCTCGTTGGTGAATACGGTGATCAGCCGTCCGTCGCCGGGGTCGAAATAGAGGTGACTCTCTTCCGGCACGTCGAGGTTGGGCTGCTCGAAGACGAAGGGCATGCCGAGCACGCCTTCCCAGAAGTCGATCGAGGTCTGGCGGTCGGCGCCGACCAGCGTGATGTGGTGGACGCCCTGAGTCTGGAGCTTCTGCATCTCGATGGTTCTCCCTCGCGGGCCTGCGGGCCGGCTCATTCGCGCGCAAGCTACCCGCTTTCACCGGGCGCGTGCCAGCGGATTCATAGGCGGTTGCGAAGGAGCGGAACCCGGCGCGGCCAGCCGCTGACCTTGTCCTCGCGGAGCAGCGTGAACAGGCCGGAAAGGCCGATCATGCCGATGCCGACCAGCGCAATCCAGTCCGGCACCTCGGCGAAGAACAGGACGCCGAACACCACCGCCCAGATCACCTGGCTGTATTGCGCCGGGGCGACGCGGTTGGCCGGGGCGATGCGGGTGGCGGCCATCATCGTCATCTGCGCCGTGCCGCCCAGCACCCCGATCAGGCAGAGTTTCAGGATGGCGTCGGTGCTCGGCCAGACGAAGACCGGGATCATGAGGATGCCGCTCACCACCAGCGCCGACACCATCACCACGCCGATCAGGCTGACCCGCCGCTCGGTCTGGCCGATCATGCGGAGCACGATCATGCTGGTCGCCCCGGCGAAGGCGACGATGAAAGCGGCGAGGTGGCCGGGATGGAGCTCGCGGAAGCCGGGCTTGACCACGAGCAGCATTCCGGTGAGGCCAAGGATGACGGCGCCGACGCGGCGCCAGCCGACCCGCTCGCCGAGGAGCGGGATCGACAGGAGCGTGACCAGCACCGGCGACAGGAAGATGATCGCATAGGCCTCGGCGAGCGGGATGGTGACAAAGGCGAAGGTCGCGCCGATGCCGGAGACGATGCCGCAGGCGGCTCGAAGCAGCACCCGCTTCGGGTGGTTCATGCGGAACATGTCGCGCCAGCGCTCGCCGCGGGGGCGCAGGACGAGGATGACGACGAACGAGGTGAGGGTGGCGAGGAAGACGATCTCGGTCACCGGCAATTCGCCGCCGAGGCTCTTGATCAGCGCGTCGGCGGACGAGAACAGCCCATAGGTGAGAAAGCCGAGGGCGACGCCCTTGAGCATGGCAGTTCCGGAGGGAGGCGAGTGCGGCCGGCCACACGAATCGGTCGGTCGGGAGGATCGGGCGACCCTACATCCGGGATCGGGCGGGGTCACGGGGCATGCTGCGCCGATCGACCTCCCCCTTGAGGACCCCTTGAGGACCCCTCAAGGGGCCTCAAGGGGGAGGTTGGCGTGGTGTTTCCGTGCCATGCGACAAGGGTAGTTCACCCCGCCGACATGGCCCATGGCCCGTGGGCGACGATGCCCGGTGCGCCGATGCGTTCAAAACCGTGGGCGCCGAAGAAATCGCGCTGGGCCTGGGTGAGGTCGGCGGTGGAGCGGGCGGTGCGCGACAGGTCGAAATAGGCGAGCGCCGAGGACAGCGCCGGCACCGCGATGCCCTTGAGGGCCGCGGCGGCGACCACGCCGCGGAGGCTTCGGTTCGAGGAGCGGAGCATGCCGGTGAAGGGCTCCACCATCATCAGGTTCGAGATCGTGCCCATCAGCGTATAGGACGAGGCGATGTCGTCGAGGAAGGCGGAGCGGATGATGCAGCCCGCCCGCCAGATCCGGGCGATCGTTCCGAGCGGCAGGTCCCAGTTCCAGGTCTCGGATGCTCTGGCCATCACATCGAAGCCCTGGGCATAGGCGGCGATCTTGCCGGCGAGCAGCGCCTCCTCGAGGATGCGGAGCGTCTGCTCCTTGTCGCCGAGCGCACCCTTGAGCGCCTTGTCCGACGCGCCGAAAAGCGCCTCGCCGGCGACCCGCTCGGTCTTCCGCGCCGAGAGGCTCCGCGCCGCGACCGCGGCCTCGATGACCGTCGCGGGGACGCCGAGGTCCTGCGCCTCCATCGCCGACCAGCGGCCGGTGCCCTTCTGCCCGGCGGTGTCGAGGATGTCTTCGACCAGCGGCCTGCCGGTGAGCGGGTCGACGACTTCCAGCACCTTCGCGGAAATCTCGATGAGATAGGATTTGAGCGGCCCGTCGTTCCACTCGGCGAAGACCGCCGCCATCTCGGGCGCCGTCATGGCGAGGCCGTCGCGCATGATGCCGTAGACCTCGGCGATCATCTGCATGTCGGCATATTCGATGCCGTTGTGGATGGTCTTGACGAAGTGGCCGGCGCCCTCGGGCCCGACCCGGGCGGCGCAGGGCTCGCCGTGGAACTTGGCGGAGATGGCGGTGAAGATATCGGCGACCCGGTCCCAGGCCTCCTTCTTGCCGCCGGCCATCACCGACGGGCCATGGCGCGCGCCCTCCTCGCCGCCGGAGACGCCGACGCCCAGGAAGTCGATGCCGCGCGCGGCGTAGGTGGCGACCCGACGGCGGGTGTCGCGGAAATTGGCGTTGCCGGCATCGATCAGGATGTCACCGGCGCTGAAATGCGCCGCGAGCACCTCCGCCTGCTCGTCGACGGCCTCGCCGGCCTTGACCATGATGACGATCGGCCGCGGCGGGCGGACCGTCTCGGCAAGCCCGGTCAGCGTCTTGCAGGGGACGAGGTTCGCGGCAAGGCTGCCGGCGTTGGCGATGAAGGCGTCGGTCTTCTCGGTGGTGCGGTTGTAGACGGCGACGGAATAGCCCTTTTCCGCCATGTTGAGCGCGAGATTCGCGCCCATGACGCCAAGCCCGACTAGACCGATGTCCGCCATTGTCCGCCTCCCGGAGCGCGTCGTGCGCGTCTTTATCCTTTGCCCGACCGAGGGCCGCGGGACGATAGGAGAGAATGGCGAAAGGGGCAAATCCGGGCGGGGCGGGGCGGGTGGGGGCGGGTTGCAAGGCGGGGTCCACGCCTTAGCCGTACCAACAAACAGACCCTCGGTTCACTCTCAGGTCTCCCAAGGTGCCTTGCGCTTCATCAATTCCACAAGGGCGGGCACGACGCGAGGCGGACCCGACGTCAACCGCATGAAGTCGTCGAAGCCCTCCTCGCTCAAGAAAATGACCCGAGAGTCGACAATGGCGTCTTCCGCCGCGCGGACCGCAGCATCAAGAACAGACTCGGCTCTGGATTGGCTCCGATTCGTCGCTGCCCGGTCGATGATCGAAATCTCGGTATCGGTCAGCCGCATCGAGAAGCGACGGGTCTGCCGGCGTACTGCGGAGGACATCTGGGCGACTCCCGACTTGATGCGCCGATTAGCCTGTCGCAGTGCGTTCCACAACCGATTGCGCTTGTTCTACCACTGGACCGCCTTGCGGATCGCATGTCCTAACCCGGTCGAGATAGTCCTGGAGCGTCCGGCCGGCGACCTGCGGGTAGGTGTCCTCCGTCGCCGTCACCCATTCGGCCCGATCGATCCGGAACGTGCGGAAATCGTCGCGGAGTTCGCACCAGGCGGCGAGCGTCCAGACCTGGCCCCAGAAGTGGAGCGCGAGGGGCCAGACCAGGCGCTCCGTGGCGGTGCCGTCGGCGTCGCGATAGGCGAAGCGCATCTTCAGGCGATGCTCGATGCCCTTGGCGAAGCGGTCGAGATTGGCCCGCTCGCCGTCCTGGAAGCGGAGCGCGGAGGCGAAGATCGGCACCCGTCCGGCGCGCTCCATGCGCTCCTCCGGCACCACGGCGCCGATCCGGACGAGCGCCTCGCTCGCCGCGGCGGCGAGGTCGCGGCCGCCCCAGGCGGCGACCATCCGCGCCCCGACGATCAGCGCCTCGATCTCGGCCGGGCGGAACATCAGCGGCGGCAGGTGATAGCCGGGGCGGAGCAGGTAGCCGACGCCAGCCGCGCCGTCGATTGGAACGCCCGAGGCCTGGAGGTCGGCCACGTCGCGGTAGACGGTGCGCATCGACACTTCCAATGCGTCGGCGAGCGCTCGCGCGGTGAGCAAGCGGCCACCGCGCAGGCGCTGCACGATCTCGAAGAGCCGGTCGGCGCGGCGCATCGCGGCTACTGGCCGAACAGGCCGATGCTGTTGCCGTCGGGATCGAGGCAGTAGGCGAAGCGGCCCGCGGGAATCGTGACGATGTCGGAGACCACCTGGCCGCCATGGTCGCGGACGCGGCCGAGCGCCGCCTCGAGTGGCTCCGGGCACCGGAGATGGACGGTATTACCGCTGCCGCTGCTGGCCGGCGTGCCCGGATAGAGGTGTCCGGCGACGGAGTCCTTGCCGGCGGCGGGAAACACGGCCATCGGGTTGGGGCCGCCGATCTCGTCGGTCAGTTCCGTTTCGAGGACGGCGCCGTAGAAGGCCTTGGCGCGGGCCATGTCGCTCACCGGGATCTCGAACCACACGGCGGCGTTTTGGGGGGCGGGGCTGGTCATCTCAAAGTCTCCTGTCGATTGGGTACGAGGGGAGACTACTGAAGGCCTCCTGACAGCGTCCTGTCAGGAGCGTTGCATGGGTACGCTAATCGTTCACCGGGACGGTGTAGTTGAGCGGCAGGCGACCGCCGTCGGCATAGATGGTCTGGCCGGTGATATAGCTCGCCTCGTTCGAGGCAAGGAAGGCGGCGATCGCTGCAATCTCGCGCGGCTCGCCGATTCGCCCGAGGGGCGTTCGCGACAGGATGGTGCGCCGAACCTCGGGATTGGTCATCACCGTTTCGAGCATCTCGGTAGCGATCGATCCCGGCCCGATGGCGTTCACCCGGATGCCGTAGGGCGCCAGCGAGAGCGCCATGACGCGGGTGAGCTGACTGAGGCCGCCCTTCGACACCGAATAGGGCACCTGGTCGGCGATGGCGAAGATGGCGTTGACTGAGGAAAGGTTGATGATCGCGCCCGGCGTCCCGCCGGCCTTGATGCGCTCCACCATGTGGCGGGCCACCGCCTGGCCGCAGAGGAATGCGCCCTTGAGGTTCACCCGAAGTACGCGATCGAAGTCGGCCGGGTCGAGGTCGAGGAAGTCGGCCTTGACCAGGATCGCCGCATCGTTGACGAGGACATCGATGTCGCCGAACGCGTCCAGGGTCGCGGCCACCATGTTCCGTACATCGAGCCTCTCGCCGACGTCGCACTCGACGTAGCGGACCTGACCGAAGACGCTGAGCTCGGCCGTCGCCTTCGGACCCGCCACGTCATCGAGGTCGGCGATCACCACCCGCGCCCCCTCTTCGAGGAAACGGCGAGCGATCGCATAGCCGATGCCTTTTGCGCCGCCGGTGACGATCGCAACCTTGTTGTCGAGAAGCATGCACAAGCCTCCAAGCGCCAGGCCGACAGCGCCGGCGCGCCACTCTAGCGCGGTTGCCGCGGCAATGCCGCAAGGCGTATCATCGACCCCGCGACATCCCGCCCCATCCAATTTGTCCACGATGATCGACGATCCCTGGTTCTACGCCGCCGCAATCCCGGCGATCTTCGTGCTCGGCATGGCCAAGGGCGGCTTCGGGTCGGTGGGGCTGCTCGTGGTGCCGATCCTGTCGCTGGCGGTGTCGCCGGTCCAGGCGGCAGGCATCACGCTTCCGATTCTGATCCTCAGCGATATCGTCGCTCTCGTCTCCTACTGGCGCGAGTGGGACAGGCGGGTGCTCGCGATCATGCTGCCCGGCGCGATGCTCGGCGTTGCCGTCGGCTGGTGGACGGCGGCCTGGGTCGGCGAGGCCGAAATCCGCCTGATCCTTGGCGTGGTTTCGGTCGCCTTCGCACTCAACTACTGGCTCCGCCAGAAACGCGATCTCGCGCCGCGGACGCCGAGTAGGGTCAAGGGTGTGTTCTGGGGGGCGCTCAGCGGCTTCACCAGCTTCGTCAGCCATTCCGGGGGGCCGCCCTACCAGATCTACGTCACCCCGCTCCGCCTCGCGCCGCGCATCTTCGCAGGTACGCTGGTGCTGTTCTTCTTCATTCTCAACACGGTGAAGCTGGTCCCGTATTTCTTCCTCGGCCAGTTCAGCACCGAAAACCTGCTCACCTCGGCGGTGCTCCTCCCCGTCTCCATTCCGGCGACGCTGCTCGGCGTGTGGCTGATCCGCAGGATCGATGCCAAGCGGTTCTACGAGATCGTCTACTTCCTGATCTTCGGGATCGGCGTCTTTCTGATCGGCGAGAGCATCGTCGAGTTGCTCTGACCGTTGGCGGCGGGTCTAGAGCAGCCCGCCGCTGCTGACGCCCGGGATGTTAAAGAACTGTGCCACTGCCGAGAGCACGCTGTCGACCGCCACCGCGGCGAGGATCAGACCCATGATCCGGCTCAGCACGCTCGCCCCGGAATCGCCGATCACCCGGAGAATCGGCTTCGCGGCGTACATGAAGACCAGCGTTATCCCGAGCACCACGAAGATGATGGCGAGGTCGATCAGGCTGCTCTCGATCTGAAGCTTCTCGCTGTCGTTGAGGAGCACGACGCCGAGCATGGCGCCGGGGCTGGCGATCGAGGGAATCGCCAGCGGGAAGACGGCGATGCTGCGGGCACGTTCGAGCGTCCCCGCCTCCTCCTTCTCCTGCTCGGCCTTGCTCGGCCCGAAGATCATGGTGAGGGCGAAGAGAAAGAGGACGATGCCGCCGGCGATCTGGAACGACGGCAGCGGGATGCCGAGAGCGCGGAGCAGAAGGTGGCCGCCGAACAGGAAGCCGACGAGGACGACGCCCGCGACGAGGACCGCGCGGGTGGCGATCATCTTGCGGTGCTCTTCCTTCATCGAGGCGGTCACCATCAGGAAGACGGGCACCGTGCCGATTGGATCAATCAGCACCCACATCATCACGAACTCGTTGATGATGTTCTGGATATCCGTGCTCATCGGCCCCTCCACCCTGGCTCGCCGCCCGACCGCTGCGGCCCCGCCAATTCTCCCCTCTATGCAAGCATGGAGGACCGGAATGCAATGCGCTCGATCGTTCGCCACCGGCCCGCGCGGGGCCCAGGCACTTGAATGCCGGTTTGGGAGCCGCCGCGACGACGACGCCTGGCAGATCGCCGCCGCAGTACGATCCGGCCCTCGTCACCGAACGCAAAATTCGCTTCACGCCAGATGGGGACAAGACCCGCGTGGACGTCGAGAACCGCAATCTGATCGCAATGGGGAGAAGGCGAGATTGATCCGCGATGCTCGGTTCGCACAATGGCTGTAGTCGGCATCGCCGCCTACGCGGAGGCCGTCGCCAGATCATAGCTTCGGATTACGGATTTCCACGAGCGCCGCGTCAGCGCGGCGCTCGACAATCCCGACTTCAATGAAGCGGCCGGTCTAGTGGACCGATTCGTCCCTCAGACGAGAGATCTCGTCCTTAAGTTGCAGCTTGCGCTTCTTGAGGTCCGCCAACTCCAGATTATCCGTGCCCGGATGGTGGAGCGCATCCTCGATTTCCTTCTCAAGGGCGAGGTGGCGGCGTTCAAGTTCTGCAAGGTGCGATTCCATGGCCATCAGCATGGGCCTCCTGTTGCGAACGAATCCAGTCTGCCACAGCGACTCGGGGAATGTCGAACCCCTGGACGGCTGCTACTGCGCTGCAACATCTAGTTCTCCCCGACTTGCACCGTCCCTTTTCGTACGTGGGTAGATGCGCGACGCGTGTCAACTGTGCGGCAATGTGATTCAAGCCGCCCGCGGCTTCATGCTATAGCCGCGTTGGTCTTTCGTACGCCTCCCGAAGAGAGGCGCGAAAGTGCGGGGACTGGCGATGATCTCGGGTGGCCGTCGGCTTGGCGCGGAGGAAGAGGAGGCGATTCGGCGCGAACTCGCCGAATTGCGCCAGGAGCACCGCGACCTCGATGCGGCGATCGCCTTCATGGTCGAATCGGGCGGTGCCGACACGATCCGCGTTCAGCGCATGAAGAAGCGCAAGCTGGTGCTGAAGGACCGGATCGCCCGGCTGGAGGATCGCCTCCTTCCAGATATCATCGCGTGAGTTCTACGAGAGGGCTCCCGCCTTGCCGGGCTTGCGCCTCCCCCACTATGATCCCCGTGGTCCGATTCCGACATTGGCCTCTCGCGACGGCGTGCGACGAGCAAGTGCAGGAATCAGAAGGATACCAGTAACTCCATGAATCTAGTGGAGCTCTCGAGTTTGACATTTGACTGCGATTTCGATGCAGATGGGCGTCAAGTATCGAATTCGGTCCACTAGCCCATGCTTCGCGCGTAGCCGGAAAGAACAGAGCGTATGATCGAACCGACGCCGCCCGTCGCCATCCTCATGGGCAGCCAGTCGGACTGGGCGACGCTCCGCCATGCCGCGGACACGCTCGATTCGCTCGGTATCCACCACGACGACCGCATCATTTCCGCTCACCGCACGCCAGACCGCCTCATCACCTTCTGCAAGGGCGCTCGCCGCGCCGGCTACAAGATCATCATCGCCGGTGCTGGCGGAGCGGCACATCTTCCCGGCATGGCGGCGGCGATGACGCCGCTCCCGGTGTTCGGGGTCCCGGTGGAATCGAAGGCGCTCGGGGGCGTGGACAGCCTGTACTCGATCGTCCAGATGCCGGCCGGCATCCCGGTGGGGACGCTTGCGATCGGCCGTTCCGGTGCGATCAACGCGGCGCTGCTCGCCGCCTCGGTGCTCGCCCTCATCGACGACGGAGTGGCGAGCCGCCTCGACAGTTGGCGGGTGGCGCAGTCGGCTGCCGTGGACGAGCGTCCGAGCGACGATGAGTGACCCGACGCCGCTCCGGCCCGGCATGATCGTCGGCATTCTCGGTGGCGGCCAACTCGGCCGCATGCTGGCGATGGCCGCCGCCGAGCTCGGCCTCTCGTGCCACATCTACTGTCCGGACCCGAAGAGCCCGGCCTTCGCCGTGGCGGCGGCGCGCACCATCGCTCCCTACGACGACGAATCGGCGCTCGCAGCCTTCGCCGGCTCCGTCGACCTCGTGACCTTCGAATTCGAGAACATCCCGGTCGACACGCTGCGCTTCCTCGAGGGGCGCGTCGCGGTCTTCCCTGGCTCCGGTTCGCTCGAGTCCGCCCAGGACCGTCTCGCCGAGAAGCGCCTCGTCTCCGGCCTCGGCATTCCGGTCGCCCCCTTCGCCGAGGTGTCGAAGCAGGCTGACATCTACTCGGCCCTCGCCCGCACCGGGCGGCCCGCGATTCTGAAGACGCGACGCCTCGGATATGACGGCAAGGGCCAGGCGCTGATTCGCGCCGGCGACGATCCGGTGGCGGCCTGGCGGGCGGTCGGCGAGACTGCCGCCATCCTCGAGGCGCACATCCAGTTCGAGCGTGAAGTATCGGCAATCATCGCCCGCGGTCGGGACGGCGCTATCCGCGCCTTCGACGTGACCGAGAACATCCACGAGGGCGGGATTCTCGCGACGAGCACCGTGCCGGCCGCGATTCCCGACGAGATCGCTACGGAGGCGGTCAGCATAGCGGCCCGGATTGCCGAGGCGGTCGGCCATGTCGGAGTGCTCGCGGTGGAGATGTTCGTCACCGCCGGAAGCACCCGTCCGCGGCTCGTGGTCAACGAAATCGCCCCGCGGGTCCACAATTCGGGCCACTGGACAAGTGATGCGGCGCTCTGTTGCCAGTTCGAGCAACACATCCGGGCGATTGCCGGCTGGCCGCTGGGCGATCCGTCGAGGCACAGCGACGCGGTGATGACCAACCTGATCGGCCAAGCGGTGGAGCGCTGGCCGTCGCTCCTCTCGGAGCCGGATGTCGGGCTCCATCTCTACGGCAAGTCCGAAACCCTGCCGGGGCGGAAGATGGGTCACTTCACCCGGATATCGCCCCGCAAAGGCGGGTGATCAGGACTCGGCCGGTTTTGACAGCCCAAAGGTCCTCTGTTAATCACCCCGCCATTCCGAAGTAACGATGGGGCGACTAAGCGTGCAGGTGCTCGTTCGCGACAACAATGTCGACCAGGCGTTGAAGGTTCTGAAGAAGAAGATGCAGCGCGAGGGGCTCTTCCGGGAGATGAAGCTCCACGATCATTACGAAAAGCCGTCCGAGAAGCGGGCGCGGGAAAAAGCCGAGGCGGTGCGCCGGGCGCGGAAGCTCGCGCGGAAGCGCGCCCAGCGCGAAGGCGTCCTCGGCGTCGGGACCAAGCGCTGACTCGCCCTGAAATAGCCGGGTTTCCGGGCTCAGTGTGGCGGTGCCAAGAGGTGGGCCAGCGGCCTCCGGGTCGAGGGGATTCCGGGGCGGAAATCGTGAGAGGCGGCGCCGGAATGCCCGAATCAGGTACCGGGAGGGGACGACGCCTTGCGTTTGCCGCGGCGACGCTGGCGCTGTTTCTGGGCGCCTGCACGACCGACCAGACCACCTTCAACAAGGCCGTCATCGACCCCGCCGCCGGTTCCGAGGCGAACATCGGTTCGCTCACCAGCGTGATCCAGCGCAACCCGACCGACGCCAACGGCTACAACGTGCGCGGCACCGCCTACGGACAAGCCGGGAAACTCAAGGAAGCGATTGCGGATTTCGACACCGCGCTCAAGCTCAACCCGAATTTCTACCAGGCCTATGCCAACCGTGCGCTGGTCCAGCGACGGCTCGGCCGCGACGACCTCGCGCTCGCCGATTACAACCGGGCGCTCCAGATCAACCCGAGCTACGACGTCGCCTATATCGGTCGCGGCAACATCTATCGTCAGAACAAGCAGACGGCCCAGGCGCTCGCCGATTTCAACCAGGCAATCGTGCTGCGCACGAACGATCCGCGCGCCTATCACAATCGTGCATTGATTTACCAGGCATCGGGTCAGCAACAGCTCGCCATCGACGATTTCTCCAAGGCGATTGCCATGTCGCCGGCCAATCTCGAACCTTTCGAAGGCCGCGGGCTCTCCTACCTGGCGCTCGGCGACTACAAGGCCGCGCTCGAGGACTTCAATGAGGTGGTCAAGCGCGACCGCAACTCGTTCACCGGCTGGACCAACCAGGGGCTCGCGCTGGAAAGGCTTGGCGAGCGCGACAAGGCCTTCGCCGCCTTCTCCAAGTCGGCCGCGCTCAATCCCAATTACCGCCCCGCCCTCGACGGCATGAAGCGGACCTCGCCAAGCAATATGGCGCAACGGACGACGACCTGACGGGGCAAGTTCCCGCGCCCGATTCCGGCACCGGACGCAGGTTCATAGAAAGTTGAGCGGGTGTCGGGCCGGCGCATTGGCCATGGCCGCCCCCTCTGCTAGCGTCTGCCGGAGATCGCCCGGGAGCTGACGCCAATGAAACTAGCCTTTGTCGCCGGCCTTGCGGCCGGCACCGTCCTGTTCGCCTCACTGTCCGCGGTCGCTTCCGATACCGACGTGCCCGCCGACATCCGTGCCGTGATCGAGTCGCCGCGCTACGACGGCGCGACCTGGGGCATGCGCGCGATTGAACTCGAGGCGGCGGAGCCGTTGCTCGCCACTGGCCCGGAGACGCCGTTTTTTACCGGCTCGGTGCGTAAGCTGTTCTCGGTCGGGCTGGCGCTCGACGCGCTCGGCGCGGATCATCGATTCCACACCCCCGTCTACCGCACCGGAGACGTGTCACCGGGCGGCGTGCTCGAGGGCGACCTGGTGCTGGTGGCCGCCGCCGACCTGACGCTGGGCGGCCGCGACCTGCCCGACGGGACGCTCGCTTTCACCAATTTCGACCACACCGAATCGAATTCGCTCGGCTCTTCAATCCTGACCGACACCGACCCGCTCGCGGGCCTGAAGGCTCTTGCGCGGGACGTTGCGGCGTCGGGAATCACGTCGATCGCGGGCGACGTGGTGGTGGACGACCGGCTGTTCGAGCAGTTCCGGGTGCCGAACGGCAACGTTTTGATTACGCCGGTGATCGTCAACGACAATCTCGTCGACGTGACGGTCCTGCCGAGCGAGCCGGGCCAGCCGGCGAGCGTCGATTGGCGGCCGAAGAGCGCCGCCTTCACGGTGCGCTCCGAGGTGACGACGGTAGCCGCCAAGGAAGAGGCGGACCTGACGCTGGAAATATCACCGGACGATCCCACCGTCGGCGTCGTCCGTGGCCAGATCCCGGTCGGCTACGTGCCGTCGCTCCCGGGCGTACCGACGCTGGTCCAGACCTTTGCTATCCCCGATCCGACGGCCTATGCCCGCACCGCCTTCATCGAGGCGCTGGTGGAACAGGGCGTTCGCGTTGCCGCGGACCCTGTCGGCCCCAACCCGGCCGGCAAGCTCCCGGCGGAGGGATCGTATGATGCGGCCAGCAAAGTGGCCGAGTTCGTCTCGCTGCCCTATGCGCAGTATGCCCGGCTGATCCTCAAGGTGAGCCACAATCTCGGCGCCAACACGAGCCTGATGCTGTTCGGCATGACCGAGGGGGCACATACCCGGGACAGCGCGCTTGCGGCGGAGCGGACGGCGCTCACCGGCAAGTTCGGCATCCCCGGCGACGCCTTCAACTTTCCCACCAACGGCAGCGGCAGCCCGGACAGCCAGGCGAGCGCCGCCGCCGTCACCAGCCTCCTCCAGGCGATGAGCCGGACGGCCGTGGCAGAGGTCTATTTCGACGCCCTGCCTGTGCTCGGCGTCGATGGCTCCCTCGCCACCATCGGTCGGGACCCGCCCAACCCGCTGATCGAGCCGGCGATCGGCAAGGTCTACGCCAAGACCGGAACGACCATGGAGCCGGGTGTGCTCAAGGCGCAGGTCTTTGCCGGATACATGGACGCCATCAGCGGCCGGCGGCTCGCCTACGTCGTCTATGTCAATAACGTCAGGCCGATCGAGAGCATCGGCGACGTCATCAAGGTCTTTGCCGACGACGGGGTGATCTCGGCGCTGATCTACGGGCGCTATTAGAGCCCGCCCGCCGCCAGGCGGGCAGGTCGAGGGCGGGACACGGCCCGCCGGCCGCTCACACGATCAGGAAGTCCTTGTGGGTGAGCTCCGTCCCCTTGTCGACCCTGGCGAAGAGTTCACCGCGTGAAGCGTTGCCGTTGGCGTCGGCGTCGTAGAACACGTTGCCCTTTTTCGCGTGGTACAGGATGTAGTCGTTCCCATCCTTGGCTTTCTTGCCCGCCAGGAACTCCTTCTTGGCCAGCTTAGGACCGATGGCCTCGAAGATCGTGTCGTCGAGCAGGAGCTTGTCGGAACGCGGCTTGAAGTCTTCGATGATGCTCAGGTTCGCCTTGCCGACGGCAACATCGAAAAGGAAGCTGTCGGCGCTGTCGCCACCCGTCAGGCTGTCCTTCCCGAGACCTCCGGCAAGAATATCGCGTCCGGCGCCGCCGTCGAGAACGTCGTTTCCGTCACCTCCATACATCTCGTCGGAGCCGTCTCCTCCGTACATGGTGTCGTTGTCGGCGCCGCCGTCGAGATAGTCGGCGCCGCCGTCGCCGTGAATCTCGTCATCGCCGGCCCCGCCAAAGACGCCGCCGATCGCATTCTCGATATCGGACAAGTCCTCGAGTCCCATATCCAATTCAAACTGGGCCTGCTGTTCGGCGTTCTCATCGCCCAGATTTTCCGAGTCCGGGTCCGCCTCGAACTTCGGCAGGATGCCCGAATCGCTGCCATCGCCCCCGTAGAGGACATCGTTACCGTCGCCGCCCACCACGCGGTCGACGCCATCGCCGCCATAGGCCGTGTCCGCGCCGTCGAAGCCGAAGAGAAGGTCGCTGCCTTCCTCACCCAGAAGCTCGTCATCGCCAATGCCGCCGCCGAGAAGGTCGGCGCCGATGCCGCCATTCAGGAGGTCGTTGCCGTCCTCGCCGAATAGCGAATCCGAGCCGACGCCGCCGTAGGCCTCGTCGTCCTCGCTGCCGCCGTAGAGGAAGTCGCCCCCATTGTCTCCGAAGAGGGTATCGGCGCCGGCCGCGCCCTTCAGCATGTCGCTGCCGATCCCGCCTTCCAGCCGATCGTCGCCTCCGTCGCCCACCAGGATGTCGGGGCCATCGTCGCCGAAGAGCTGATCGTCGCCGCCGAGCCCTTTGATGATGTCCCTGCCGCCCAGGCCATGGACCTCATCGGGATCCTCGGTGGTCGCTGGCACCGTTGTGCCGTCGATGGTATCCGGGTCGTCCGTGCCTTCGATGATTGCCATACTGCCCCCGTTGGGCCGCCTCAGCGGCCGTCATAGCCACCCCTGTCGCATGACTAGCTAGCACGAAGGCGGCGTCCCGCGCGCGACCTCGTTCACATGCGCCGTCAGCCGTCTTCGCCCGCCTCCGACCAGTCGACAAGCTTCGACTTGTAGTCGCTCCGGGGCAGCGACTCGAAGGGGACGAGAGTGATTTCCGTCGCGACGAGGAGCACGTCCCGAACGCGCTTCCGAATACGCTCCGCAAGGTCGCCGACGGATTCGCCGCTACCCGACTCGACCAGCACCTTGAGAGGCGGGTCCTGGCGGAAGCCGCGCCGGCCCGGCCGCACCGAGATGACGCCGCTCACCTCCGCGCCGAACCCGCCGACGATTTCGCGGAGCGCCGAGGGGAAGACATTAACGCCACGGACGATCAGCATGTCGTCGGTGCGGCCGATGCAGCGCACCCGCGGCGCGGTGCGGCCGCAGGCGCAGCGACCGGTCCAGACGCGGACATGATCGCGGCTGCGGAAACGGAGGAGCGGTACCGCCTCCTGGGCAAGGTGGGTATAGACCAGTTCGCCCTCGACGCCATCGGCAAGCGGCAGGGCAGTGCCGCTATCGGGATCGATCAGCTCGAAATGGACGAGGCCGCGGCCGCTGAAATGCATGCCGCCCTGCTCGGGGCACTCGCCCCACAGCGAGGCGGCGATGTCTCCGATGCCCATCGCCTCGGTCACCGTCGCGCCCCACGCCTCCTCGAGCTGCTTCCGCATCGCCGGCTCGCCGCCGCCGGGCTCGCCGGCGACGAGCAGCTTCGACACGCTCGAGGTTCGGGTGTCGACACCGCGATCGCGGGCCCATTCGGCGAGGTGAAGGGCGTAGGACGGGGTGAGGGCGATGGCGTCGGGCTTGAGCAGGCGCACGGTGGTCATCAGCCGGTCGGTATTGCCGCCGCCGATCGGGATGTGGGAGACGCCGATGAGGTTGAAGGCGTCGAAGGTGATGCCGGCGACGAACGGCCCGCCGCCATAGGTCGAGATCAGTCCATCGCCGCGCCGGATGCCGGCGGCGGAGTATGTGCGGGCGGAAATGCGCGTCCAGTTGGCGATGTCGCGAGCGGTAAGCGGGATGTAGCTCGGCGTGCCGGTGGTGCCGCTGGTCGAGAAGATGCGGACTGTGTCGCGGAGCGGCACGCAGAGATGCGTGCCGACCGGCTCGTCGTCGCTCCGGGTCTCCCGGATCTCGTCTTTCTCGGTCATCGGCAGGGCGGCGAGGGCGTCGAGGCCGCCGACCGCCTCGGGCGTCGCGAAGCCTGCTGCAGTCAGCTTGTCCCGATAGAAGCGGGAGTGTTCGAAGAGACAGGCGACCTGACGGCGGTAAAGGACGTCGTCAATCGCCGCCTGGCTATCGAAGGGCAGCGCCTCGATCTCCGGCTCGAACATCAGGCGTCCTCCCCGCCGTCATAGGCGATGGCCTCTTCGGCATGGGACGCCATGAGAAAGCCGATGGGTCGCGCCTGTTCTTCGGCGAGATGGGCGAGGAGCCCGCCGGTGCGGGCGAGAAGGGGGATCGCCTTGATCATCGTGGCCGGGAAATCGAGGTCAAGGAGGATGGCCGCGATCGGCATCGACACGTTCATCACCAGCGGCTTGCCCCAGGCGGCGTCGACCGCGGGCTTCAGCCTCCGCGCGAGATCGACATGACGGCCGGCGACGCGCGCTTCATCGGCGAGCGCGAAGATGCGAGTCGTGCGCGGATCGTCCGGCCGGTGCACGGGGTGGCCGAAGCCGGGCATCCTGCCGCCCCGCGCATGCATGTCTGCTGCCATCGCCGTGGCGACCGCATCGGGCGTTTCGCCCGCGTCGACACGCTTGACGGCCTCGACGAGGACGTCGCCGCAGAGCTGGGCCGTGCCGAGGATCACCGTGCCGGCGCCAAGGATACCGGCGGCGAGCGCGGCCTGCAGCGACTGCGGGTCGGCATCGTAGGTCATGCGCGCAGCGATCGCGGTGGGCGTGAGCCCGTGCTCGGCGATGGCGACGAGGAGCAGGTCGAGGAAGAAGCGCTGCTGGTCGGTCGCTTCCTTCCCGGTCATCAGGAAGAAGAAATACTCGGTGAAGGTCATCCTCCCCATCAGGTCCCGCGAGAGGTCGCGGCCGCGGATCAGAATGCGCTCCGCATCCGCGGTGCAGAGCGCCGATTTCGCCTCGCCGGGCTTGCCGATCAGCACGTGATGTTCCCTCTTCTGCCGCGCGCCCGCGGCGGGCTCGGGCATCTATAGGCCAAGGGGCGCTTCCCGTCTCCGATCATCCCCACGGGCCCTGTCCTGGAAGCCCGGGTCGCGCCGACCCGTCGTCGATCGGCAGCGGCGATGGCGCCGCCGCCGGGGGCAGCTCCGGATGCACCGGCAGGTCGAGTCCGCCGGCGTAGCGGACCAGCGCCTCGATCCGCGCCTCGATCGGGGGGTGGGTGGCGAACCACGACGTGAAGCCAGGACCTTGAGGATAGTCGATGAACATTGCCCGCACCTGGTCGGGAGCGGGAATCTCGGAGCGCCCGGAGATCTTGCGGAGTGCGCCGATCATCGCATCCGGATTGCGGGTCAGTTCTACGGCGCCCGCGTCGGCGAGGTATTCGCGCTTCCTCGAGATGGCGAAGCGGAGCGCGATTCCCAGGAAGCGGGCGAGGAGGAAGATGCCGATCGCGACGAGGATCAGGATCAGCGCCGCCGCGCCGCCCTTGCCGCTGCGACCGGAGCTGCGGGAGGAGCGCGACGCCATGCTCAACATTGCGCGGGGACTGCGGATGACAAGCTCGCCGACGAGCGTGATGATGCCGACGAAGACGGCGCAGATGACAAGAAGCTGGACGTCGCGGTTGCGGATGTGGGTGAGCTCGTGGGCGAGCACCGCCTCGAGCTCGGCATCGTCGAGGGACTCCATCAGGCCGCGGGTGACGGTGACCGCATACTGCTTCTCGTGGATGCCGCTGGCGAAGGCATTCAATTGCGGGGTCTCGATGATGCGGAGCGCCGGCATGGGGATGCCGCGGCTGATGCAGAGATTCTCGAGCAGATTCCAGAGCCGCGGCTCGGCCTTGCGATCGACCGGATGCGCCCCGGTGATGGCGTCGATGATGCTCCGGTTGGCGAACCAGGAGATCGCCCACCACACGAGTGCTACGACGATGACTACCGGAACGATGCCGGGAAGCAGCGCAAAGGCATCGCGAAAACCCTGGTCGACGGTAAAGGCATCCAGCGCGGCGATAAACAGCGCCACGCCGAAGGCAATGAGCAGAAGCAGGAACGGGAAGCCGATCAACAAAAGGATCGACTTCAGCTGGTTGTTCCAGATGTGGGTTCTAAGGCCGTAGCTCTGCATCCGAGGTCAGTCTGCCCGGCACAATCGTCCTGGGATCGGGCGCGCCGTATTCACTACAGGACATTCCATCTCCGTCACCCCAGCTTTCAAGAGGCTGATGGAAACCGCGAAGAGCAAGGGTCCACCCCCCGCGAGGGGAAGTCTGCATCGAAACTTCGAACGGGAGAAGCAGATTCCGGCCTCTCGCCGGAGTGACGGGGAATTGGTTGGTTTCGGGCTCCTGGACGGCACCGTGGCACTTGGCCGAACTAGACAGGTTGACCGGCGCTCGGGCGTGACTATGATCCCGCCGCTTCGTGCCCCTGTGGCGGAATTGGTAGACGCGGCAGACTCAAAATCTGTTGCCCGCAAGGGCGTGCTGGTTCGAGCCCGGCCAGGGGCACCATTCAAGAGCGGACAGACCGATGTCCCTCACGAAGATCGTTCGCGGCGCTCGACGATCAGGATGTGATCGGCGGCGAGCACCACTTCGCCCCGCTGGTTGATCACTTCGCAGCGCTCGACCACCCGGCCCGCCTCGGGGCGCTTGGGATGATCGTCCTTGGCGGCGATCGTCACGCGGGTTCGGATCGTATCGCCGATGAACACCGGCCGCACGAACCGCAGCCGGTCGTAGCCGTAGGAGAACGCGACGGGATTGATCTGGGTCGCCGTCAACCCCACCCCGATGGCGAACACCATCGTTCCATGGGCGATACGCTGTCCAAAGGGCGTCGTTTTCGCGAATTCCGCGTCCATGTGGTGCGGGAAGAAATCGCCGGTATGGCCGGCATGGACCACGAAGTCGGTTTCGGTGATGGTGCGGGCGGTCGTCTCACGCACATCCCCGATCACGTAGTCCTCGAAGTGATTGATCTGCTGCATGCTTGCCCCGTTCGAAGTCCCTCAAGACCAGCCTCATCGCATCATGGCATGGTCATCTGTGTAGGCGCCCGAGGCCTTCGTCAACGATACAGGGGCTGCGGCCTTGTCGTGAGTGCCGACAGCCGCGATCGCCGTCGCGGGGGTTCAGGGCTCGGGCGGCGCGAGGGCCTTTCCTTGGGCATCTCGGGCCGCCTAACTAATACGCCGCGCCGACGGACGAAGGCGGCGAGGCTTTCGCTGGGCGCGCCATCCATGCGTTCGGGCTCTACCGTTACTACCGAGCCCGGAAGAGAGTGGCGGTCCCCAGGCCGGTCAGATCGGCTTTGTCCGGCGGTCGAGCCCGACCAGCAGGAGAATGCTCAGGACGACGCCTGCAATCACCGCGATGGTCAGTGCGGCAAAGGTCGCATCGATGCCATATCGTTCGAGCGCCATGGCGCCGGCAAATGGCGACACGGCGCCGACAACCAGGGCCGGCATGGCGAGGCGGCCCATCAATGAGGCGTACCCTTCGGCTCCGAACACCGCTAGCGGTACGCTGCCCCGGACGATGGAGCGAATGCCCATGCCGCCGCCATAAAGGACGATCGCAGCCGATACCCATGTCAGGTCGGCCCAGAGGGCGCCCAGTCCGATCGCCATGAAGACGGAGGACACGACCATCGCCCAGACCGGGTGATGGCGCTGGCCGAACAGCATCTCGATAATGCGGGCCCCCACCTGGGACGGTCCGATCAGGGCGCCAAGCGCGACGGCCGCGGCAAGCGACTCCCCGCGCAGTTGCAGCATGGTCAGGAGGTGCACCGAAATGACTGAGGAGACGGCCGAGGTGATGGTGAAAGAGGCGGCGATCAGTACGAACTGGCGCCGCCGTTCTGGACTTCGCCGGGACGCCGAAGGGCCGGCTTCGGATTCACTCGGCGGGGCCCGAGGTGGACGCGAGCCCTCGCGCGGGACGACAGTCAGTACCAGCGGTAACGACACTACGAGCTGGATCGCGGCGTAGACGGCGCATGCGCCCCGCCAGCCCAACTCGGTCTCGAGGAGGGCTGAAAGGGGCCAGCAGAGAGTGCTCGCGAACCCGCCGAACAGGGTCAGATAGGTGATGAGGCGCCGCGCCTCCATGCCGTAGAGTCGCCCGAGGGTGGAGAAGGCGGCGTCATAAAGCCCGGCCCCCATGCCCAATCCGACCACGAGCCATGCGATCACGAAGACGGGGAGGTTGGGTGCGAGGGCAAGCGCGGCGAGTCCCGTCGCGAGGAGAAGCGCGCTTGTCGCAAGCACCAGACGGCCACCGTAGCGCTCGATGGCGTCGCCGACGATCGGCGCCACCAGCCCCTCGACGAGAAGACCCAGCGACAGGGCGCCGACGATCCACGCTAGCGACCAGCCGGTGTCGCGCGCAATCGGAGCCGCGAGGACCGCAAGCAGATAATAGGAAGATCCCCAGGCGAGAATCTGGACGACACCGAGCGTGGCGACCACCATGCCGCGGTGGCGCGGAGCGGCGCCGCCTGGCGCTCGGATTGCTGCACGCCCGGACGTCACGCGGGGATCTTGCAACCGCCGCCATCTTGTCCGCCGGCATAGGCGGCGCAACCGGCATTTGCCTCTACTGGCGCTGGTCCGCCGCAACAGCCAGACGCCGATGCGGCGGCCGTCGGAACCGCACAGACACCCGTGTCCGGCAGAACGAGCCGCACGTCCTCGGCCGCCGCGAAGTCGCCTGCGACCGCCGCGGCAACGGAGCGGGCCTGCTCGTAGCCGGTAGCGAGAAGAAACGTCGGAGCACGGCCGTAGCTCTTGATGCCAACGGTGTAGAAGCCAGGCTCGGGATGACCCACCTCTCGATAACCGTGCGGCGGGACGGTTCCGCAGGAATGAAGGCCGGGATCGACCAGCGGGCCGAGGGCGCGCACGCTCTCGAGCCAGGGATCGAGATCGAGGCGGAGTTCCCGACTGAGGGCGAGATCAGGCCGCTGCCCTGTCGCTACGATGATCCGGTCAAACGGGCCAATCTGTCTTTCGACGGCCCCCGAGCCGGCGACCACGGCGACGCCACCGTCGGCATGTGGTCGGACAGCAGTAATCGGGAAGCTCGCTACGTGCTCGACACGTCCTGACGTGACGAGCGAACCGAGCAAAAGGCCGAGTTCCGCGCGGGCCGAGAGTTGATCGTTGGCTCCGCCGCCGAGGACGCGGTCGAGGCGCCGGCTTCGGGTCGCCCAGGCGATTCGTGTTCCAGGCTTGGAGCGGCGCAGGCGATCGAGATCGAGGATGGCATTTGCGGCCGAGTGGCCGGCACCAACGACCAGCACGCTTCGCCCCTCGTAGAGCGGCCGGTGGCGGCCAAGGATGTCGGGAATCCCGTAGGAGATTGCCTGGACCAGTTCCGTTTCCCCCTCGGCTGGCAGCCCATTTGCGCCGAGCGGATTGGGCGTTCCCCAGGTGCCGGATGCATCGATAACGGCGCGTGCAAGGTCATGCCGCATGGAGCCGTCGAGGGAGCGGATGCTGAGGACGAACGGGTGCTTGTCGCGATTGATGCTGACGGTCTTGTCGAGCCCGGTGCGGGCGATCGCGGTCACCCGCACGCCGGTTTCGATAGCACGGCGCAGGACCGGAGTTTCCGACTGCGGACGCAAGTAGCGGTCGACGAACTCGTGTCCGGTCGGAAGACCGTCGGCGTCCGGCGCGGTCCAGCCGGTTGAGGCGAGCAGCCGGGACGCGGCGTCAGCAATGTCGTAGCGCCACGGGGAGAACAGGCGGACATGGGCCCAGTCGCGAACATTTGACGCAATGTCCGGTCCGGCCTCGTAGACCCTTGTCGCAATGCCGCGGGCAGCGAGTTCGGCCGCCGCCGCGAGGCCGACCGGACCGGCGCCGATGATGGCAACCGCTATGGACGCTTCTTCGAGTTGCGGCACCGCGTGCTCCCATCATTCTCTATTTCCGGAAGTACAGAAATTGCAGAACAAAAAAAATCAGGCGGCGTTGCTCCGAGAATCCCCCCCGTTCACGTCGGCGCAGCACTCGTCGGCGAGGTATCCGAGCAGCGTGCGCATCGCGGCGTAGTTGGCGCGACAGATCAGCACCGTCCCCTGCCGATCCTGTGTGACCAACCCGGTAAGCACGAGTTGACGAAGGTGATGCGACAGGGTGGAGGCAGGAACACCGACACGCTCCTGGAGGCGGCCGACCGGCAGTCCGGCATCGCCCGCGCGGACCAGGGCGCGGTAGATCCTGAGCCGTGTAGGATTGCCGAGCGCTTCGAGTTGTTGGGCGCTGCGTTCGAGCTGCATGGCAAACAATCTACGCTGGCGTTAAAGCATGAGTCAATCCATATTTCGAGAACTATCGAAATAAAAGCCGGATGTCTGCCAGAATGCCGGTTGGAACTGGACCTGGAATGGTCCATGTCGCAGTCGAGAGCGGTGCTGGGAGGGTGGCACCGACCGTCAGCCCACATGAGCCGGGGAGGAAGCCAACACTGAGCATGGGCAGGCGGGCGCGTCGGCGGGGAGACCGATCCCATCCCTTTCGCAGCATTTGGCGCCGGTGCCCTAACCTGCGGCCTCGACCGCCTCGACAAGCTCCGGCTGGAGGTGGAAGTCGTCACGAGAAGCCGATCTGCCACGACTAACCTGATCGCCCCACGCAGGGCAGAGCGCACCTTGTTCGACTGCAATTCCGAGTATCCCGCCGGACAGGCTTGATTCGAACGTTCGGAAGGGCCATTCCTCACGCCTGAGTATCGATAGGGATGACCGAACTTGAGCAACGAGAAGGACTTTGAGGAACGGCGGAACGCCTCGCTCGCCGCGAGAAAGGCGATGGTGGAAAAATACCGTTCCGCCGCAAGCCGTGACGATCCCGCCGCCCAGCTGCGCGCGGCTGAGCGTCGTGCAGTCGCCGAGGGCCGCCTCGCCCGCGCCGCCGAACGCAAAGAAGCGAAGCTGGCGAAGCTCGCCCAGGAGCAACAGGAGGCCGCCGAGCGCGCCGAGGCCGAACTGGCCGCCGAAGCGCAAAGGCAAGAGGCCGCTGCAGCCGAAAAGGCAGCGCGGGCCGAGGCCGAGCTCAGTCTTGCGGCACGGGTCGTTGCCGACGAAGCTGCGCGCAAGGCGGCACGCGACGCCAAGTATGCGGCGCGCAAAGCCCGCAAGAACTAGCGTCTAGGCTGCGGCCGCGAGCAAGTCCCCAACCGCGCGGTAGCTCAGCGCCTCGGCGAGGTGGATACGTCCGACCCTCTCGGCGGCATCGAGATCGGCAAGCGTCCGCGCCACCTTGAGGATGCGGTGATAGCCCCGCGCCGAGAGGCGCATCGCATCGGCAGCCTGTCGTAGGAGCGCCATCGCCGGCCCGTCCGGTTCGGCCACTTTCTCGATCACCGCCGGGGTGCATTGCGCATTGCAGGCGAAAGACAGTCCTAGTGCGGCGTACCGCTCGCGCTGAATAGCCCGCGCGGCAGCGACCCGCTGGGCGACCACCGCCGAGGGTTCGGCGGGAGACGGCAGGATGAGGTCAGCTGCGCTCACCGCCGGAACCTCGATCCGAATGTCGATGCGGTCGAGGAGTGGTCCGGATAGCCGGGACTGGTAGTCGTCGGCGCAACGGGCCCCGCGTCGGCAGGTGTGGCCTGGTTCGCTCGCCATACCGCACCGGCACGGATTCATCGCGCCGACCAGTTGGAAGCGGGATGGAAAGCTCACCCGGTAATTGGCGCGGGCGATCATCGTCTCGCCACCTTCGAGCGGCTGGCGAAGGGAATCGAGCACCTGCGGAGTGAACTCCGGCATCTCATCGAGAAACAGCACCCCGTGATGGGCGAGCGAGGCCTCGCCCGGTCGGACTCGGATGCCGCCGCCGACCATCGCCGCCATCGAGGCCGAATGGTGTGGGGCGCGGAACGGGCGGCGCGCCGTGAGCCGGCCATTGTCCAGGGCGCCTGCGACGGAGGCGATCATCGATACTTCGAGCAATTCGCTCGGCGAGAGCGGCGGAAGGATCGAAGGGAGCCGGCTCGCGAGCATCGACTTGCCCGCGCCCGGCGGCCCGACCATCAGCATGTGGTGGCCGCCGGCTGCTGCCACCTCGAGCGCGCGCTTGGCGGTCTCCTGACCCTTGATGTCGGCGAGATCGGGGAGTGGCCCGGCTGCATCGGCGAGCCCAGCCTCGGGCCGTGTAAGCACCTGCGTGCCACGGAAATGATTGGCGACGGCGATCAGGCTGCGGGGCGCTAGGATCGCCATGTCGCGACTGGCCCACGCCGCCTCCGGTCCGGTCCGCGCCGGGCAGATCAGCCCGCGGCCCATGGCGTTGGCAGCGATCGCTGCCGGCAGCACGCCGGCAACCTCCGAGACCGTCCCGTCAAGGGCAAGTTCGCCAAGGGCGACGAAATCGGCGAGCTGGTCGCCCGGCAACGCGCCCAGCGACGCCATGAGCCCGAGCGCGATCGGCAGGTCGTAGTGGCTGCCTTCCTTTGGCAGGTCGGCAGGCGCGAGGTTGACGATGATCCGCCGTGGCGGCAGCGACAGGCCGCTGGCATGGAGAGCGGCCTTGACCCGGTCGCGGCTCTCGGCCACCGCCTTGTCCGGCAGCCCGACGATCCCGAAATAGGTGTTTCCCGGCGCGATCTGCACCTGCACATCGACGGGAACGGCCTCGATGCCCTGGAAGGCGACGGTGGTGACATGGGATACCATTGAGCGCCCCTTTTGCTTCTTGCAACCAAATCGCACCCGGTTGCATCGTCAAGAACAATTAGTGAACATCGGCCAGCTCACCCCGATGCCCCGGCGTTCCGTGTCCGCCTCGAGCGCGACCCAGGCCGAATCCGCACTTGTGACGTGACGCTTGAGGCTCCACATTCGTGCGGTCACGAACGGAGCCATGGATGCGCGAGATCGAAGTCACCAACATGAGCTGGGGCATGCGGATTGCCGTTGCCCTCGGCATGGCGCTGGCGCTTGGTCTCGCAGCGGCATTCGTGGTGCTGGCGCTCGGCCTCGCCGTCCTGCTCTTGCCGGTTATCGCGGTCCTGCTCGCGATCGGCTGGTGGCGCTGGCGGAAGATCGAGGCTGCCGCGCGGAAGGCGCGAATGAGCGAGGCGGCTCCTCCAACCGCCGGCTACCGTGTCATTGAAGCTGATTACGAGGTGGTGCCTGGACCGGACGGCTCGCGGCGCGGCTGAAGTTCAACGCCCGCCGCGGCTGAAATGCGTGATCGCGACGGTCGTTCCGATGGCGAGAAACGCGGCCGTTGCGACCAGCCATAGCGTCCACTGCGTCTCGCCATGGTCGAGGAGGATGCCGATCGCAAGTGGCGCTATCGCGGCTCCGGCGTCGAGCCCGGAATAGACGAAGCCGAAGACGCGGCCGGTGGCGCCCTTGGGCGTTGCGTTGCGGACCAGAAGGTCGCGCGAGGGGAGCGTCGTGCCGACTGCAAACCCCGACACCGCAAGAGCTGCGACGATCAGTCCTGCCGTCCCGGCAAATGAGACCGCCACGACGGCCGCGCCCGCGACGAACAGGCCAAGCCCGACGATCCAGTCATGATGGGGTGTGCGGTCGGCGATGACAGCGCCGAGGATCGTTCCGCCTGACGCCGCGAACAGGAACGCGGTAAGCGCGCTTGTCCCAAGCGACAGGGTGAAGCCGTCTACGATCAGGATCGTCGGCAGGAAGTTCTGGATCCCGATCTGGAAGATCGCGAGCAGGACGAAGTAGAGGAAGCAGAGCACGATGGCCGGCGCGAGCAGGATTGCCCTGAGCTCGATCGGCGGGTGGGTCTTGCGGCGCTCGCGGCGGTCGGCGACCCCGTCGTCGAGCTGCGATGCTTGCGTCAGGAGCAACCCCAGGACGGCGAAGCCAATCAACCCCGCCACCACTAGCGCCGCGCGCCATCCGATGGATGCAGCGAGGCCGAGAACGATCAGTGGCGCAAGCGCCCAGCCGATGTTGCCGCCGAGCGTGTGGACGCCATAGGCCCGCCCGAGCCAGCTCTCCTTCACCGAGGCGTTGAGGATGCCGAAGTCGGCCGGATGGAAGACCGAGTTGCCGATCCCGGCAAGCGGCATGAGGAGCAAAAACCAGGCATAGCTCGGGGCGAAGCCGCAGAGCAGCACGGCGCCGGAGACGATTCCCATCCCGAGGAAGAGGATGCGGCGCGCGCCGTAGTGGTCGACCAGGAATCCGGCGATGAACTGGCAAATGCCGGAGGCGACGTAGAAGAGGGTCGCGAGCAGGCCGAGCTGTGCATAGCTCACGCCAAGCGATACCTTCATCAGGGGAAACACCACCGGCACGGCGAGATGGAAGAAATGACTGACAGCATGCGCGACGCCGATCAGGGCAATGACGCCGTAGGGCTGCCTGCCCGTGGTGGTGGCGCTTGCATCCATGGCTGACGGCGGTTCCCGATCTCGGCCGCTGTTCTTGTCGAGCGCGGCCCGGCCAAGCCTCCTCGCCCTCGCCGGCTACCGCTAGCAGAGCGGCGTCGCCACGTCCAACGCGGGGTCTCGGCGACCCGGCGGCGTCCTAACCGGTTATCTCCACCTCGAGGAAGCGCATCTCGCCTTCCCCGTCGTTGATGACGTTATGTTCGACCCCGGCCTTTCGGGCGTACGGGATGCCGAGGGTCAGTTCGGTGGTTCGCGTTCCACCGCCCGGCTCCTCGATGAGCAGCCGCCCGTCCACGAGCGGAACGATGACGTAGTCGTATTCGTGAACGTGCCAGCCGGTCTCGGCGCCGGGCACGAAAGACCATTCCGTCGCCTTCACCCGCCCGTCGTCGATCCTGGTCGTGGCTTTCGCTTGCGGCCGTGTCGCCATCGCTTCCTCCCGTCTCATCGCGCCATGCCCGGCCGCCTCGACTGCAACCGGGGCCGGGAGCGCATGGAAGACTCCAGGGCGCCTCGCGCCGCACCGCCATAGAGGCGCGATGGGAAGGCGCCGTCAACAGCCGGGCGGCGTCGACCTTCACGGCTGCGGAACGGCCGCGATTCGTCGATCAAGGCGGGCGGCTCAGCCCGCCTGCCAGGGCCCGAATTCGATCCGGTCGGCGAGTTGGCCAAGGAACGTCGCGCCGACCACGCCGTCGATCAGCCTGTGATCGACCGAGAGCGTGAGGTGGACGCCGGTGACGACCACTGGCATACCGCCGCGCGCCACCACCGCCTCGTGCTCCCGCCCGACCGCGAGCACGGAGGACTGGCCCGGCCCGATGATCGCCTCGAAGCGATCGGCCCCGCCGCGTGAAAGATTGGACAAGGCGATCGGCACTGGCGCGCCGTCGCCGGCAACCAGCCGGCCCGATCGCACCCGCTGCGTGGCGTCGCGGCGCGCGATGCCGATTTCGGCAAGCGAGCGGCCGCCGAGATTGGGCAGGACCGGAATCATCATCCCGCCTTCGACGGAGACGACCAGGCCGATGTCGACCGTACTGTCCCGAACGCTTCCGGGCCGGCCGCCGGCATCAGCGAAGCGCTGCAGCATCGCTGGGTTGTGGAAGAGCGTGTCGGCGAGCGCCTGGAGGAAGAAGTCGGTCAGCGTCAGCCTGATCCCGGCCTCGCGTTCGATATCCGCGCCGATCGTCGCCTTCGCCCGTGCGATCGCCTCGGTCGAGACGAAGCGGTCGAGTGCGAAGGCGGGGATGGTCTGCCGGCTGACGGTCACCGTCTCGGCGATGCGGGCGCGCATGGCGGAGAGCGGGACGGCCGTGCCGTCGCTTGCCGCGACCTGCGGCGAGAGAAGCTGCCCCACGGTCGGGGCGACTGCCGCGGAACGCCGCGCGGCGAGGATATCGGCTTTGCGCACGCGGCCGCCCTTGACGCGGGCGAGCGCCGCGAGATCGAGGCCCTGCTCGCGCGCCAGACGGCGGGCGAGCGGTGAAGCGAGGATGCGCGCCGGGCCGCCTTTCGAGATGACGGCGGGCTGGGCTGGGACGCTTTGCGGCGCCGCGGCCGGCGTTGTCGCGACAGAGGCGGGCGCTCGCTTTGCAGCCGGAGCGGGCGGTTCCTTTGGCGGCGGCTGAGCGGGAGCCTTGGCGGCAGCGGGCGGCGCGGAACCGGCCGCCTCGGCGATGTCGCCCAGCTTGCCGCCGACCGCGACGTCGACGCCCTCGGGAGCGGCGATTGCGCCGAGCACGCCGTCGACCGGCGATTCGACTTCCATCGCCGCCTTGTCGGTCTCGAGTTCGACCAGCGGCTCGCCGGACCGGATCCTGTCGCCGGGCTGCTTCAGCCAGCGCAGGACCTTGGCGCTCTCCATCGTGGCGCTGAGTTTTGGGACGAGGAAATCCATGATCGCGGGTCCGGTCAGAGCAGGGACTTCACCGTCGCGGCGATCCGCTCCGGTGATGGAATCACGAAATCTTCGAGCGGCGGGCTATAAGGCACAGGGTAGTCCGGCAGCGTCACCCGGGCCGGCGGTGCGTCGAGATAGTCGAACGCCTCTGCGGTCACCTGAGCAGCGACCTCGGCGGTCCAGCCGCCGACCTGCGCCTGCTCCTCGACGGCGACGAGGAGGTTGGTCTTCTTCACGCTCTCGACGATCGGCCCGGTGATCATCGGGCGGAGCGAGCGGATGTCGAAGACCTCGGCCTCGATGCCGTCCTTCGCCAGAAGTTCCGCCGCCTCGATCGAGCGGCCGACCATGGCGAGGCTCGCGACGATCGTCGCGTCGCGCCCCTCGCGCACCATCTTCGGCCCGGTGAGCGGCAGGACCGGGCCGCCAATGTCGACCGGGCCCTTGGTCGAGAGGAGAGCCTTGTGCTCCAACACCAGAACCGGGTTGTCGTAGCGGATGGCGGCGCGGAGCATGCCGTAGGCCTCGTTCGGCGAAGACGGGCAGACGATGGTGAGGCCGGGGACCGAAAGAAACCAAGACTCGGCGGTCTGCGAATGCTGCGCCGCGAAACGGAGCCCCGCCCCACCGATGGCGCGGATGACCAGCGGCGCCTTGACCTTGCCGCCCGACATGAAGCGATGCTTGGCAATCGAACTGACGATCTGATCGAAGCAGACGCCGAGAAAATCGGCGAACATGATCTCGGCGATCGGCCGGTAGCCGGTGATGGCGAGGCCGAGCGCGGCGCCGACGAAGCCGGTCTCGGCGATCGGCGTGTCGCGGACGCGGGCCGCGCCGAACTCCTCGTAGAGGCCCTGGCAGGTCTTGAACGGGCCACCGGAGGGCCCGATGTCCTCGCCCATGATCAAGATCTTGTCGTCCCGCCGCATCTCCTCCTGGAGGGCGGCAAGGATCGCTTCGCGGTAGGTGATCTCTTGCATCTCGGCGGCCTCAGGCGAAGGTCAGGGTTTGGAAGTCGATCGTGGCGGCATCGGGCCACGGCGCGGCGGCGGCGCGCTCGGACGCGGCGCGCTGGCGGGCACGCTCCTCGAGGATCAGCGCGTCGGCCTTTTCCTTCGTCAGGAGCTTCCGCTTGATGAGCGCCATCTCGTAGAGCTTGAGCGGGTCCCGGGCGAGCCAGGTCTCGACTTCCTTCGGGTCGCGGTACTTGGCCGGGTCGGTGCGCGAGTGGCCGCGGTGGCGGTAGGTCATGCACTCGATGAAGGTCGGTCCGCCGCCGGCGCGGGCGCGGTTCGCCGCCTCGGCCGTCGCCTCGTAGACCTTCTCGACGTCGTTGCCGTCGACCTGCACCGCGTTCATATCGTAGCCGCGGGCGCGCTTGATCAGGTCCTCGAAGGGCGTGGAGTGGTTGATGCGGGTGAACTCGCCGTAGAGGTTGTTCTCGCAGATGAACAGCACCGGCAGCTTCCAGACCTGGGCGATGTTCATCGATTCGTGGAAGGCGCCGATATTGGTCGCGCCGTCGCCGAAGAAGGTGGCCGAGAGCTGGCCGCGGCCGTTGAGCTGGGCAGTGACACCGGCGCCGACCGAGACCGGCAAGCCGCCGCCGACGATGCCGAACGCGCCGATCAGGCCCTTGTCGATGTCCGTGAGGTGCATCGAGCCGCCGACGCCGCCGCAGACGCCGGTGGTGCGGCCGAACAGCTCGGCGAAGGCGCCTTCCTCGTCCATGCCGCGGGCGAGGCAGTGGCCGTGGCCGCGATAGGTGTAGCCGATATAGTCGTCCGGGCGGAACACGAAGCCGGTGCCGGCGGCGACCGCTTCCTGCCCCTGGCAGAGGTGGGTGGTGCCGTGGACGAGGCCCTCGAGGTAGCTCCGCTGCACCTCCTCCTCGAACTCGCGGATGCGCACCATCATCCTGAACAGCTCAAGGCGGTCCTTGTCAGTCAGCGGCTTGACCTTGGCGTCGGCTTTGGTCGGCTTAGCGGTTCTGGCCTTCATGCGGGGTTCCATCGGGATCTGGCCATGCGAGGCCGGGAGAGAGACTAAGAGACGCGATGCTTCGCAATGACCTTCTCGTCGAGCTTCAAGCCGAAGCCGGCGCCTTCGGGCAGCTTGTAGTTGCCCTTGACGAAGGGAGAGCGGTTCTCGACCAGCGCGTAGAACATCGGATCGCGGTCCGGATGAAAGGTTTCCAAATAGGTGGAATGGGCGATCGAAGCGAGGAGATGAGCCGAGATCTGCGGCTCCTCATGGTGACCCATCTCGACGCCGAAGGACATCGCCGTCCCGGCGACGCGCCGCCACTCGGTCGGTCCCGCACCCCAGCTTGCGTCGAAGTTGCAGACGTCAATGGCGCCGGCCATCATCAGGTCGCGGCACCCGGCGCGGCCGATCTCGCTTTGGCCGGCACAGACCGGAATCCCGGTCATGTTGCGGACCGAGGCCATGTCGATCCGGTCGTTGAACCAGCGCACCGGCTCCTCGAACCAGCGGATGTTCTGGTCCGCGATCCGGCGCGAGAAATCGACCGCCTGGCGGAGCGTATAGCCCTGGTTGGCGTCGATGGTGAGCACGAAGTCGTCGCCCGCGGCGGCGCGCGCGGCGCGGACGCGGTCCGCGTCCTCCTCCGGCGTGCGTCCGCCGACCTTGAACTTGCAGCCGGCGAAGCCCGCCTCACGGATCTGCTCCATTTCGCGGCCGAAATCGGCGAGGGTCTTGCCCGCTTCATAATAGCCCGCGATGCACACGATCGGCAGGGTGTCGGTGTAGCCGCCCCACAATTTGTAGAGCGGCACGTCGAGCGCCTTGCCCACCGCGTCCCAGATTGCGCTGTCGACGCAGGCCATGGCGCAGGTGCCGAGCTTGCGGTCGCGAAGGATGTTGTAGGTCGAGGACAGCATCGCGCGCCAGCAGCCTTCGGTATTGAAGGCATCCATGCCGACGATCTTTGGCGCGATCTCTTCGTTGATGATGCGCAGGACTTCGGCCTGGGTCTCATATTCGTCGCCGTTGTAGACCTCGCCGACGATCCCCTCCGACGTATACAGCCGCGTTATGATGGTGCAGCGATGCGTCATGAAGTAGTTGCTGCCGCGATAGGTGCGGGGCAGCGGCATCAGGAGAGGGATGCACTCGATGCGCTCGATCTTGAGACCGCGGTGCCCGATCGTGGCCGTGGATGCCGTCACGCGATGTCCCTTCCGGTGCCAATGTAATCGTTTCAAAATAGCCCGCGGGCAGCGAGACCGTCAAGGGCCGGAGCAGCGCTGCCACGGCATGCGGAGCGGCGGGATTGGCATTGCAGTGCCGAGGCCCGTCGTCGCCCTCGAGCGAGGCCGTTTATCGGCAGAAATGCTGGGATTCTCCACCTGCTTGCGCTAGGATCGCGTGGCGGGAGGAACATCCTGCGCGGAGTGCGGCTCGCCCGATCGATGAATTCGCCGTTCGACAAGCCCGGCAAGACGGTCACCATCCGCGAAGTGGCGAAGGCGGCGGGCGTTTCTGTCGGAACCGTTTCACGCGCGCTCAATGCGCCGGCAACGGTGCGACCGGTGACGCTCGAAAAGGTTCGTGCGGTCATCGACCGCATGGGCTTCCAGCCCGACCCGCGGGCGCAGAACATGCGCCGCCGGACGACGATGACGGTCGGCTTCATCATCAACGACATCACCAATCCGATGCACTCCAACGTCTTCAAGGCGGCGGAGGCGGAACTCAGGCCGCACGGCTTCACGCTCCACCTGATCAACACCGGTGGCGAGCCGGATCGCGAGGCGGCGGCGATCGACATGCTCCAGCGCGGCCGCGTCGACGGGCTGATGATGACCATCAACTCGGAGCAGGACCCGGAGTGCCGGGCGCGGCTCGCGACGCTCCGCGTGCCGGGCGTGCTGCTCGACCGCGAGGTGCCGATCAACATCGATTCGGTGATGACCGACCACGCGACCGGCATGCGCCAGGCGGTCGACTACCTGATCGGCCTCGGCCACCGGCGGATCGCGCTGATCACCGCCGGGACCGACATCTTCCCCGGCCGCGAACGGAAGCGCGGCTTCGTCGAGGCCTTCGAGAAGCGCGGCCTGCCCTGCCCGGAGGACCTGATCCGCGCCCGGCATCTCTCCGCCGCCTATGGCCAGCGGGAGACGAGCACGCTTCTGCGCGTCGCCGATCCGCCCACGGCGATCATCGCCGGCGGCAACCAGATCCTGGTCGGCGTGCTTCGCGCCGTGCAGCAGCAGGGACTGGAGATCGGCCGCGACCTGTCGCTGATCACCTGCGACCGGACCGATCTCGCGACCACCTATCCCGGCCCGCTGACGCTGATCGACCGCGACGTCGAGGCGATCGGGCGGATCGCGGCGGAACTGCTCCTCGAACGAATGACCGAGAAGTCGACCGACCCGCCGCGCCGGGTGACGTTTCCCACGACGCTGATCCTCGGCCACTCGTGCGGGCCGCCGCCACGCGCCTAGAGCCGGTCGCGGAAGCGATACCGAGCCTCAACGATCCCGGCACGGCAGCACGTGCGGAACCATGCCTCGGGGTTCGCGTTCCTGTCCGACCCGACAGGAGTTGCCGTTCATGCCGACCCCCGCCGAACTCGAGACCGAATTCTGGAAGACGCTCAAGTCAGACATGACCGTGATGCTCGGTCTGGTCGACGCCGAGGAAGCCCATACCCGCCCGATGACCGCCATGGTCGAGCAGGAGCGCGGTCCGATCTGGTTCTTCACCGCCCGCGACACCTCCATCGTCGATGCGCTGGGAGAGGGCCATCGCGCGATTGCGGCCTTCTCTTCGAAGAGCCACAGCCTGTTCGCCGCGATCCACGGCGACCTTCGGGTCGACACGGACCGCGCCGTCATCGACCGGCTGTGGAACCCGTTCATCGCGGCCTGGTACGAGGGCGGCAAGGACGATCCGAAGTTGGTCCTGCTTCGATTCGATCCCGACGATGCCCAGATCTGGGAGAATGGATCGAGCCTCCTCGCCGGCATCAAGCTTCTGCTCGGACGGGACCCGAAGAAGGACTACCAGGACAAGGTCGCCCGCGTCGATCTCGGCGACGGCAGGCCGGGCTGATCCGGGCCGGCGCTCACGGCCCGGCGACGATGCCCTTGTCGTGCAGCCGGCCGATGTCATGGTCCGGCAGGCCGAGTTCGCCCGCCAGGATCTCGTCGGTGTGCTGGCCGAGCGCGGGGGCAGGCATTGGGGGCAGGCGCTCCGCATCGCTGAAGTCGAGCGGAGAGGCCGGTGTGCGATAGGCGGTGCCGCCGGAATGGGCCACGGTGGCGAAGAGGCCGTGACCGATGACGCGGGGGTCGGCGGTCGCAAGCGTCCGGAATGACTGGTACGGCCCGTAGGAAACGCCCGTGCCCGAAAAGGTCTCGTCGACTTCGGCGAGCGTGCGCTCGGCAAACCATGGCGCGAGGACTGCTGCGATCTCGTCGCGGGCGGCGAAGCGGCCGTCCTCGGTCTCGAGGTCGATGCCGGTTCGGACCGCGATCTCTGCCATGGCCGGGGCCGAGCCGGTCATCGCCTTGAGCGTTGCCCACTGTTTCGGCGTCAGCGCCACGATCATCACTCGCTCGCCGTCGCGCGTGGCGAAGTCGCGGCCGAATGCGCCGTAGAGGTCATTGCCGGTTTTGCCGCCGTCGTCGAGGCCGAATTCGCCTTGCGCGAGGCGGCCGAGCGCGGCGGTGATGGCGAAGGCGACGTCGGAGAGTGCCAGGCGGACGAGTGCGCCCTTCCCGGTGCGCGCCCGCTGGCGCTCGGCGGCGAGCAGGCCGACGGCGGCGTGGAGGCCGGCAGCGATGTCCCACGCGGGGAGCACGCTGTTGACAGGCCCGGTGCCCGCCGGGCCGGTGATCGCTGGGAATCCCGTGGCCGGGTGGACGGTATAGTCGATGGCGCTGGAGCCGTTCCGGTTGCCGGTGAGGAGGACCATGATCAGGTCCTCGCGGTGCTCGCGGAGTGTGGCGTAGGAGAGCCAGCCGGTGCTCGGCAGGTTGGTGAGGAAGATGCCGGCGTCCGGCCCGGGCCGCGCGATCAGCCGGGTCACGATCTCGCGGCCCTCCGGCGACTTGAGGTCGACGGCGAGCGAGCGCTTGCCCTTGTTGAGCCCTTGCCAGAACAGGCTGTTGCCCGTCCTGTCGAGCGGCCAGCGGCGCGCGTCGAGCCCGCCGCCGATCGGATCGAAGCGGATGACGTCCGCGCCGAGCTGGGCGAACGTCATCCCGGCGAGCGGCACCGCGACGAACGCCGATCCCTCGACGATGCGAAGACCGTGAAGGATGCCGTCAGCCATCGCTGGCGCGAGCGAGCGCCCGGTTGCGCTGCCACTTGACGATCTGGTCGAGGACCACGGCGACGACGATCACCGCGCCGGTCACGAAGGTGCTCCAGGTCGCGTCGATGCCGAAAAAGATCAGGCCGCTCGAGATCACCTGGATGATCATCATGCCGACAACGGCGCCGATCACCGTGCCGTAGCCGCCGGAGAGCGGCGTCCCGCCGATGATGACGGCGGCGACCACGACGAGGACGAAGTCGGATCCTTCGTTCGGGTCGATGGCGCCGCGGAAGCCGATATACATCACGCCCGACAGGCCGCAGATCGCGCCCATCAGGATCAGCGTCTGGAGGCGGATCATGTTGTTCGAGATGCCGGCCAGCTCTGCTGCCTCCGGGTTGCTGCCGACCGCCTGGACGCGGTAGCCGAACTTGGTGCGGTGAAGCACGAAATGCATGACGATGGCGAGCGCGACGAAGACCAGGGCCGCCACCGGGACGATGCCGAAGAGCTTGGTCGAGATCGCGTTGAAGAAGCTCGAGTCCTGGTCGGGCGGCACAACGGCGCGGCCGTTGTTCACCACGAGCGACAGGCCCTGGAACATTGAATAGGTCCCGAGGGTGACGATGATCGCCGGCAGCCGCAGTCCGACCGCGAGCAGGCCGTTGAAGGCGCCGAGCAGGGCGCCGAAGGCGACGCCGGCAAAGGCCGCTATCCACGGATCGATGCCGGCCACCATCAGGAGGCCCGAGAACACGGCGGAGAAGTTGAAGATCCAGCCCACCGAGAGATCGATCTCGCGGATCGCGAGCAGATAGACCATGCCGATCGCCAGCATCCCCTGGAAGGTGGTGTGGCCGAGGATGGTGAGGAGGTTGATCGGATTCAGGAAGCGCGGGCGAGCGATGCCGATGATGATGATCATCAGGAGCAGCGCGACGATGACGCCGGTTTCCTCCGGCAGCCGGAAGCGGCGACGGGTCGTGCTCGGCGGCGCGGCGGTGTCGGTCATGGCGTGGTCCCGGTCGATGCGGCCGGCATCTCGCCGGTATTGATGACGTGGAGGAGGGTGTGGTCGTCGACGCCGGAGAGTTCCCCGGCGATACGGCCCTGGTAGAAGACGACGATGCGATCGCAGAGGCCGACGAGCTCGGGCAGCTCGGTCGAGGAGAACAGCACGATGCCGCCGTCGGCCGACATCTTCCGGATCAGCCCGTAGATCTCGCGCTTGGCGCCGACGTCGACGCCGCGGGTCGGGTCGTCGAGGAGAAATACCTTCGGCCCGATCTCGAGCCACTTGCCGATGACGACCTTCTGCTGGTTGCCGCCCGAGAGCTGGTTGGCGAGCGTCCAGGGCGAGCGCGCCTTGATCTTGAGGTTGTCGATCTGGCGCTGCGCCCGCGCATAGGCCGGCCCGGTGCGGAACAGCCACGAGCCGCCGGTCTGGGCGCCGACGAAGACCTGGCTGATGTTGAAGAGGATGCTCTTCTCGAGCATCAGGCCGTTTCGCCGCCGGTCGGCGGGCACGAGGCAGACGCCGCGGCGCGCGGCATCGGTCGGGCTGCGCGGCAGGCCCTTTGTGTCTGGGAAGGTCACTGTCCCGGCCGAGGCCTTCTGCGTGCCGAAGAGAATCGACAGGAGCGTCGACGCGCCGGAGCCCTCGAGGCCTGCAAGGCCGATCACCTCGCCGGCCCGCGCCGTCAGGTCGACGTTTTTGAGCGGGCCCCCCGAGAGACCGCTGACGACGATCCGGTCGTCGGCGCGACTCTCGGCCGTCGGCGGAAGCGGCGGCGGAAACATCTGGTCATGCTGGACGCCGATCATCCCCACGATGACCTCGGGGATGGTCAGGTCCTTGCGGTCCTTGGTCAGGACGTCACGCCCGTTCCGGGTGATGGTCACCCGGTCGGAAATGGCAAACACCTCCTCGAGCCGGTGCGAGACGTAGAGCATGGTATGGCCGCGCGACCTGAGCTGCCGGAGCACGGCGAAGAGGCGCTGCGTCTCGCGCTCGTTCAGCGCCGAGTTCGGCTCGTCGAGAATGATGAGCTGCGGCTCCTCAAGGAGCACGCGGGCGAGCTCGACGAGCTGGCGCTCGCCGATCGTCAGCCGGCCGATGGGGGCGTGGACGTCCACATTCAGACCAAGGCGGGCCAGCAGGTCGCGGCTCTCGGCTTCCATCTTCCGGGTCGAGACGACGCCAAGCGTGGACGGTTCGCGGGTGACGTAGAGATTTGCGAGCACCGAGCGCTCGGGAAACAGGCTGAGTTCCTGGTAGACGATGCCGATGCCGCGCTTCCGCGCCGCGTTGGGGGACTCGAGCGTCACCGCTTCGCCGGCGATCCTGATCGTGCCGGAATCGGGATGGACCGCGCCCGCAAGGATCTTCATCAGGGTCGACTTGCCGGCGCCGTTCTCGCCGACCACGGCGTGGACCGTGCCCCGCTCGACGGTGAGGTTCATGTCCGCGAGCGCCACCACGCCGCCATAGCGCTTGGTCAGGTCGCGAACTTCGATGAGCGTGTCGCCCGGCATGCCTGTCATTCTCAAGGGAAGAGGGCGATCCGGCGGACCGCCCTCCCCAAGTTAAGCGAAGAAACCAG
>JALHRF010000012.1 GCA_022841545.1 Bauldia sp. | reverse complement strand
TCCACCACATCAACCAGGGGCTCCGCGCCCATCGCCTGTTCCAGCGCGACAAGGACTACATCGTGCGGAACGGCGAGGTGGTGATCATCGACGAATTCACCGGCCGCATGATGCCCGGACGGCGCTATTCGGAGGGGCTGCACCAGGCGCTCGAGGCCAAGGAGCACGTCCAGATCCAGCCCGAGAACCAGACTCTGGCCTCGATCACGTTCCAGAACTACTTCCGCATGTACAAGAAACTCGGCGGGATGACCGGCACCGCGTCCACCGAGGCCGAGGAGTTCGGCAACATCTACGGGCTCGAGGTGATCGAGGTCCCCACCAATCGCCCGATGATCCGCAAGGACACCGACGACGAGGTCTACCGGACCGCGGACGAGAAGTTCAAGGCGATCCTCAACCTCATCGAGGAGGCGAAGTCCCGCGGCCAGCCGGTCCTCGTCGGCACCACCTCGATCGAGAAATCGGAGAAGCTTGCGGCGCTCCTGCGGAGTAAGGGCTGGCGCCAGCGCGACTTTGCCGATGCAACGGACCTGGCCGAGCTGTTCTCCGACCGGCACGCCACGGAGAAGAACTTCACCATCCTCAATGCCCGCTACCACGAGCAGGAGGCGACCATCGTCTCCCAGGCGGGCGTTCCGGGCGCGGTGACCATCGCCACCAACATGGCTGGCCGCGGCACCGACATCCAGCTCGGCGGCAATGCCGACATGCGGGTGCGCCACGAGCTCGCCGACATGCCGGCCGGGCCGGAACGCGATGCCAGGGAAAAGGAAATCCGCGAGGAGGTTGCCCGCCTCAAGGACAAGGCCCTCGCCGCGGGCGGCCTCTGCATTATCGGCACCGAGCGCCACGAAAGCCGGCGTATCGACAACCAGCTCCGCGGCCGCTCAGGCCGCCAGGGCGACCCCGGCCAGTCGCGCTTCTTCCTGTCGCTGCAGGACGACCTGATGCGCATCTTCATGGCCGAGCGCATGGAGGGGATGCTGCAGAAGCTCGGCCTCAAGGAGGATGAAGCGATCATCCATCCCTGGATCAACCGGGCCCTGGAGAAGGCGCAGCAGAAGGTCGAGGCGCGCAACTTCGACATCCGCAAGAACCTCCTCAAGTTCGACGACGTGATGAACGACCAGCGCCGCGTCATCTTCGAGCAGCGGATCGACCTGATGGGCCAGGAGACCGTCACCGAGACGGTCGCCGACATGCGGCACGAAGTGATCGGCGACCTCGTCGCCAAGCACATCCCCGAGAAGGCCTATCCCGAGCAGTGGGATGCCGCCGGCCTGCATGACGCCGCGATCCAGGCCCTCAATCTCGACCTGCCGGTCGCGGACTGGGCGAAGGAAGAGGGCATCGCCGACGACGAGGTGAGGGAGCGCCTGACGAAGGCCGCCGACGAGGCCGCGGCGAGCCGCGCGGTGCGCTTCGGCCCGGAGGTCATGCGCCAGGTCGAGAAGGCGGTCCTCCTGCAGACGCTCGACCACCTCTGGCGCGAGCACCTGGTCACCCTCGACCATCTCCGCCAGGTCATCGGCTTCCGCGGCTACGCCCAGCGTGATCCGCTGAACGAGTACAAGACCGAGGCGTTCGAACTGTTCCAGACGATGCTCGGCCGCCTCCGCGAGGCGGTATCGTCGCAGCTGATGCGGGTCGAGATCGTTCAGCGCCCGCCGCCGCTCGTGCCCGAGGACGACCTCGCGACGCTCGAGGAGACCCACCTCGATCCGCTCACCGGGCTCAACGAGATGAGCGACCCCGACGCGCTCGACGGCTTCCAGCCGGCGCGGAACGCGCGGACGGCAAGCGCCGAGATCGATCCCAACGATCCCTCGACCTGGGGCAAGGTGCAGCGGAACGCGCCCTGCCCCTGCGGCTCGGGCAAGAAGTTCAAGCACTGCCACGGCCGCTTCGCCTGAGCGGCCCGTGCGGGCCGCCGGTGGAGGCTGGTTCTACTACGCGCTGCTCGGCGCAACCGTCGCGCTTCTTGCTGCGATAGGCGCATTCGCCCTCTGGTATGCGTTTCCGTTCTGGATGGACGAGCTCCGGCCGGGAGGCGAGGTGACGCTCGGCCTGGTCGGCGCGATCTTCGAATATGCCGTCATCCTGTTCTTCACCACGATCCTGTCGACCCTGATCCTCGCTCGTATCCGGCAGCAGCGGCGGCGTCGCGAGGCGGAGGACGAAAGCCGCCGCGCCGAGGCGGCGAGGCGGACCGAGATCGCCGCGATCGAAGAAACCCTCCGCGACCAGTTCGTCGCCAATATCGTGCTTCTCGCCGGCATCGGCGCATGCATCAAGACCATGGTCCACATGATGAAGCCGCTCCTCGACGCGCTCCGCGAGGTTTCCCGCTCCACAGATCCCGCGCCGACCGGGTCCTCGGTTTCCATGCCGTGGGGCAGCGCGCCTCCATTGACGCTCGCGGAGGTCACGCCCATTCTCGACGCCTACTACGCTTGGCAACTCGAGCTCGGCTCGCTCGCCGTGAAGTCCGGCGAGCTGGAGAGCCTGCTCGCGGGGTTACGCCAGCGCAGCCATGCCGCCGGCGCGCCGGAGGCGGCGCTCGGCGAGGCGAACGGCCTCGTCGTCCGTCTCTCCGGGTTCGCCCGCGTCTCCGGCTTTTCGGCCGAGATCATCTACCACTCCATCCACGCCGTGCTCGGCGCCGTCTGGCGTCCCGGCAATGCGCTGAGGGTGATGGACTGCTATCGCGTCAACGATCTCCTGCTCGCGAACGCGCTTGCTCTGATCGAATATATCGAGCAGCGGGGCAGGACCGGCGCCGACAATGCCTCGGCGACCCGCGACGCCGTCCTGCGGTCGGTCGGCAACCTGAGGCAAGGGGTCGCCGGCCTCGCGGCAGCGCTTGCCCGCGACGAGCGCGAGTTCCGGGCGGAGGTCGGCAAGCATGCAGCAGCCACGTGACGCCGGGCGGCGGCCGCCGCGGCTCCTCCTCGTCGTCAATCTCCACGCGTCCCGTGCCAAGGCGTCGCTGGGGGGCGCCGTCGCCTGCCTCGCGGGGAGCGGCTTCGATCTCGATATCCGCCAGAGCGCCGACGGCGACTCCCTCGCGAACGTCATTCGGGAATGCGCCGGCAGCGTCGACGCGATCGTCGTGGCCGGTGGCGACGGCACGGTGAACGGGGCCATCCCGGCGCTGATCGAGGCGGGAAAGCCGGTCGGCATCCTGCCCTTCGGCACCGCCAACGACCTTGCGCTCACCCTCGGCATCCCGGTCGATCCGGTCGCCGCCGCCGGGGTGATCGTCGATGGCGCGACCCGCCGGATCGACGTCGGCACGGTCAACGACGCATACTTCCTCAATGTCGCCAGCATCGGCCTCTCGGTGAACATCGCCGAGAAGCAGGACGAGGAACTCAAGCGCCAGTGGGGCATCTTCAGCTATGTCGTCGCCGCGGCGAGCGCGCTCAACGAAGCCGAGCCCTTCCAGGCGCGGATCACCTGCGGCGAACGGTCGGAGTCGGTGCGCGCCTACCAGATCGCGATCGGCAACGGCATCCACTTCGGCGGCGGCCTGACGGTCAGCCCCGAGGCGGCCATCGACGACGGCGTACTCGACGTCTACGCGATCGAAACGGCCTCTGTCCCCGAGCTGATTGCCCTCGCCCCACGGCTCCGCGACGGCACGCTGGTCGAACTCGATGACGTCGCCTACTTCCGCGGCGCGACGGTCCGGATCGAGACGCCGGAACCGATGCCGGTGAACACCGACGGCGAGGTCACGACGAAGACCCCGGCGGAATTCTCCGTGCTCAAGGGCGCTTTGACGGTGTTCGCGCCGGGCGAGATCGAAGGCGTCTAACGGCATCCTCCGCCGGCGCGGCGCATCGCCGGGTCAGGCGAGCGTCCGCGCACCGTCGAGCGGCGGGGTGTCCAGGCTTCCGCCCCACAGCGCCCGCGTCTTCTGGTCGATCGCCTCGACCGCCAGCGGCGACAGATGCTGTTCCCAGTCCCGCGTCTTGCCGGCGCGGAAATAGACCTTCGGGTCGAGGTGGAAGCTCTGCGGATTCTCGGTGAGTTCCGTTTTCATGGCGTCGAAATCGGTGCTGTCGACCACGGCCCGCAACTGCTCGGGCGAGAGCGTGCGGGATTGCCCCAGGAAGCTGTTGATCTCGACCGCGCAATCCTCCTTCCGCTCGACCAGATCCTCGTAGCGCAGCGCCATCAGCCGGTCGGGCGCGATGCGCTGGTCGGAGCGCTGCAGCCAGCCGGTGACGTGGCGGTGGTAGTCGCCGAAATAGAGGTCGCCGTCGACGAAGCGCTCGACGAAGCTGTCGAGGTCGAGCTGCGGGTCGACCTTGAGGAGGGGATGCTTCTTCCAGAAGAAGTATTGCGACACCGCGACCGCGCGCGGATCGCGGAACACCACGAGGAACCGCGTGTCGGGATGGATGCGGCGCACCGGCAGGTCCTCGTAGGCGCAGTGGATGTACCAGATCCGCGGATAGCCCTTGATCCGCTCGACATGGCGCTCCCAGTAGGCGCGGCCGTGCTGCGAGTACATGACCTCGGGCCACGGCACGGTGTCGTGCCCGATGTCGCCGGTCTCGTAGGCGTTGCCGGCCGGCAGGTCGAGCGCCTGGCGAACGAGTTCCACGGCGAACTTCTTGGCAAGGTGGGTCCCGACCTTCTGGTGGGTGGCGATGAAGACATCGTCGGCGTCGGTGTCCCAGGTTTCCCTGAGCGCGTCGATCGCGGTCCGGTCGATGAAGGGCGGGTAGAGCTTGCCGTTGACGCGGTGATGCAGGAACCCGTGCTCGTCGAGCGGCTCCACCGGATCGAAGGTGCGCAGCATCCGCCCGCCGCGGATGGCGCTTTCCTGGCGGTCGAGGCTGCGGATCTCATCGTCGAGCGTACGCGCGGCGGTGAGGAGGTGCTGCCCCGCATGCATCAGGCTGACGGTCGGGCCGATCACATGCGCGATGTCGCGAAGCCGAAGCTTCTCCGCCTCGCTCCATGGCGCGTCGCCTGCCTTGTTGAGCACCTGGACGGCGCCGATGGCCTGTCCGGTCGTCACGTCGAACACCGGTGCGGTGAGGGCGTTGCGCACGGAAAAACCGGTGACGGCGGCCACCGATCGGTGCTGGCCCGGGGCGCTTTCCAGCCCGTCGCGCGCGATCGTCGACCCTTCGCGGAGCGCCTCGCCGACCAGCGAGCCGTCGACATCGACGACGATCCGACGCTCCGCCACGCCGGTGCCAGCCTCGAGCCAGAGTCTTTGGTTCGTCGGGTCGAGCACAAAGAGACCCCCGCGCTCGGCGCCGAACAGCGGCGGCAGCGTCAGGAGCAGGAGGCCGAGCAGATCGCGATTGCGGGCCTGATCCCATTCGCGGCGCAACTCCTCGCGGCGATGGGTGGCCTGTCTGAGACGCTGCAGCGCTTCCGACGACATGACGACACTCCTCCGATCCGCGGGGGGGCCGGCTGGCCCTTGTTCCGCAAGTGATGAGCTTGCCGGCGCCGGCGCGTCAGTGAACTGGGACACATCCGTGTCGGTGCGGACCGGCTAGATGGAGCCGGCCCTGCGTGACGATGACCCTGTCGCTCGCGCCATTCACTGGTCCGGGAGCCCGCTATGTCCGTCTCGAAGCCGATCCTCTACGGGAACTGGCGCTCGGGTTCGTCCCAGCGCGTGCGGATCGGCCTCGGCCTGAAGGGCATCGAGGTCGAGTATCGTCCGATCGACCTCTTGCGGTCGGAGCAGACCGCGGACGCGTTTCGCAGCATCCATCCCGGCGCCCAGGTGCCGGTGCTGCTGATCGACGGGCTGACCCTCAGCCAGTCCGTCCCCATCCTCGAATATCTCGACGAGCGTTTCCCGGATCGCGGCGTCCGCCTGCTGCCCCGAACCATCGAGCATCGCTTCGCCGCGCGCGAGATCGCAGCCTTTGTCGCGAGCTTCATGCAGCCGTTCCAGTTGCCTGGTGTGACGCGACGGCGAATGGTCCAGGTCTTCGGCCTCGAGACCCATGCCCTCGGCGCCGACGGCGCCTGTCGGGAGTTCACCAGGGCGCATCTCGAGGCCACGCTGCCCGAGCTCGAACGGCTGGTCTCGAGGCACGCGGGAACATTCTGCATCGGCGATGCGCCGGGCCTCGCCGACTGCGTGGTGTTTCCGCAGCTGATCGGCGCGACGACCTTCGGTGTGGACGTGAAGCCCTTCGCGACCCTCGCCCGCATCCACGAGCGATGCCTGGCGATGCCGGCCTTCGCCGACAGCCTGCCCGAGCGGCAGGTCGACGCGCCAGTGCGGTGAGGCCGGCGCCGCTTCGACTCCTCCCCCGCGGGACGTCGAGCCCGCTCGGCAGGAACATGGTGCCGCCCGCGGCCCACCGCTAGCAACTAGATGCTTCTACTGGAGCTTCTGAATCTGACATTTGAGAACTGCCCGAGACCAACTGGGACTCCAATGTCAAACTCGCTCCACGAGTCCCAACGTCTGGCCCGCCTCTCGGCCATGTTGTGGACCTCCAGGGCAGCCGGCGACCCATTGGTCAGGTTCGGCCTTGCCAATTCCCATACCTTAGGGCCACACTTGCGGCAAAAGGGCTGCTCAACGAACGTTTTTCGGCGACCAATCCCTACGACAAACGCCAGAGCGAGAGGTGTAGGCTTAGTATGGGCGTCCATTCTTCGACAGATCTACTGAAATCGATGATGCCCAAAGCTAGTCCGGTCCAACTCATCCGGATCGGCGGTGAACATGATGGAGCATATTTGATTCCCGACGATTTCGACGGAATCGACGCGTGTTTCTCACCCGGAGTCAATAACTTCAAACACTTCGAGGACGAACTTACTAAGCAGTTTGGGGTTAAATGCCATATGTGCGATTACTCCAGTGACCTTGACAATTTCGAGACACCACTCATTGCAAATATGCAGACATTCCAAAAGAAGTGGCTGGATGTCGACGGCGCTGAGAATAGTATTTCTCTTGAAGACTGGGTCGCTCAGTATTCTCCAGACCCGCGTGACGATCTGATTCTCCAAATGGATATCGAGGGCGCGGAGTATCGCAATCTTCTATCCGCAAAAGACTCCGTCATTGATCGTTTTCGTATTATCGTGATCGAACTGCACGGGCTCGGCGCATTCAGGCAGCCAAATCTCTTGGACAAGGAAGTCGGTCCACTACTTCAGAAACTTTCGGCAACGCATATTTGCGTACATGCGCATCCGAACAACTGCTGTGGAGACTATCTCGATAACGCAACCGGGATGAACGTCCCCAATATAATCGAGTTGACGTATTTACGCCGCGATCGATTCGCGGGAGAGGAAGGCTCATTTTTTGAGCCGCAACTTCCACATCCGCTGGATATAAGTTGGAATATTCGCGCGAATCCACCCATCCATCTTAATGAGAAGTGGCTGTTGACGAAACAGAGGAGCATTGAGTCCCAACTTAAAGTCTTGCGCGACAACTTGGATTTTGCTGATTGGGAGCGGTCGGCTTTGCGCGCCGAGGTCGTAGACACAAATACAATCAACCAGCTGGCGATACGCAATCTCTACAACTCGTTACGGATCGAATCCGGCTCGGCGTCGACGCCGAAATCTTCAGAGTTGGAGACGAGGGTCGACCTTGCGAAAGGCAAGACATTTCGACTAAGCCAAGGACATGGACATTACCCCTCGGAAGGTAAGGTTGAAGAACAGCCGAAATTCTTTTTTCATACAGCGATAGCAGCAGACCAAAGCATTACGATCGACTTGGAACAGTCTTATGCATTACAGTACTTGGTGATCAAGAATCGACTGGACGGACTTCAGGAGAGGGCGAGACATATATTCGTGTCTGTAAGCGATGAACCGTTCTATTCAATTGATAGCATGTATCCCATTAATTTCTCCCCGGATTTTCTCAAACCGAAGGGCCCAGCGTCGGTAACACCGCTACTAGGGAGAAAGGGCCGATATCTTTCCATTTATTCGCCGATGAGAACCGCTCTTCACTTCTCGTCGATCAAGATTTACGCTTAGGATCCAAGGATATATTTAGCTTCCAGGTTTTCGGCTAGAACCGCTGCCAGCCCCGCCCCAATGACGTGCAGGGGTCGCCGCAGTCTGGTCTTGAAAGCAGGACTTGTGGCGGGCTTCGTCAGTTCGCCGTGGGCGGCGCGACGTCGAACCCGGAAGGCAGGAACTTGGTGCCGCCCGCTGCGACCTCGTCCTCCGGCCAGTCGAAGTCGCTCGAGAGTTTCCGGGCCGGCTCCGGCGCGGCCGTGGTGGCCGTCGTGGTCTGGTCGACCGCGGTCGGGACCGGCTCGGCTGCAACGGTCGCGGCCGGCGGTGGCGCCGGCGTCGCTGCCTTGGGCTTGACGGCCGGAGCGGGTTCGACGGCCGCGGTCGCGGCGGGCGCCGGCTCGACCGTCACCGTCGCGGTCTCGGTGACCGTCTCGGGATCGCCCTTCTTGCCCTTGAAGACGCGGCCGAGCAGCGGCTTCCGCCCCGCCTCTTCTTCAGCCGCCTGCTGCTCGGCGGCAATCTGCTCGGCGACCTTCTCCTGCTGGGCGGCGAGTTGGCTCGCGTCGCGCTCGAGCTTGCCCGATAGCGCGGCAACCTTCGCATTGTCCGAGGCCGTCTTCTCCGCGACCGCGGTCGCGATCCACTCCGGCACGACATAGGCCGGGCAGGCGGCGGCGGCGTTGAACGGCTTGCCGCCGGCGTCGGCGTTGAAAACGTAGGTCTTGTTGCAGACCTCGACGCTCGGCGCCTGGCGGGTGACCTCGAAATGGTCGTAGCCGACCTTGAGGTTCATCCAGAAGTCCATGTTCGGGTCACCGCGATGCTTCGCGATGTTCTCCGGCGTCATGCGGAACGGAAAGGCCTGGATCTGGAACTGGCGCTGGCCGCCCTTGAAGGCGTCGCGGGCCAGCGCGAAGATCTCGCCGGCATCCTCATCGCTCATCGAATAGCAGCCCGCCGACGAGCAGGCGCCGTGCACCATGATATGCGTGCCGGTGCGCCCGTAGGCCTGATCGTACTTGTTGGGATAGCCGATGTTGAAGGAGAGGTAATAGCTGGAGTTGGGGTTCATCTGCGCCGGCGTGACGGTGTAGAAGCCCTCGGGCGCCTGGCGGTCGCCCTCCTTGATCTTCGGGCCGAGAACCCCTGACCATTTGCAGATGTCGTAGGTCTTGAGCAGCGCGTACTTGCCGGTGCCCTGCTGCTTCCAGATTTCGAGCTTCGATTCTTCCTTGAAGATGCGGACGAAGATGGGCGACGTCTCGTTCATCCCGTCGGCCTTCATCTGGTAGACGAGCTTCTGCGAGACCGGGCGGATGTCCTTGGGGATTCCCGATTCGTCGCTGGTGCAGGCGGCGAGCGCGAGCGCCGCCGCTCCGAGCAGCGCGGCGCGACGGATGAATGAAAAGTCACCGAACCTCATACGCCACCCTCGCGCACCCGAACTCTTGCCTCCAGCCCCCTTCGCAGTCGTATCCCGGTAACCTTGACGGATGGTTACCCCGCCACCCGGCAACGCGATCTCGATTCGTGCCGCAGCTATTGGGCAAGAGCAAGGCGAAGCCTTACCCTGTCATTTCAAAGGGATCGCCCGATGGCAAGGTACTTTTCACGACGCTGGCGGCGGACCTCGTCCGGCGGCATGTTGTCAAGCGCGGCGAGCGCCGCCTCGATCGCGTCGCCGGTGGCAATGATCGCCTCGTCCGGGTGGCGATGGGCGCCGCCGACCGGCTCCTCGATGATCGCGTCGACCACGCCGAACCGGATCAGGTCCTGGGCGGTGATCTTCATGTTGGTGGCGGCGTCCTGGGCCCGGCTCGAATCATGCCACAGGATCGACGCCGAAGCCTCCGGCGAGGCGACGGTGTAGATCGAATGCTCGAGCATCAGCACCTTGCTCGCGGTAGCGATCGCCACCGCGCCGCCCGAACCGCCCTCGCCGATGATCACCGCGACATTGGGAACACCGAGTTTCAGGCAGGCCTCGGTCGAGCGGGCGATCGCCTCGGCCTGGCCGCGCTCCTCGGCCCCGATGCCGGGATAGGCCCCGGCGGTATCGACCAGAGCCAGCACGGCGAGGCCGAAACGGTCGGCCAAGTCCATGATCCGCACCGCCTTCCGGTAGCCCTCCGGCCGCGCCATGCCGAAATTGTGCCGGATGCGGCTTTCGGTGTCGTTGCCCTTTTCCTGGCCGATCACCGCGACCCGACGGCCGCGGAAACGTCCCACGCCGGCGACGATCGCCGCGTCCTCGGCGAATTTCCGGTCGCCGGCAAGCGGCGTGAAATCCTCGATCAGCCGTTTGGCGTAGTCGACGAAATGCGGCCGGTCCGGGTGGCGGGCGACCTGCGTCTTCTGCCAGGGCGTGAGTTTGGCATAGATGTCGCCAAGGGCCTGTTCGGCGCGCGATTCGAGGCGATGGATCTCGTCGTTGACGGTGACGGCGTCGCCCTGGTCGCCGAGCGCCTTCAGCTCCTGGACCTTGCCCTGGAGGTCGGCAACCGGCTTTTCGAAGTCGAGATAGGTGCGCATTCACCGTCCGAAACTATGGCCCAGGCCGAAGCCCGCGCCCTTCGGGCCGGCCAAACCGGCGGCAAACTGGCCTTGGGCAGGGGTCGTGTCAAGGGAAGGCGCTGCGACCTTGCTGCGATCGCATCTGTGGACATGGGCACACGGTGGATGTCCGCATGTGCCCACGCCGGCGGCTTGAAGCCCGTGGGAGTATCCCGAACACCCTCTCCGGATACGCTCTCAGCAGGCGGTCTCGACCTCCCGCTACCCGTCCCGCGCCAGCGGGTGGTTCGCGACCACCATTGCCCGGAGCCGCTCCTCCAGCACATGCGTGTAGATCTGCGTCGTCGAGATGTCGGCGTGGCCGAGAAGCTGCTGCACCACCCTGAGATCGGCGCCGTTCTGGAGGAGGTGGCTGGCGAACGCGTGGCGAAGCACATGGGGCGAAACCTTGGCCGGCGAGATGCCCGCCGCCGCCGCGAGCCCCTTGAGGTCGCGGGCGAAAGCCTGGCGGGTGAGGTGGCCGGACTCGCTGAAGGCCGGGAAGAGCCACGGGCTGTCGCCCGCTCCCGCCGCCTTCCGCGCCGCGAGATAGGCGGCGGTCGCCTCCCGCGCCTTGTCGGAGAGCGGCACGATCCGCTCATGGCCGCCCTTGCCCCGGATCGCGAAGAACCGTGCGTCGCCGCGGACCACCGTGGCCTTCAGGCCGACCAGTTCCGAGACGCGGAGCCCGGTGGCGTAGAGGAGTTCGACCAGCGCATGGAGCCGGTGGCCCCGCGCCGCCTCCACGGTCGTGAGGCCAACCCGCGCGGCGAGGCTCGCCGCCGTCTCGATCATGCGGTCGACCTCGGCTTCGGACAGCACCTTCGGCAACCGCGCCGGTTTCCTCGGTCCGTCGACCGTGCCGGTCGGGTCGTCGCCCCGCACACCCTCGCTGAACAGGAAGCGGTGGAACTGGCGGATTGCCGAGAGGCGGCGGGCGACCGACGGGGCTGCGAAGCCGCGGCCGTCGAGATCGACGAGATAGGCGCGGATGTCGCCGATCCTCGCCCGTTCAAAGGAACCGACGAACCCGCCGTAGTCCTCGAGGTCGCGGCGGTAGGCGGCCAGCGTGTTCTGCGCGGCGCCGCGCTCGGCGCTCATCATCTCGAGGAAGGCTTCGACGTGGTGGGAGCCGGCGGGAGCCGCGCCCACGCGCCTCATTGCGGCACCGTCCCGGTTTCGGCGCTCGCGTCCCCGGCCGCGGCGGAGGAGGGCGCTATCGGCGCCGGCGCCGGGGGGCGGGGGACCGGCCGCGGTTCGAGGCGGCTCGGGGGGATGCGGATGGTCATGTCGCGCGTCCGTGGCGTGACGAAATTGCCGAGGATGAACACCGCCGTCCCGAAGAGGGCGGCGAGGACGATCAGCGTCGTGACGAATCGGATGATCGTTGGCATGACGGTTCCTGAGGGCCGACGCCCGGCGGGTGCCGGCGGGCAGACCGCGACGCTTCGCTCACCCCGCGAGCCCACGCCATTTTTCGTCCAGCCGCAACCCGGTTTCAAGCCGGGGCCGCCCCCGCACGCCTGCAGACGCCTTGCTTGCCTTGACATCAAGGCCGGAAAACGGCTCTAGGTCGGGGCCCACGGGTGCACGGAAATGGCGAGAACCAGAGAAGCGATATCCACCGAGGCGTCCGAACCGGAAGAAGCGCGCGTGACGCGCCGTCTCGGCGGCCGCACCATCGTCATGGTCGGCATGATGGGGGCGGGGAAATCCTCGGTCGGCCGGCGGCTCGCGGCGCGACTGGGGCTTCCCTTCGTCGATGCCGACACCGAGATCGAACAGGCGGCGAACGCAACCATTTCCGAGATTTTCGACACCCACGGCGAGGCCTATTTCCGCGACGGGGAGCGCCGCGTCATCCAGCGTCTGCTCGACGGCAGCCCCAAGGTGCTCGCGACCGGCGGCGGGGCGTTCATCAGCCCCGAGACACGGGCGGCGATCCGGACGGCCGGCGTTTCGATCTGGCTCAAGGTCGACCGCGACCTCATCCTTCACCGGGTCAAGCGCCGCTCCAACCGGCCTCTGCTCAAGACCGCCGATCCCGCCGCCGTGATCGACCGCCTGCTGGCGGACCGCAACCCGATCTATGCGGAAGCCGACATCCATGTGCAGTCCCGCGACGTCGCTCACGATGTCGTGATCGGCGACATTCTCCATGCGCTCGACGGCTGGCTCAGCCGCCACGCGGTCGAAGCGGTGTGACGTCATGAGCGAAGCCGCCACCAGCCCTCCGCGCCGCCCGCCGACCACGGTCACGGTCGAGCTTGGCGCTCGGTCCTATGACATCGTCATCGGCCGCGACATCATCGATACCGCGGGACATCAGATCGCCGAGCGGCTGCCCGGCGCGCGGATGGCGATCGTCACCGACCAGACCGTCGCCGAGCATCACCTCCGCACCCTGAGCCAGTCGCTGGATTTTGCCGGCGTCGAATACGTGTCGATCGTCGTGCCGCCCGGCGAGGGGTCGAAGAGCTTCGCCGCCCTTGAGACCGTCATCGAGGCGCTGCTCGAGGCGCGGATCGAGCGGAGCGACGCCGTGCTCGCGCTTGGCGGGGGCGTGGTCGGCGATCTCGCCGGCTTCGCTGCCGGAACGGTGCTGCGCGGCATCCGCTTCGTCCAGGTGCCGACGACGCTCCTCGCCCAGGTCGATTCCTCCATTGGCGGCAAGACCGGCATCAACACCGGCCACGGCAAGAATCTGGTCGGGGTCTTCCATCAGCCGAGCTTCGTTCTCGCCGATTCGGGCGTCCTCGATTCGCTGCCCGAGCGCGAGTTCAATGCCGGCTATGCCGAGGTCGCCAAGTGCGGCCTGATCGGCGCGCCCGACTTCTTCTCCTGGCTGGAAACCAACTGGCGGGCCGTTGCGGCGGGCTGGCCCGAGCGCGAGCAGGCGATCGCCATCGCCTGCCGGGCCAAGGCCGCGATCGTCACCGCCGACGAGCGCGAGAGCGGCGTCCGCGCCCTCCTCAATCTCGGCCATACCTTCGGCCATGCGCTGGAAGCCGCCACCGGCTACTCGGGCCGGCTTCTCCACGGCGAGGGCGTCTCGATCGGCATGGTGCTCGCCTTCGGCCTGTCGGCGAAGCTCGGCCACTGCAAGCCCGACGACGTCAAGCGGGTGGTCGCCCATCTCGCCGATGTCGGCCTGCCGACCCGAATCGCCCAGATCCCCGGTGACCGTCTCGACGCCGAGACCCTGGTCAATCTCATGGCCCAGGACAAGAAGGTGAAGCGCGGCAAGCTGACGTTCATCCTCGTCAAGGGGATCGGCCGCGCCTTCATCGCCAACGACGTCCCGGCCGATACGGTGAAGGCCTTCCTCGCGCAACAGACGGCGCAATGACCATCTGGCTCATCTTCGCGGCTGTTCTGATCCTGGTCGCCATGTCGGCCTTCTTCTCCGGATCGGAGACCGCCTTGACCGCGGCTTCGCGCGCGCGAATGCATCAGCTCGAAAAGGCCGGCGATCGCCGCGCGGCCCTGGTATCGCGGCTCATCGGAGACCGCGAACGCCTGATCGGCACCATCCTTCTCGGCAACAACGTCGTCAACATCCTCGCCTCGGCGCTCGCCACCAGCGTGCTCCTCACCCTCTTCGGCCAGGCCGGCGTGGCTTACGCGACGATCGGCATGACGATCCTCGTGCTGGTCTTCGGCGAGATCCTGCCGAAGACGCTTGCCATCAGCGCCCCCGATCGGGTGGCCCGCGCCGTTGCTCCGGCGGTGAGCCTACTCGTCCTTCTGCTCTCTCCCCTCGTCTACGGAATCCGGGTCTTCGTCCGGCTCATCCTGAAAATGGGCGGCCAGCATTTCTCATCCGATGCCGTGCTCTCGGCAACCGACGAGATCCGAGGGCAGGTCGACCTGCTCCACGCCGAGGGGAGCGTGGTCAAGAGCGACCGCGACCGACTGGGCGGGCTCCTCGATCTCGGCGAGCTCGCGGTGTCCGACATCATGGTCCATCGGACCGACATGCACGCGGTGAATCTCGACGAGCCCAACGAGAAGATCGTCGAGGACATCCTCGCAAGCCCCTACACCCGTGTGCCGCTATGGGAGGGCGAGCCGGAGAACATCGTTGGCGTCGTTCATACCAAGGACCTCATCCGGGCGCTCAAGGCGGCGGGCGACGACATGAGCCAGTTGAATATCCGGGGCATCATCAAGAAGCCGTGGTTCATCCCGGATACGACCGAGGTCTCCGACCAGCTCAACGCGTTTCTCAAGCGGAAGTCGCATTTCGCCCTGGTCGTCGACGAGTATGGCGAGGTCCAGGGTCTCCTCACGCTGGAGGACATCATCGAGGAAATCGTCGGCGAGATTTCCGACGAGCACGACATCGTGGTGCAGGGTGTGCGCCCCCAGCCCGACGGCTCGGTCAATGCCGACGGCGCGGTGCCGATCCGCGACCTGAACCGCGCCATGGGCTGGACGTTGCCCGACGAGGAGGCGACCACCGTTGCCGGCCTCGTCATCCACGAGGCGCGGATCATCCCCGAGCCGGGACAGGCCTTCACCTTCCACGGCTTCCGCTTCCAGGTGCTGCGGAAGAACAAGAACCGCATCACCGCCCTCCACATCACGCCGCTGGCGAAAGAGAAGACCGCCGCAGCCGCCTGAAGCGACGCGCCGATGATCCACGTCTCGCTGATCCGGGGCATCAATGTCGGCGGCAACCGCAGGATCGCGATGGAACGGCTCCGCGCGGTCCATCTCGCCGCCGGGGTGGAATCGCCGCACACGATTCTCCAAAGCGGCAACGTCGTCTTTGCCGCCGGAAGGGAGAAGCGGGCCGCCCTCGAAGCGAGAATCGCCGCTTCCCTTGCCGAAGAGATGGGCGTCGCGGTCGAGGTGCTGGTCCGGACGGCGGCCGAAATCGACGCGGTGCGCGCCGCCAACCCGCTTCCGGCCGAGGCCGGGGCCGACCCAAGCCACCTGCTGGTCATGTTCCTGAGAGCGCCGCTCGACAAGGCCGACACGGCCAGGCTTGCCGCGCTGCCAATGGCTGGCGAGCTGGTTCATCCCGGCGCCGAGGCCGTCTACCTCTACTACCCGCCGCCGGGAATCGGCCGCTCGAAGCTCACCGGCACGGTCATCGAGAGGGCGCTCGGCACCGTCGGCACCGCGCGCAACTGGACGACACTGACCAGAATTTCGGCGCTCGCGAGAACCCTCGAATCCGAAACCGGCCGCGCTAGGTAGCCCAAGAGGCGCCGTGGGGGCGCCGGTCTCGTGGGGAGTTGCCGATGATGCCTCATGCCCTGCCGCTCGCCTTTGCCGCTGCCGCCGTAATGACGATCGCGGCGCCCGCCCACGCCCAGGTCGAACCCGAGCGATGCCCGCGCTTCATCGCCGGCAACGAGGCGCGCATCATCCCGGCCTCCTTCGAGGTCGCCCAGCTCCAGGGCGGCGAGGTCCGGCTCACCTTCATCGGCCACGCCAGCTTCCTGATCGAGAGCCCGCTCGGCATCTCGATCGTCACCGACTACAGCGACGCGACGCGGCCGCCGCAGACGCCGACCATCGCCACCATGAACCGCGCCCACATCACCCACTACACCTACAACCCCGACCCCCAAATCCGCTACGTGCTGCATGGCTGGGGCGAGGACGGCGCGCCGGCACAGCACGACGTGACGGTCGACGACGTCTGGATTCGCAACGTCACCACCAATGTCCGCGGCGGGTTTGGCATGTCCGGCGACCTCCAGCGCGACATGAACTCGATGTTCGTCTTCGAGGTGTCGGGCCTTTGCATCGCCCATCTCGGCCACCTCCACCACACCTTGACGAAGGATCATCTCGATGCGCTGGGGCGGATCGACGTGGTGCTCGCCCCGGTCGACGGCGGCTACACGCTGAACGTCGACGACATGGTCGCGGTGCTCGGGCAGATCAACGCGCCGCTGGTCATCCCGATGCACTATTTCGGCCAGTCGACGCTCCTGCGCTTCCTCGCCCGGCTCGAGGAGCACTACGCCATCGAGATGAACCCGCTTCCGGTCGTCACCCTCTCCCGCGCGACCCTGCCCCGCGAACCCACGGTGCTGGTCCTGCCGGGCTACTGACCCGTCACCAGCCACGCGCCCGAACCCTCCCCTTGAGAGGGCTCCTTGAGGGAGAGTCGGAACCGTTCTTGCGGTTCCGGGGAGGGGTGCTGGGCATGGCCATGAGACCGGAACCCCTCGCGCGAACGCACCCGCGGTTCTAATCGCTGCTCAAGGCACGCGCGGGAAGCACGGGGCGCGGCTTCGCTTCCCGGCACTGTGACCTCCGCCACATCGGAGGCGGCGTCATTCAGTCAGCATTCAGCCGGCCCGCCCCATTCTCGCGGGCAAGGGTTGGCTCATGTCGTTGCCGTCTCGGGGGAGACGGCGCCAATGAATGGAGATGTGAGATGCTGAATAGAATCGTGAAGGGCCTGATGGCCGCCCTCGTCGCCGCCGCCGGCATCGCCGCCTCGGTCGCGCCGGGAAACGCCGCCGCCTTCTTCGCCTGGCGCGTCAGCGACGTGCCGCAGTGGGACACGCTGAACGTCCGCGCCTGGCCGAGCAGCAGCTCGAAGATTCTCGTCGCCTACCCGAACGGCGTCATCCTGTCGATGACGGGAAAATGCACCGGCGGCGTCACGCTCGACACCATCAACGGCCTGCCCAAGTGGCAGCAGCGCGATGCGGTCCGCTATCAGTGGTGCGAAGCCTGGATCGACCCGAACGGCAGCGGCACGTTCCGCACCGCCTGGGTCTACGGCAAGTACATCGCGCCGCTCTGAGGCGCTGGCCGCCGGCCGCCGATGTCAGGTACCGTCCCACCTCAGTCTATTGCGGCATCGGCGATCCGCGATAGGTACCCGGCGACGCAGGCTCCGGAATGCGGCCCGCCTGCAAGTAAAGCAGTCATGGGCACTTTCGGCCAGCTGCGGGACGCCTCGTGCCCAACCGTCGCGAGCCGCAGGAAGTCGGCATAAGGGTCGTCGCCGTTCTGCTTCGGCGAATAGCGAAGGGTCCCCTCCTTCACGCTTGACCGATCGAAGACCGTCTCGCCTTCCTTGATCGTCAGATCGACCCTGAGCGTATCGAGCGTTTCGGGGTCGATCGCCGTCGGATCTCCGGACAGGATCACGAGATCGGCCAGTTTGCCAACCTCGATCGATCCCTTCGTGTCCTCCTCATGATGCGACCACGCGGGCCAGATCGTCATGGCCTTGAGCGCGGTGATCACATCCACCCGCTGCGCCGGTCCGAGGATGTCGCCCGAACGCGTGCGTCGGGTGACCGTAGCATCAAGCACTCTCATCGAATCGGGGAACGCCACCGGTGCGTCATGGTGGGAGGAAAAGATCATATCGCGTTCGACCATCCAGCCGGTGGGCGAGATGTTCTCGGCGTTGACCGGCCCGACCGTATGCTCGCGATGCCAGTCCCCCCAGTAGAAGGTGTGCATCGGGAATAGCGAGGGAAAGATGTGGAGAGCCTTGAAGCTGACCACCTGATCGTCTCGCAGGAACTGTCCATGGATAAGGACGGGCCGGAGGTCCGTGCCGTTTCCGTATTTGCCTTCTGCAGCACCGATAGCCGCAATGAGCGTGTCCGATGCCCCCTCCCCATTGGCGTGCGTCAGGATTTGCAGGCCATTGGCGTATGCCCAATTGACCGCATCCAGCACCTGATCATCGTTGGCGGAGGCATAGCCTCGGTAGCCGGGGGGATAGCTACCGACCGGTGCATAATAGGGTCGGTCCCGAAGAGCCGTGAACCCCTGTGGCGACCCATCGATGGTTAGCTTCGCACCGGCAACCCGAACATGCCCGGTATAGCCGTCCGACACGTTGGCCTTGATCCAGTCACGGTCAATCAGCACGTCCGGATAGATGGCCACGTCGATCTTGAATCGGCCTTCCTTCCCGGCTTCTTGGAGGATCGCGGCGGTGGCTGGTGTCGCTCGGCCTTCGTCGGCGGTCGTATAGCCGAAGCGAGCCCAGAGCTCGGCTCCGGCAATGGCCATGGCCTTGAAACCATCGCGGTCGATGTTCCCGAGAAGCTTCGGGAGGGCCATTATGAACGCGTTCTCCTCGAGAACGCCATCAGGCACGCCGTTGGCGTCATGCCTTATCACCCCGCCCGCCGGCGCCGCCGTCCCACTCGTGATACCGGCGATCTCAAGTGCCTTCGAGTTCAACGCACCAAGGTGACCGGATTGGTGCACCACGACAATCGGGACTTCCGTGGAAACGGCGTCAAGGTCGTCCCGCGTCGGGTGGCGCAATTCGGCGAGCTGGGCATTATCGTACCCGAAGCCCACGATCAGGTTCACGTCTCTGACGGTGTCCTCGTTGGCCGCCATCCAGTCGCGCAATGTCTGCTGCAAGGAGGCGATGTCGGTCACGCCACCGTCTGGTGGCGCGAGCAGGTTCGCGGACAGCGCCTGCAGACCGCCCATCATCACATGGCCGTGCGCGTCGACGAACCCGGGGATGAGAGCGCGGCCGGCGAGATCGGTTATCTCGGTCGCATCGCCGCGATAGGCCATGATGTCCTGAGCGGAACCGACGGCGATGATCTTGCCGCCCTTGACGGCGACCGCATCCGCGCGGGGCTGAATGTCGCTCATAGTCAGAACCGGCCCGCCAGTGAAAATTCGGTCGGCAACCTCCTGTGCGGAGGCGTCAACGCAAGGCACGGCAAACACCGAGCAAGTCACCGCTGCGAGCACCCCTCGACGCATCATGACACTAACCCCTGACAATTTTCACGATGCGAGATTAGTCGAGGCCAATGCCGAAGTCGATCAACAAGCGATTTCGTTCTTCACGATCAAAGCGTGTTCAGCGGACAGTCGGGTCCAATCAGGACCCCACCCTGACGCCGGCCGATCCTCATTGCGAACAAAACAGGAAACGTGATTCCCTGCGGGTCATGCTCCCGCAGACCGATTCGCCGCCGAACTCCCACTGGCTCGATGCGCTCAACGAGGAGCAGCGCCGGGCCGCGACCCATGGCGGGGCGGCAGCCGGCGGCCCCCTCCTCATCATCGCCGGGGCCGGCACCGGCAAGACCGCGACCCTCGCCCACCGCGTCGCCCACGCCATCGTCTCCGGCGCCGACCCCAACCGCATCCTGCTCCTGACCTTTTCCCGCCGCGCCGCCGCCGAGATGGGCCGCCGGGTCGAGCGGATCGTCGGCGTCGCGCTCTCCGGCGCCCGCCCGCCGCAGCTTCCGTGGTCGGGCACCTTCCACGCCGTCGGCGCGCGGCTCCTACGCGAATACGCGCCCGCCATCGGCCTGTTGCCGGACTTCACCATCCTCGACCGCGAGGATTCGGCGGACCTCATGGCCATCGTCCGCCACGAGCTCGGCCTGTCGAAGACCGAGGCCCGCTTCCCCCAGAAGGGCACCTGCCTCTCGATCTATTCCCGCGCCGTCAATGCCGAAGCGCCGCTCGCCGAGGTCCTTAAGGAGGCCTTCCCCTGGTGCCTCAAGGTCGAGGCGGGCCTGCGCGATCTCTTCGCCGCCTATGTCGAGGCGAAGCAGCGCCAGGCCGTCCTGGATTATGACGACCTCCTCCTCTACTGGGCGGGGATGATGGAGGACGCGGCCATCGCCGCCGATCTCTCCGACCGCTTCGACCATGTGCTGGGCGACGAGTACCAGGACACCAACCGCCTGCAATCCTCGATCCTGCTGCGCCTCAAGCCCGACGGCCGCGGCCTGACGGTGGTCGGCGACGACGCGCAGTCGATCTATTCCTTCCGCGCCGCGCGGGTGCGGAACATCCTCGATTTCCCCACCGCGTTCTCGCCGGCCGCCGAGATCGTGACGCTCGAACAGAACTACCGCTCGACCCAAGCCGTGCTCGCCGCCGCCAACGCCGTCATCGGCCTCGCCGCCGAGCGCTTCACGAAGAACCTCCGCTCCTCCCGCCTGTCCTCCGACCTGCCCGAGCTGGTGAGCGTGCGCGACGAGACCGACCAGGCGCGCTGCATCGCCGAGCGGGTGCTGGAGAACCGCGAGGCCGGCATGCTCCTCAAGAAGCAGGCCGTGCTGTTCCGCACCTCGCACCACAGCGCCGCGCTGGAGCTTGAGCTGACCCGCCGCAATATCCCCTTCGTCAAATACGGCGGCCTGAAATTCCTCGATGCCGCCCACGTCAAGGACGTGCTCGCCTGTCTCCGCTTCGCCGAGAACCCGCGCGACCGCATCGCCGGCTTCCGGCTGCTGCAGCTCATCCCCGGCATCGGCCCGACCATCGCCGGGCGCCTCCTCGACGCGGTCGCCGAAGCCGCCGACGGGCGGAGTGTCGTGTCCGGCTTCGCGCCGCCGGCCCGCGCGGCCGAGGACTGGTCGCCCTTCGCGTCGCTCTACGCGGCGATGGACAAGGCCTCGCCCTGGCCGGCCGAGGTCGAGCGGGTGCGCGGCTGGTACCAGCCCCATCTCGAGCGCGTCCACGATGACGCGGCGGTCCGCGGCGCCGACCTCGTCCAGCTCCAGCGCATCGCCGAGACCTATCCCTCCCGCGAGCGCTTCCTCACCGACCTCACCCTCGACCCGCCGGACGCGACCAGCGACGAGGCCGGCCCGCCGCTCCTCGACGAGGACTACCTGATCCTCTCCACCATTCACTCCGCCAAGGGCCAGGAGTGGAACGCCGTGTTCCTCCTGAACGCCGTCGACGGCTGCATCCCGAGCGACATGGGCACCGGCACCAGCGACGAGATCGAGGAGGAGCGCCGCCTCCTCTACGTCGCCATGACCCGCGCCCGCGACCGGCTCGCGATCATGATCCCGCAGCGCTTCTACGTGCACCAGCAGCGCGGCGGCGCCAGCGGCGACCGCCACCTCTACGCCGCCCGCACCCGCTTCATCCCCGACCGGCTGCTCTCGCTCTTCGCGGAGGTCACCTGGTTCCCCGCCGGCGCCCCCCGCCCCCGCCCCATCGAAGACGCCCCCCGCATCGACATCGGCGCTCGGATGAGGGGGATGTGGCGATGATGGTTAGCCGGCTCACCATAGTTTCGCGCGCGTGCAAACGGGCGAGTCCCTAAAGGATTGGAGATCGGGAGTCGCGTCGTGCGTCCTTCGAGGCTCGCCGCAAACACGGCGAGCACCTCAGGATGAGGGCGTGGGTTAGCTCCATGGATGGCACAAGCCATTGCACTGCTTGTGGAAAACACAAATCTCCTCATCCTGAGGTGCCCGCGCTTCTTGCGCGGGCCTCGAAGGACGCAGGACGCAAGTCCAGGACATTCGTCCCCGACCCTGAAGGCCCGAAGTCGCCAGCTGGGTGTTGCCCTCCCGGACGCACGTCGGGGATGGACCCGGCGATCTCCAGCGTGATGGAACGGAGGTGCCGTGCAGCACTTCAATCGACGTCTAACCCGACCCCAGCAGCCTGTCCCTGATCCCCGACACCGCGTTGGCATGCGACGAGAAGCCCTCGTATTCCGACAAGAGCTTCGCGCGCCGCGCCAGCCCCGGATACGCGGCCGACGTCACATACCCGACCGACGATCGCTTCATGTAGTCGGTCACCGACAGCGGGCCGTAGGAGCGCGCCCACCCGCCGGTGGGAAGCACGCCGTTCGGCCCGAGCACGAAGTTGGCGATGACGATCGGCGTGTGCGGCCCCATCAGCACTTCGGCCGCGTTGGTGATGTGGCCGAGATGGGCGAACGGCTCGGTCGAGAGCAGCTCCAGATGCTCCGGCGCGTAGTCGTTGATGAAGCGGTAGGCCTCCTCGGCCGACGGCGCGAGCACGATGCCGCCGCGCGGCCCGGTGAGCACGGCGCGGGAAAATTCCACCCGCTGCGGCAGTGTCATCGCCGCCCAGTGACCGGGGAGCGAGGCCATCGCCTCCTCCGCCACCTTCCGGCTCGCGGTCACCAGATAGGCCGACGAATCCGGCCCGTGCTCCGCCTCGATCAGCAGGTCGAGCCCGGCGATGCGCCCGTCGACCGAGCCGTCGGCGAAGACGATCGCCTCCGAGGGCCCGGCCGGCAGCCCGACATCGACGACATCGGCCAATAGCCGCTTGGCGGCGACGATCCACGGGCTGCCCGGCCCGACGATCTTGTTCACGCGCTTGACCGTCTCGGTGCCGTAGGCGGCGGCCGCGATCGCCTGGCTGCCGCCGACCTTGTAGATGCGCGACACGCCGACCGTCCGCGCCGCGACCAGCACGCCCGCATCCATCGTGCCGTCGGGAGCCGGCGGCGTGAAGATCGCGATCTCCGGCACGCCCGCGACCACCGCCGGCACCGCCGTCATCATCGTCACCGACGGGAACGAGCCCTTGCCCCGCGGCACGTAGAGGCCGACCGAGGGGATCGGGTGCCAGCGGTCGCCGGCAAAGGCGCCGGGGCTCACTTCCTTGAGCCACATCGGCTCGGGCAGCTGCTCCTCGTGGAAGCTGCGGATCGCCTTCACCGCGAACTCGATCGCCTCGCGCACTTGCCCGTCAAGCGCGTCGAATGCCGCATCGAACTCGGCCTCGGTGACGAGGAGGCGGTCCGGCGGAATGTCGGCGTGGTCGAATTCCTTCTCGAAGCGCGACAGCGCCTTGTCCCCCTCGGCCTTCACCGCCGCGAGGATCGGCCGCACCTTGTCGAGGAACGGGCCGATGTCGGAATCGGCCCGCTTCATCAGCGCCGCGCGCCCCTCCGGCGAGAGCGTGGCGAGGTCATGGAAGTTGCAGGGGTCGGCCATGGGTCATTCCGTTCATTTCGACTTGAGGAAAATGTCGAGCCCGACCAGCCGGTCGAGCGCCGCCACCGCGAGAGCGGCGACGACGACGAACACCACCGAGATCGCCGCGAGGTCGGGCGTGATGATCGAGCGGATCGAATTATAGATCTGCACCGGCAGCGTCATGATCCGCGCATCGACGAGGAGGAGGCTCACCAGGAACTCGTTGAGCGCGAGAATGAACATGAGCAACGCCCCGGTGATCACCCCCGGCATCACCGCCGGGAGCGTGACGGCGAAGAAGGCCTGCACCGGCGGCGCGCCGCAATTCGCCGCCGCATTCTCGAGGTCGGGGTCGAGCGCGTTGACGCTGCCGGTCACCGCCCAGATCATGAAGGGGAGGTTGATCGCGCAGACCGCGATGCCGATCGGCCAGAGCTGGCCGAGCACCCCGGCCGACCCGAAAACCAGCATCAGGCCGATGCCCGATCCGATCAGCGGGATGGTGAAGGGGAGGAGCAGGTAGAGCTGGATCGTCTTTTCGGCGCGGAGGCGGTACTTGGCGAGCGCCACGCCGGCAAGCGTGCCGAGCGGGATCGCGACCAGCGTGCACACCGTCGCCACGTAGAGCGAGCGAAGGAAGGCGGCGCGGAGGTCGGAGGCGCCGGCGATCGCCGCATACCATTTGAGCGACAGGCCGTCGGGCGGGAAGGCGATGATCTTGCCCGCGGTGAACGAGGCGCCGACGATCACCAGCGTCGGCAGCGACAGCGTGATCAGCGTGAAGCCGACCACCAGCCACAGCACCCAGTGCGTCCGTCCGCTCACCGCGCCAGCCTCCGCGTCAGGCCGAGCGTGCCGGTGCCGAGGACCGCGAAGATGATGCCGACCATCGCCGAGCCGAGGACGATGAGGAGCATGGTGAGCGTCGCCCCGAGCCCCTGGTCGGAGGTGCGGAAGAACTGGTCGTAGATGGCGTTGGCGATGAAATCGTTGGTGCCGCCGCCGAGGATCGCGGGCATGGCGAAATCGGTGAGGGTGAGGGTGAAGACGACGATGCCGGCGCCGATCAGCCCCGGCCGCGCCATCGGCAGCACGACATGGCGGATCGTGCGGAATCGGTTGGCGCCCAGCGACTCCGCCGCGCGCTCGATCTCGGCGGGAATCGCCGTCAGCGCCGGGGCGAGCATCAGCACCGCGAAGGGCAGCATGTACTGCACCAGCCCGAACAGCACGGCGGGGTAATTGTAGATCATCCGGAACGGACCGAGCCCGACCAGGCCGAAGAGCTGGTTCACGAGTCCCTCGTTGCCGAGGATGATCAGCCAGCCATAGGCGCGCACCACCTGGCCGATGAAGAACGGCAGGAAGAGCGCGATGAGCAGGAGTCTCCGAAGCGCCGACGACGAGGTCCGCACCATGAGGTACGCGTAGGGGAAGGCCAGCGCCAGCGTCGCCACGGTGACGATGGCCGCGCCGATCAGGCTGCGGACCGAGATGTTGCGGAAGAGCGGCTGGGTCAGCGCCTTCCAGTAGTTGTCGAGCGTCCAGGTCTCGGACAGGCGGAAGGTGGTCCGGTCGAGGACGCGGAGGCTGGTGTCGGCGATCTCGACCAGGCCGAGCACGAGCAGCCCGGTGAGCAGCACCGCCGGCAGCAACAGAAGATAGGGGAGGGCCGGCGCGAACCGCGCCGGCCACAGCCACGCGACCGCCCCCTCCAGCGCATCCATGATGCGCCAGGTGAAGGGATATGCGGTGCGGTAGGTGCGCATCGTCGATCGTTCGGCGGAACGCTGGTCTCGAGTCTGGATCGGCGTCACTGCGTCCTTCGAGGCTTCGCTTTGCGAAGCACCTCAGGATGAGGAGGTCGGTGCGCTCCGCCATGGTCGCTTGCGCGCACGACTGTCGTGGAGCCAACCCACTTCCCTCATCCTGAGGTGCTCGCCGCTCAAGCGGCGAGCCTCGAAGGACGCATTTTTGCTTATCCAGGCAACCTAGCTCTGCATGATCTCCTTGACCTTGGCGAACCAGTCCGACTGGAACTCGGCCTGCACGCGCGGCGGCACGAAGATCAGCTTGGCGAACTCCTCATCGGTGGTGGGATAGGACAGGTCGCCGACGAGGTCGGCCGGCGGCTTGAGGCCGGGGACGACGCCGGGCAGGCCGAGCGGGTCGAGCCAGGCCTGCTGGCCCTCCTTGCTGATCGCGTAGTTGATGTACTGCTTGGTCCAGTAGAGGTCGCCCTCGGGCAGGCCCTTCGGGATCCACATGCAGTCGGTGTCCATCTTGGCGCCCTCGGTCGGCACCGTCCAGTCGACCTTGATGCCGTTGTTGCGGGCCTCGCGGGCGTTGGACGAGATGGTGCAGGCGACGTCGATCTCGCCGTTCTGGAACCAGGCGGTGAAGTCCGGGTCCTCGCCGAGGAGCGGCGAGTTGGCCTTGAGCTTGGTGAACCAGTCCCACGCCGGCTGCATGTTGTTGGGGATATCGGCGAAGGTGCCGCCGCCGGCGATCACCGCCGGGAAGTGCATGCCGATGCCGTCATTGTAGATCGCGACGCGGCCCTTGAACTTCGGGTCGAGGAGCACGTTCCACGAGGTCGGCGGACCGTCCGGGAAGGCTTCCTCGCGATAGGCGAGGACGTAGACATAGGCATAGGTGTTGATGAGCGGGATGCCCTCGAATCCGGTGGGCTTGGCGAAGGGGAGGGTGCCGGCGAGGTTGGAGAGGTCGGACAGGTCCTCGGTCACGCCGCGGAGCGCCGACTTGGTGGCGTTGACCGTGGTGTCCCAGTTGACGTTGATCGGCGGCACCCGGCCCTGCTCGACCGCCGCCCATACCTTGGGCTGGATCTCGTTGTCCTCGGTGAGGTCGTGGCGCACGGCAATACCGGTCGCCGCGGTGAAGGGATCCGATATCCCGGTGCGGAGCGAGGAGTCCCAGACGCCGCCCCAGGCGCGGACGATGATCTCGGCCGGCTTGGCCGGCTCCTGCGCGAACGCCCGGGTCAGCCCGAGGCTCGACAGGCCGGCCGCGGCGCCGAGGCCGGCCGCTCCGCCCATGAACTTCCGACGTGAAAGCGAGAGGCCCGACGGATTCCGAATTAAGCTCATTGTCCTTCCCTCCTGAAATGCCGGCGCCACGGCCGGGTCAACGGGCAAACACCAGTAGGTCGCGCGGATTCCAGCCCAGGAACACGCGTGCGCCGGCGGCGAAGCCGGCATGCTCTTGAGGATCGTGGTCGAAGACGCGGAGCGTCATGCCGCCGAGCGGATCGAGTTTCACCTCGTAGACGACGCGCTCCCCTTCGAAGATGACGTCGGCGACCACGCCCTCGAGCACGGTCGCGAGACCGGCGAGCGCCTCCGCGCTTGCGGCGATGCGGATCTGCTCGGCGCGAAGCGCCGCGTCGGCGCCAGCGCCCGCGGCCACCGGTCCGGCTCCCGGCCGCCCCGCCATCTCCGTGTCGCCGACGGCGAGCATCACAGCATCGCCGTCCGACGCGCGGACCGTGCCGGCAAGAAAATTCGTGACGCCGATGAAGCCGGCGACGAACGGGTTGGCGGGCGTGCGATAGGTGGCCGCCGGGGCGCCCATCTGCTGGACGCGCCCCTTGTCCATGACGATGATCTCGTCGGACATGATCAGCGCCTCGCGCTGGTCGTGGGTGACGTTGATGGTGGTGACGCCGAGCTCGCGCTGGATGCGGCGGAACTCGAGCTGCATCTCCTCGCGAAGCTTCCGGTCGAGCGAGGCGAGCGGCTCGTCGAGGAGGAGGAGGTCGGGCTCGAAGACCAGCGCGCGGGCGATCGCCACCCGCTGCTGCTGGCCGCCGGACAGCTCGTTGATGCGCCGGCCACCGAGGCCCCCGAGCCGCACCAGCTCCAGGTAGCGCTCGACCCGCTCATGAATCGTCCGCGCATCGAATCGCCGCATGCGGAGCGGAAAGGCGACATTGGCGGCGGCGGTGAGATGCGGAAAGAGCGCCAGCCGCTGGAACACCATGCCGATGGACCGCCGCCACGGCGGCACCGCCCGCACCGCCTCGCCGGCGATCAGGATGTCGCCCGCCGTCGGCGTCTGGAACCCGGCGATCATGCGCAGGAGAGTCGTCTTGCCCGAGCCCGACGGCCCGAGGATGGTGAGGAAGGCGCCTTCGCTGAGCTCGAAGGAGACGTCGTCGACCGCCTTGAGGTCCGGATAGGCCATCTCGACGTGGCGCACGGAAACGGCGACCGGAACCGCCGCTTCGCGCACCGTGGTCCGACCGAGGACGGCCACCCCAGCCATGGAGACGCCATCCTCCCTCATTTGCGTTGTCCCCAAGCGCATACAAATTCGTCCAACGAGTCAAGCCGTTCGCGCGCCAGACGCCCAGCGTTCAATGTTCCATCGCCTTCCGCGCCTCGTTCCGGATCAGGCCGTGGATCTCCCGCTTGAAGTCGATGAAGCGCTCCGACGTGAACGCCGCCTCGACATGGCGCGGCCGCGGCAGGTCGATTTCGATCTCGGCCTTGATGCGCCCAGGTTGTGCGGTCATCACGAACACCCGGTCGCCGAGGAGGATCGCCTCGTCCACATCGTGCGTCACGAACAGCACCGTCTTGTGGCTCGCCTCCCACACCGACAGGAGGAGCTCCTGCATCAGCGAGCGGGTCTGGCTGTCGAGCGCGCCGAAGGGCTCGTCCATCAGCAGCACCTCGGGATCGTTGGCGAGCGCCCGGGCCAGCGCGACGCGCTGCATCATCCCGCCGGAGAGCTGTCGGGGATAGGCGTCCTCATAGCCGGTGAGTCCAACCTGGCGGATGAACTCGCCGGCGATCCTGCTCCGCTCGGCCTCGGGCACCCCCGCCAGCGACGGTCCGAACGCGACGTTCTTCCGCACCGAAAGCCACGGGAAGAGTGTGTAGGACTGGAACACCATGCCCCGGTCGCGACCGGGTGCAGTCACCAGCCGGTCGTCGACACGGATCGTCCCCGCGGTCGGCCGCTGGAGACCGGCGACCATGCGCAGAAGGCTCGACTTGCCGCAGCCCGACGGCCCGACGATCACCGCGAACTCCCGGTCGCGGACCGTGAGCGATACCTTGTCGAGCGCCGTCACCTCGCGGCCGCCCTTGAGACGGAACTGAAGGCTGACATCCTCGACGCCGAGCGACGGCATGGTCAGCGCACCGTCGCCCAGGGGACGACCAGCCGGCGCAGGAGCTTGAAGAGCTGGTCGAAGAACAGGCCGAGCAGGCCGATGGTGATGATCGCGACGAAGATAATGTCGGTGGCGAGGCCGCGCATCGAACTCATGATCAGGTAGCCGAGGCCCTGGAAGGCGCCGACCAGTTCCGCCACCACGAGGTAGGTCCAGGCGAGGCCCATGGTGACGCGGAGCGTGTCGATAACGCCCGGGAGCACGGCCGGCAGGAGGACGCGGGTGATCACCTGGCGGCGGGAGGCGCCGAGCGTGTAGGACGCATCGAGGAGATCCTTCGGCACCTGCGCCGAGACGTCGGAGACCATCAGGATCTGCTGGAAGAAGGTGCCGATGATGATGACGGCGATCTTCTCCTCCATGCCGATGCCGACCCAGAGGATGAGGAGCGGGATGAGGGCGCTCACCGGCAGGTAGCGGGTGAAGTTGACGATCGGCTCGACGAAGGCCTCGACCACCCTGAAGCTGCCCGAGATGATCCCGATCGGCACCGCGACCAGCGACGACAGGATGAAGCCGACCAGGATGACGGTGACGCTCGCCAGCGTGTGCTTGAGGAGCGAGCCGTCGTTTATCAGCTTGCCCGCGGTGGCGATCACCCGGTGCGGAGGCGGCAGGAAGTCGTCCCGGACCAGCCCGGCATAGGTGAGCAGGCACCACAGCCCGATCACGAAGACGCCGGCCAGGATGCTTACCGCGAGGTAGACCCTGGCCGGGATCTCTTCCTTGGGGACGAAGTAGTCGCCAAGGCGTCTCGTCATTCGGCGGCGACGTAGTCCCAGCTAATGATCTTCATGGGATCGACGTCGGTCTGGAGCATGCCGAGCGGCTTCCACACATCGAGTGCCGACTGGGTCAGCGCCACGATCGGGCCGGGCTTCTCCTTGGTGCCGAAGATCTCCATCGAGCGGGCGCGGTCATAGAATTTGACGCCGGCCATGGTCTCGGCGAAGACGGCGGGGTCGGAGAGCCAGTCGCCGCTGCCCTGCGCCATGATGTCGACCGCCTCCTTCGGATTGGCGAGGTAGAAGTCGACCGCCTTGTACCAGGCCTTGACGAAGCCGGCGACGTCCTCCGGGTGCTCCTCGAGGAACTCCTTCCGCACCATGACGAAGTCGGTGATGAAGTCCTGCCGGTTGGTGGTGTCGAACAGGATGTGGGCGTTCTCGCTGTTCTTGGCCTTGGTCAGCCACGGCTCCCAGGTGACCGCTGCGTCGACCTGGCCGGCGATCAGCGCCGCACCGGCGTCGCCCGGATCCATGTTGACCGGCACAAGGTCGGCTTCCGACATGCCGTTCTCCGACAGGAGCACGTCGAGCAGGAACTGCGAGGTCGAGCCCTCGTTGAAGGCGACCTTCTTGCCCTTGAGATCCTTGATCGAGGCGATGTCCTTGGTGGCGACGATACCGTCGCCGCCGGCCGAGGTGTCGGCTCCGGTGAGGAGGACGTATTCGTCGCCGTTCTTGAGGTAGAGCACCATGGCATCGATGGTGGTGAGGATGATGTCGATCTCGCCGGCCGCGGCGGCGGCGAAGCGGAGCTTGAGGTCGCCGATATTGATGTCCTCGAACTCGACGCCCTCTTCGGCGAAATAGCCCTTGTCGCGGGCGATGTAGAGCGGCCCGTTGCCGACCCAGGTCGAATGCCCGACGCGAACCGGCCCGGCCTCGGCCGCTCCGGCAAATCCCATCGCCGCTACCGCGACGGCGGCAAGGCCCAGTCTACCCAGCCCCAGCTTGTCGAGAGTGCGCATTGGTCCCCCTCCTTGGTGGCCGGCCCGGTCGCGGCGAACCGGCGACCGCCGGCAAGCTTCGCTTCGGGACTTGGGCAGCACCGATCCCCGAAAGGCCTGCCCACCCCCGACACTGCCGATGCTATTCCCGTGCGCCGCTACTCGTCAATTGACGACTTTTGTGCAGCCCTGCCCCAAAAGCACGCAAGCAGTCCGGGGCGGGGATCGGGGCTGATCTGCCTCCGGGCAGCCCGGGACATTTCGCCACCAGCGGGAAACTTCGGCTTCCTCATGCTGGGATACTGTAAAGGAATCGGGGATTTCGGTCCGGCGAAGGGGTGGCAAACGCCCCGTCATCCGAAACGACGGAACACGTACATCCCCACCCGCTCATCCCCGCGTGCGCCGGGGAGCAGCGGCGGCAGGTGCATCAGAGAGTCCATTGAATCCAGACGCCACGCCAGATCACCTCATCCCTTCCGCGTCGACTTTCCGCGCGGGCCGGACGGCTTCTCCTTCCGGAGCCGCTCGATCATGGGCTCGAAGCCGGCCAGAAAAGAGTCGATCTGCGCGTCGAGCACGCGCTCGACCGGCACCGTCAGGTTGGCGTGGAAGAGATGCCGGCGGATGGCGAGATGCGAGACCGCGCCGTGCAGGATCCAGCCGATCTCGTGAACCACCGGCTTCTCCGGAGGGACGGTCACGCCGCGCTCGGCCGCGACCTCCTCGACGATCGTCTCGAGCAGGCGGAGGATGATGCCGGAGATGTAGCGCGGCGCCATGTTCTGCGCCGAGAAGGACGAATAGAGCAGGAGCCGTGTCCAGCGCCGGGTGAGGAGCGTGTCGAAGTAGTCCCGGTAGAAGGCGCGGAGGCGCTCCGCCATCGGCTTCGAGCGGTCGGTCAGGTCGACGAACCAGATCGCCTTGAACGGCCCCTCGATCGCGCTGTTGTAGATCTCGTCGATCAGCGCCGACTTGTTGGGGAAGAAATAATAGATGAGCCGCTGCGATATGCCGGCCGCGGCGGCGAGCTTCCGCGTCCGCACCGGAAACCCGTTCTCCGACAGGTAGTCGGCGGCGCGATCGAGGATCAGCGCCTTCCGCTCGTCATGCGTCAATCGCTTCCGTGGCGTCTTGCGCTTCTGCAAAGCCGGTCGTCCCCGAAATGGCGACGCTTAGCCCCGGAGCGCCCGCTCGGCAAGCCGGGCCAGGAACGCCGCGCCCGGCACGAGGATCGCGTCGTTGAAGTCGTAGTCGGAGCTGTGCAGCGACGGCCGGCCTTCGCCCGCGCCGAGAAAGGCGAAGGCGCCGGGCCGCGCCTCGAGGAAATAGGAGAAGTCCTCGGACGCCATGATCGGCGTCTGCAGCGCGCCGAGCGTGGCGAGCGGCGCCAGCGTGGCCGCGGCTTCGCGGGCAATTGCGGCCTCCAGCTCGGCGTTCACCGTCGGCGGCCGCCCGGTCTTGTAGTCGACGTCGATCGACACGCCGTAGGTCTCGGCGACGCCGCGGGCGACGCGCTCGATATGGTCGCGGAAGACCGGGCTCCCGTCGGCCTCGAGGAAGCGGACATTGCCGCGGAGCGCCGCCGCGCCGGGCGTCGCATTGTCGGCCTCGCCGGCATTGAAGCGCGTGATGGTGACCACCGCCGGGCGGCCGGGATCGCGGCTCCGCGACACGATGCTCTGGAGCGCCACCACCAGCGCCGAGGCGGCGAGCACCGGGTCGCGGTTGAGGTGCGGCATCGCAGCATGGCCGCCCTTGCCGGTGACCAGAACGTCGAACTTGTCGACCGCCGCCATGACCGCGCCGGCGGACACCGCGATCTCGGCTACCGTCATGCCGGGGACATTGTGGAGCGCGAAGACGCGCTCGAAGGGGAAGCGGTCGAGCACGCCGTCGGCGATCATTGCCTTGGCGCCGGCGCGTCCCTCTTCGGCCGGCTGGAAGATCAGCACCACGGTTCCGGCGAAGCGGCGCGCGGTCGCAAGGTACCGTGCCGCGCCGAGGAGCATCGTCATGTGGCCGTCATGACCGCAGGCATGCATTTTCCCGGCGATCTCGGAGCGCCATGGCGGCGACCCGGTCTCGGCGATCGGCAGCGCATCCATGTCGGCGCGGAGCGCGACCCGCGGCCCGTCGCCGTTCCGGATGATCCCGACCACGCCGGTGCCGCCGATGCCGGTCGCGATCTCGTCGACGCCGAAGCCGCGGAGGAGGTCCGCCACCGTCGCCGCGGTCCGGTGCTCCTCATAGGCCAGCTCGGGATGGCGATGGAACGCCCGCCGCCAGGCGATCATGTCGGGGAGCCCCGCTTCGATCTGGTTGGGGACGGTCATGTCCGCGCGCACCTCGCTCGGCCGGATTTGGGGCGAAGATATCCCCCGCCGCGCCGTCGCGTCCATCCCTATTCGTCAGTTGACGAACAGCGACGAAGACGCGAGGCTGGCGGCGCGTGTCAAAGGAGCTGCACGGCAGGCGCATGGTTATGTCCTTTCCGGATAGCGGGCGGTCATCGTGACCGCTGCCGACGACCTCGCGCCGACGGCGCTCGCGCGTCGGCTTGTCGCCGAACGTCGTCTGCATGACGCGGAGGCTGTCGTCGCCCGTCTCGTCGTCGGCAGCTTCGGTCTTGACGTCGTCGGCGTCACCATCACCGCCGACTGGAGCAGCCTCAACTCCCTCAACGGGCTGGTCGACGTCGCCGACGGCCGCCGCTTCTTCTTCAAGTTCCACCAGGAGGAGGGCGAGGAAGGCACCGTCGAGGAATACTACCGCGCCGAACTCCTCCAGCGCGCCGGACTACCGGTGGACATGCCGGCGATGATCTCGCGAAAACCCGGCCACCAGATCCTCCTCTACGCCTATCGCCGCGACCGCCAGCTCGCCTCCGCCTGCCTCGACATCGAGCGCGGCGGCGACCCGCAGGACGTCCCTAACCTCTTGCGTTTACAGGCGGAACTCGACCGCCGGGTGGGCGCGGTCTACCTCGAGACGCTGCACACGGCATCCGCCGCCGATGTCCGCGCCGAGGCCATCCACCAGCTCTTCCACAACCGCCTGTGCGACGCTTCGGACGCTTCGCGTCTCGCCGGCCGGGCCGCCCGCTTCTATCTCGGCCGCGATATCGCCCTGCCGGGCCTCACCCTCCCCTGGGCCGACTTCGCCGCGCTTCGCTGGCGCATCAACGGCGTCGACTATGCCGACACCCTCGCCGCCCTGTTCGACGCGAGCCTCCACCGCCTTGCCCCGCACCGCCTCGCCGGCGGCGCGGCCACCGCCCACGGCGACGCGCACAACGCCAATGTCTGGATCGAGGCGCGCGACGGCGACAGCCGGCTGGTGATGTTTGACCCCGCCTTCGCCGGAGAGCACGTTCCCGCGCTTCTCGCCGACGTGAAGGCCACCTTCCACAACGTCTTCGCCCACCCGTTCTGGCTCTATCACCCCGGCGAGGCAGACCAGAGGTTCACGGTGAGTGTCGCCGTGGAAGACGGCTGCATCGTCGTCGATCACGACTGGGCGCTGCCACCGCTCCGCCGGGGGTTTCTCGACCTCAAGGTCGAGCATGTGTGGCGGCCGCTGGTCGCAGCCCTCGCGGCCCGTGACGGGCTCCCGCCCGACTGGCGCCGCGTGGTGCGCCTGGCGCTGTTCTGCTGCCCGACGCTGGTCATGAACCTCGGCGCCGGCGCGGCCCACGGCGCGACGGCGGGGCGCTCGCCGGCCATCTCGGCGCTGTCCTTTGCGCTGTCGGTCATGGCCGGCAGCGAACCGGAGCACGGGGCAGACGCGTTCTCCGAATTCCTCGACGCAGTCGCGGCGTGACGCCACTTGCCGAAAGGCCGGCCGCTCAGCCGCGCAGCCGCCGCACGATGTCGTCGAGCTGCTCCAGCGTCCGGTAGCGGATGCGGACATCGCCCCCCTTCGGCCCATACTTGATCGCGACATCGAGCCCGAGCACGTCGGCGAGCTGCTTCTCGACCGCCTTGGTATCGGCGCTCTTGGTCTCCGGCGCCCGCTTGCCGGCCTTCCGGCGGGCGGTCTCTCCCATCGCCTCCGCCTCGCGGACGCTCATGCCTGCCTCGACGATCCGCCGCGCCGCGGCCTCCGGGTCGTCCAGCGTCACCAGCGCGCGGGCATGGCCGGCGGAGAGCTGCCCAGCCCGCACATAGGCCTGCACCGGCTCGGGCAGCTTGAGCAGGCGAAGCGTGTTGGCGATATGCGGTCGGCTCTTGCCGATCACGTCGCCGAGCTGGCCCTGGCTGTAGCCGTGCTCGTCGATCAGTTGCTGGTAGCCGATCGCCTCCTCCAGCGGATTGAGGTCGGCCCGCTGGACGTTCTCGATGATCGCGAGCTCCAGCGCCTCGCGGTCGCTCACGTCATGGACGACGATCGGCACCTCGTGCAGCCCGGCGCGCTGCGCCGCCCGCCATCGCCGCTCCCCGGCGATGATTTCGTAGCCGTCGCCGCCGCCGGGTGCCGGGCGGACGAGGATGGCCTGCACCACGCCCCGCTCGCGGATCGAGGCTGCGAGATCGGCCAGATCGCCATCATCGAAGTTCTTGCGCGGGTTGCGCGGGTTGGGGCGCAACATCGCCACCGGCAGGCGCCGCGGGGCGCGCCGGTCGGGCGACGCCACCTCGCCCCCGGTCTCGCCGATCAGCGCCGCGAGGCCACGCCCGAGACGCCGCCGCGATGCTTCGTCCGCCATCAGAGGCTCCTTTTGTTCATGCCTGAAATTATGGTTAACCAACCGTTACAAAGGCCGTTTCGAGTCCGAATCGTCATGCCGCGCGAAGCGTCCGCTCGCGCTGGATGATCTCGGCCGCAAGCCGGAGATAGGCCTGGCTACCGGAGCTCTTGAAGTCGTAGAGGAGCACCGGCTTGCCGTGCGACGGTGCCTCGGAAACCCTTACGTTTCGCGGGATGACGGTCTCGTAGACGGCCGCCCCCATATGCGCGCGCACATCGGCGACCACCTGGCCGGACAGGGAGTTCCGGCTGTCGAACATGGTGAGCACGATACCGTGGATGGTGAGCTCCGGATTGAGCGATTGCTTCACCTGCTCGACGGTGTGCAGGAGCTGGCTGAGACCTTCGAGCGCGAAGAACTCGCACTGGAGCGGGACCAGCACCGAATGCGAGGCGGCCATGGCGTTGATGGTGAGGAGGTTGAGGGACGGCGGGCAATCGACCAGAACATACGTGTAGTTTCGGCCCCGACTCGATTCCTTGGCCGCAGCCAGCGCCTGGCGAAGCCGGTATGCCCGGTCCGGCATCGCGGCGATCTCGAGTTCCACGCCGAGAAGATCGAGGGTCGACGGCGCGACCGAGACTTGCGGGACCGCCGTCGGCAGGGCGATTTCGTCAAGCGGCGCTTCGCCGAGCAGCAGGTCGTAGGTCGATACGGTACGGCTCTTCCGGTCGATCCCCAGTCCCGTCGAGGCATTGCCTTGTGGGTCGAGGTCGACGACCAGCACTTCCTCTCCGGTCGCGGCGAGCGCCGTCCCGAGATTGATCGCCGTCGTGGTCTTGCCGACGCCGCCCTTCTGGTTGGCGAGGGCAATGACGCGCGGAGTGGCTGGCAGGCTCATGGCCTCGATGTCCGGCCGTCAGCCTTCGGAACGGCTCGGCTGACTTCGAGAATCACCGAGCCTTCGCTGATTCGGCTGGGATGTATTACCAGATCGAAGTCCCAGGATTGAGCGGCTTCGTCGACCTCGCGTCGATAATCCACGCCTTTAAAGAAGGCCGCAGGCCGGTCGGAGCTGATCAGGTGGCCCGACTGGCGGAGCAGAACTGGCAACGGGGCCAGCGCCCGCGCCGATATGGCGTCGGTCGGCGCCGTCCAGGCCGCCAATACGTCCTCGATCCGCCCTTGATGGATGGTCGCCGGCGCCCCCGTTTCCCGCGCGGCGGCCCGGAGGAAGGCGCATTTCCGGGTGTTGCTCTCGACGAGATGCACCTGCCCGCCATCACGGCCGCCGCTGAGCAGGATGGCGGTCACCAGGCCCGGAAAGCCGCCGCCGCTGCCGAGATCGAGCCATTGCCTTGCCGTCGGCAAAAGGGCGACCAGTTGCGCGCTATCCGCAACATGACGGGTCCAGATTGCATCGAGCGTGCTCGCCGCGACGAGGTTCTCCACCCGTTGCCACTTCTTCACCAGCCCGACCAGCGTGGCGAGACGGTCATATGTTTCACGTGAAACCGGAAGCAGCGCCTGCAGGGCCGCGAGGCCCGGCGACGCGTCAGGCCGCATTGCGCGGGTGGCGCTTGACGCGCGCGAGCAGGAGGGCGATCGCCGCGGGCGTCATGCCGTCGATGCGGCTCGCCTGCGCCAGCGTGGCGGGTCTTACCCGTTGAAGCTTCTCCTTGATCTCATTGGACAATCCGGCGATTCCCGCGATGTCCAGATCAGCCGGTAGCTGGATGCCCTCCTCCTTGCGGATCGCGTCGATGTCCGAGGTCTGCCTATCCAGGTAGACCGCATACTTCGCATCGATCTCCACCTGTTCGGAAACAAATCGGCCGAACTCGGCGAGGTGCGGCCAGATGCCGGCCAGCGTCTCCATCGTCACGTCCGGGCGCGCCAGGAGCTCGTGCGCGTTCCGCCGCACGCCGTCGGCGTTGAGGTGGAGCCCGACCCGACCGGCCTCGCTCGGCGTGAGCGACAGCGCGTTCATCTGCGTCGCCGCTGCCTCGAGTCGTTCCGCCGCCGCCTGGAAGGCGTCCCGCCGGGCACGCCCAACCAGCCCGAGTTCCACGCCCTGCGGCGTCAAACGCCGGTCGGCGTTGTCGGCCCTGAGCGATAGCCGGTACTCGGCCCGCGACGTGAACATCCGGTACGGTTCGCTGACGCCGCGGGTAACGAGGTCGTCGATCATCACTCCGATATAGGCCTCGGTCCGCGACAGTGCGATCCCCTCCCTGCCACCGGCGCGGCGCGCCGCATTGAGGCCGGCGACCAGCCCCTGTCCCGCCGCCTCCTCGTAGCCCGTCGTGCCATTGATCTGCCCGGCCAGGAAGAGGCCAGGCAGGCGCCGGCATTCCAGCGTCGCGTCCAGTTCCCGCGGGTCCACATGGTCATACTCGATGGCGTAGCCGGGACGTATCACCCGCGCGTTCTCGAGCCCGGGAATCGACGCCACCACCGCAAGCTGGACCTCCTCGGGGAGCGAGGTCGAGATACCGTTCGGGTATACCGTGTCGTCGTCCAGGCCCTCCGGCTCGAGGAAGATCTGGTGCCCGTCACGCTCGCCGAAGCGGACGACCTTGTCCTCGATCGAGGGGCAATAGCGTGGACCCCGGCTCTCGATCCGTCCCGAATACATCGCCGAACGATGCAGGTTGTCCGTGATGATCCGGTGCGTCTCGCCCGTCGTCCGGGTAACTCCACACGAAATCTGCGGCGTTGTGATCCGATTCGTCATGAACGAAAACGGCGTCGGCGCCTCGTCCCCGGCCTGCATGTCGACCGCACCCCAGTCGATCGTGCGACCGTCGATCCGCGGCGGCGTCCCGGTCTTGAGCCGCCCAAGCGCGAACCCCAGCCGCGCAAGCGTCTCCGCGAGCCCCACCGCCGGGCCCTCGCCGGCACGGCCGGCCGGGATCCGGGTGTCGCCGATATGAATCAGGCCCCGAAGGAACGTGCCGGTCGTGATGACCACGGCGGCGGCGGCAAGCTCTTCGCCATTGCCCAGCCGCGCACCCGACACCCGCCCATCGGCGATGGTGAGGTCGTCGACCTCCGCCTCGACGACGGTGAGGAGCGGTAACGCGCGGAGCAGATCCTGCACCGCCGATTTGTAGAGCTTGCGGTCGGCCTGGGCACGGGGTCCGCGCACCGCGGGACCCTTCCGGCGATTGAGCATGCGGAACTGGATGCCGGCCCGGTCGGCGGCAATTCCCATGATCCCGTCGAGTGCATCGACTTCACGGACGAGGTGACCCTTCCCCAGCCCGCCTATGGCGGGGTTGCACGACATGGCGCCGACCGTGGCGAAGCTGTGCGTCACGAGTGCCGTCCGCGCGCCCAGGCGTGCGGCTGCCGCGGCAGCCTCCGTGCCGGCATGGCCCCCGCCAACGACAATGACGTCGAATGTCCGCATCGGAAACTCCCTAGCGGAACCGGGAGCTCCGGTCAAAGCGTTGGTGTTTCACGTGAAACAGGCCCCTACTTGCCGATGCAGAAGTCCCGGAAAATCACGTCGAGCAGATCCTCGACGTCGATGCGCCCGGTCAGCCGCCCCAATTCATCCGACGCGCGCCGCAACTCCTCCGCCCGGAGTTCAATCGGCAGCGTCGGATCACCAGACTGCACGAGCGCTGCGCGGCATTTCTCCAGAGACGCACGATGGCGGGCGCGAGTGATCACGGAGGACTCACCCGGCTCCATGCGCTCCCGTGCGAATATCAAGAGCCGGTTCAGAAGGATGTCGAGGCCCTCGCCCGTGTCGGCGGAAACGAGGACGTCGAAGATCGCAGAAAGCCGGGCTCGTTCCTGCACCGAATCAACCAGGTCGACCTTCGCGCCCACCCGAACGACGACCGCATCTCCTTCAACGACCACCCCCGGGATCGCATCGGTCACGTCTTCCACGGCTAGAATCAGGTCTGCGCCTTGCGCCCGCACCCGCGCGCGACGCATGCCTTCGCGTTCCACCAATCCCTCGGCCTCGCGAAGGCCCGCGGTATCCACGAGGGTGAACGGATATCCACCAATATCCATCCGGACCTCAATGATGTCTCGGGTCGTGCCGGGCTCCGGCGATGCGATCGCGACGTCCCGCTTCGATAGAGCATTGATCAGACTTGACTTACCGGCGTTCACCGGCCCTAGAAGGACGACCTCCGCCCCCTCCCGAATGCGTTCACCGCGACCCTGGTCATCGAGCTGACGCCCGATTTCCTCGGCGATCTCCATCGCCTTTGCCCAGCCCAGATCAGACACCGACCCCGGGACGTCCTCCTCGTCCGCGAAGTCGAGCTCCGCCTCCACCATCGCTCGGGCTCCAATCAGACGCGCCCTCCAACCATCAAATACGTGCCTCAGACGCCCCGACGACTGGCGCAACGCCTGCCGACGCTGGGCCTCCGTCTCCGCTTGTATGAGGTCTGCCAGTCCCTCCACCTCCGTGAGGTCGACCCGACCGTTCAGGAAAGCGCGGCGGGTAAACTCCCCCGGCTCGGCAGGCCGAAGCGCTGGCAACTGACCGAGCCGCGCCAGGACTGCCGACACAACCGCTCGCCCGCCATGGACGTGGAGCTCCGCGAGGTCCTCGCCCGTGAAACTCCTGGGGGCCGGAAAAAACAGCACAAGGCCGCGATCAATCACCGAGCCGTCAGCACCGTGCAGGGACGCAAGGATCGCCCTTCGTGGTTCCGGAACCGAATCGATCAATGTTTCGAGGGCGACCCGAACGCTCGGCCCACTTATCCGGACAATGGCGATCCCCGAAGGAACAGCCCCACTCGAAAGCGCGAAGATTGTCGACCCTGTCACTGTCGCCGACTCCGGCTATTCCCTACATTCAGCAACATGAGCGAAAACCTTCTCCGCCACGAAGCCAGCCCCTACCTGCTTCAGCACAGGGACAACCCCGTCCATTGGCGCGCCTGGGGGCCGGATGCCTTGGCCGAGGCCCGCCGCGACAACAAACCGATCCTCCTCTCGGTCGGGTACGCCGCCTGCCATTGGTGTCATGTGATGGCGCATGAGAGCTTCGAGGATCCTGAAACCGCAAGCGTGATGAACCGGCTCTTCGTGAACATCAAGGTCGATCGCGAGGAACGCCCGGACATCGATCAAATCTACATGGCGGCGCTCCATGCCCTCGGCGAACAGGGCGGATGGCCTCTCACCATGTTCCTGACCGCCGAGGGTGAGCCCATCTGGGGCGGGACCTACTTCCCCCCCACCGCCCGCTACGGCCGACCTTCCTTCGTCTCAATCCTCGAAGAGGTGGCCCGCATCTTCCGTGAGGAGCCCGAGAAGATCGAGCAGAACCGCTCACATCTACTCGGTGCGCTTCGCAAACGGCCCGGCGGCCCGGCGGCGCCAGTTGACCGTGCGCTGCTCGATCAAGCCGCCGAGCGTCTCCTAGGCTTCATGGATCTCACCCACGGCGGCATTCGTGGCGCCCCCAAATTTCCCCAACCCAGCCTTCTCGACATGCTCTGGCGCGCCGGACGCCGTACGGCCGATGAGCGCTACCGCGAAGCGGTGTTGGTCTCCCTCCGCAACATCGCGCAAGGCGGCATCTACGATCATCTCGGCGGCGGTTTCGCCCGCTACTCCGTCGACGCCCGGTGGCTGGTCCCGCACTTCGAGAAGATGCTCTACGACAATGCGCAGCTCGTGGAACTCATGACCCATGCCTTCCTCGCCACCGGGGACACGTTGTTCCGGAACCGAATCGAGGAGACCGTCAGCTGGCTCTTTCGCGAAATGCGCCTCCCCGGCGGAGCCTTTGCCGCCAGCATCGACGCGGACTCCGAAGGCCACGAAGGCAAGTTTTACGTCTGGCGGAGCGAGGAAGTCCGCGAAGTGCTGGGCGAAGACGAGGCCACCTTCTTCGAACCTGTCTACGACATCACGCCCGGAGGCAACTTCGAGGGCGCCTCGATCCTCAACCGCCTCGCTCACATGGACCTCTTGTCTCCTGCCGACGAGGAGCGCCTCGCCGTAGACCGCACCCTGTTGCTCGCCCGGCGCGAGACGCGGGTTCGCCCCATGACCGACGACAAGGTCCTCGCCGACTGGAACGGCCTCATGATCGCAGCGCTCGCCCTCGCCGGCCAAACCTTCTCCCGCCCCGACTGGATCAACGCCGCCACCGGCGCCTACCGGTTCATCCTCGACACCATGTCCCGCGGCGACCGCCTGGCGCACGCCTGGCGCGAAGGCAAGTCGGTTTATCCCGGCCTCGCCACGGACTATGCCGCGATGATCAAGGCCGCGCTGGCGCTCCAAGCGGCGACGCACGACAACAGCTTCATCGCCGATGCAACCCGCCTGGCCGGCTCCCTGCGTCGCCACCATTGGGACACGTCCTCACCGGGTTACTTCCTGGCGGCCGACGACGCCGAAGCCCTCATCCTCCGCCCCCGCTCGATCACCGACGAGGCGACACCCAGCGCTACTTCCGTCATGGCTGCCAACAACATACGACTTTGGCGGCTAACCGGTGACGACACCTATCGCGCCGATGCCGACGCCATCATCGCCGCTGCGCCGATCACAGAAAATCTCTTTGCGGCCACTGCGATGCTCTCCGCGCTCGACCTTCGTCTCGGCGCCATCGACGTCGTGATCGTGCATCCCAAGGGCGTCGATCCGGCCGGCCTGATCTCCTCCGCCCGCGGCGCCTCTACGCCCAATGTCATCCTCACGCTCCACGAGGACACCGCCGCGCTTCCTTCAGGACACCCCGCCGCCGACAAGACCGCCCTGGCCGGGATGGCAACCGCCTATGTCTGCCGCGGCGAGACGTGCTCGCTGCCCGTCATCGACGCGAACGCATTGGCGAGCCTGCTGGCCGCGACGCGCTGACGGGCCGACGCACGTCCAGAGCACAGGAGCGCCACGGGGTGCGCAGACAACGTTTTCGCAATACCCATACTCGCGATACCCTGTCCGACCACCCGACCAAGGGAAGACACGATCATGTGCAAGCCCTTCCTGATCGCCGTCACGCTTGTGACCGCTGTCGGCGCCATCGCATTTCCAGCCCTTGCCCAGGACGAGTGCCAGATCACGACACGCGATCAGAACATCGCCATCGCCCGACAGTGGCATGAGGAGGTGATCAACCGCCGCAACCCGGCGGTCCTGGAGACGATCCTCGCGGACTCGGTGGTCCACCATGCGGCCGGCGGCTACCCCGAGGCGATGGATGTATCAGGCGTGAAGGCGATGATGACCGACTTCCTCGGCGCCTTCTCCGACCTGTCCTACAGCTTCGACCTTTGGGTTGCCGACCGCGACCTCGTCGTCGAGCGCTATACCGCGACGGGTACGCATGACGGACCGCTCGGAGCGCTCCCCGCCACCGGCAACAAGGCGACCTGGACCGGCGTCAACATCTTCCGCGTGACATGCGGCCGAATCGCTGAAGTCTGGTCCGAGGTCGATGCCCTTTCACGAAACCGGCAACTCACGGAATAGGCCGTGCCGGAAAGGGCACGGCTCTCAGAGAGCATAGCTCGTCTGCCACGTGGTCTGCCACCACCGATCAACCTGCCAGCCCGCCACCAGTATTGACGCTGGCTTCGATGATGGTACGTTCGCTGGGCTGACCGCCCAGCTCGTGAAGCCAGATGACCGCCCTCCGCAAGATCACTGTCCAAGTCAGCGAGGAGGATCTCGAGATGGCGCAGGCCTATACCGGGGAGGGCGTCACAGAGACCGTGAGGGCGGCGCTCAAGAAGCTCGCGAACATGCGCGCGCAGCAGGACTTCCGGCGGCTCAAGGGTACCTTCAAGTTCTCAATCGACCTTGACGACCTGCGGGAAGACCGCAGGTGATCGCAGTCGACACATCCACGCTGATCGCTTTCATCGGCGGGCAGCATGGCGCGGATGTCGATCAGCTCGACGCTGCCCTTGCAACAAGCGACGTCGCACTTCCCCCGGTCGTGCTCACCGAATTCCTGTCCGAGCCGCAACTGCCACCAAACCACCGCGCCATAGCGATGGCATTGCCGCTGCTGGAACTCCTGCCGGACTATTGGCTTCGTGCGGGCGAAGGACGCGCGAAGCTCCTGGCGAAAGGTCTCCGGGCTCGACTGGCCGATTCCCTCATCGCCCAGTCGTGCATCGACCACAGCGTGATGCTGATCACGCGCGAAGACGATTTCCGCCACTTCGTCACGCACGGCGGACTGAAACTGGCATAATTCGTTCTCGGCCACTCGGGCCGCTGGACGACCAGCCTCGTGGCCAGCCCACCGTCGTCAGGTGTTCATCGACTCGAAGAAATCGGCGTTGCTCTTGGTCGCCTTGAGCTTGTCGAGCAGGAACTCGATCGCGTCGACGGTGCCCATCGGCATCAGGATACGGCGGAGCACATACATCTTCTTGAGGACGTCCGGCGGAACGAGAAGCTCTTCCTTCCGCGTGCCGGAGCGGGTGATGTCGATCGCGGGGAACACGCGCTTGTCGGCGACCTTGCGGTCGAGGATGAGCTCGGAGTTGCCGGTGCCCTTGAACTCCTCGAAGATCACCTCGTCCATGCGGCTGCCGGTGTCGATCAGCGCCGTCGAGATGATGGTGAGCGACCCACCCTCCTCGATGTTGCGCGCCGCGCCGAAGAAGCGCTTCGGGCGCTGCAGCGCATTGGCGTCGACGCCGCCCGTCAACACCTTGCCGGACGACGGCACCACCGTGTTGTAGGCGCGGCCGAGCCGGGTGATCGAATCGAGCAGAATCACCACGTCGCGTCCGTGCTCGACGAGGCGCTTGGCCTTCTCGATCACCATCTCGGCGACTGCCACGTGGCGTGACGCCGGCTCGTCGAAGGTCGAGGAGATGACCTCGCCCTTCACCGAGCGCTGCATGTCGGTCACTTCCTCCGGCCGCTCGTCGATGAGGAGCACAATCAGGTAGCACTCCGGGTGATTGTGGGTGATCGAACGGGCGATGTTCTGGAGGATCACGGTCTTGCCGGTCCGCGGCTGCGCGGTGATCAGCGCGCGCTGGCCCTTGCCGAGCGGGGCGACCAGGTCGATGACCCGGTGCGTCAGATCCTTTATCGTCGGATCCTCGATCTCCATCTTGAACTTCTTGTCGGGATAGAGCGGCGTCAGGTTGTCGAAGTGCACCTTGTGCCGCGCCTTGTCCGGATCCTCGAAGTTGATGGTGTTGACCTTGAGGAGGGCGAAATAGCGCTCGCCGTCCTTGGGGCTCCGGATCTGGCCTTCGACGGTGTCGCCGGTGCGCAGCGAGAACCGCCGAATCTGCGACGGCGAGACGTAGATGTCGTCCGGCCCCGCGAGGTAATTGGCGTCCGGCGAGCGAAGGAAGCCGAATCCGTCCTGGAGAACCTCGACGACGCCTTCACCGATGATGTCGGTGTCCCGGGCGGCGAGCTGCTTCAGGATCGCGAACATCAGCTCCTGCTTGCGGAGCGTGGATGCGTTCTCGACCTCAACCTCTTCGGCGAACGCCAGCAGCTCGACGGCCGACTTGGCCTTGAGGTCCTGCAGTTTCATTTCGGGCATATACGGGGAATCTCTTTGGGAAACGGGAATGTGGCAGGCGAGGGGAAGAATTGCAGAACTTGACGCCCCGGCTCGTCGCCCGGGCACGGCTCCATGGTGTCAAACGAGAACACCCAAGCCTGTCTGCTTTCAGTGCGGTGACCGGCAAGATAGTCGTTCGGATATGGAACGGCAAGAGGGTTGAATACTGTCGCGATACCGGCAACGCCAGCCGGCTGTCGAAAACCATGGCCCACCGGTCAGGGACGCTCGGATGACGAGGAAGCCACGCCCTTGCCATTGCCAGCGGCAGGGTTACGACGCTCGGAACGCCTTCGTCAGAATGGTTTGACCACCACGAGAATGACGATGAGGATCATCAGAAGCGTCGGCACCTCGTTGAGGATCCGGTAGTAGCGCTGCGACCGAACGTTCTGGTCGTTGGCAAAGTCCCGAACGCAGCGCGCCATGAAACCGTGGACCCCGGAGAGAACCACGACCAGAGCGAGCTTGGCGTGTAACCAGCCGTCCGAAAAGAAGCCGGCATCCCATGCCAACCACAGCCCCAGCGCCCAGGTCGCGATCATCGCCGGGTTGATGATGGCGCGGAGCAGCCGCCGCTCCATTACCTTGAACGTCTCCGACTGGACCGATCCCGGCGCCGCCTCGCAGTGGTAGACGAACAGCCGCGGCAGGTAGAGCATACCCGCCATCCAGGCGATGACCGCGATGATGTGGAAGGCCTTGAACCACAGATAGAGCCACGATGGGCCCCAAAGCACGAGCGCACCGAAGATCGCGGCCGCGATCGCAAGGCCGGCGCCCGCCCGAATGATCCTGAACCGGGTCTCCACCTGCATCAGGATGTTCCATGCACGCGCCCAACCAGGCGCTCGACATGTGCGATCGGGGTCTCGGGAAGGATCCCATGGCCGAGATTGAAGATGAACCTGCCTCCCGCAAGGCCTTCGATCAGGCCGTCGATCGCCCGATCGAGCCCATCGCCGCCCGCCAGGAGCACGATCGGGTCGAGGTTGCCCTGCACCGCGACATGCGGCTGAAGTCGTTCACGCGCATAGTCAAGCGGCACGGTCCAATCGAGGCCAACCGCATCGACGCCTGTTTCCCGAGCGTAGCGTTCAAGCCGTAAGCCCGCACCTTTCGGAAAGCCGATGATCCGTGCCCCTGGAACGGCCTCACGGACCCGGCGAACGATCTCTACGGTCGGGCCGATGGACCAGCGGCCGAAGTCCCTCTCGTTCAGAATCCCGGCCCAGCTATCGAAAATCTGGACCGCATCAGCGCCGGCGTGCAACTGACCGATGAGGGATGTCACCGACGCGTCTACCAGGCGGTCGATCAGCCGTTGGAAAGATGCCGTCTTGCGGGCGGCAAGGGTACGGGCGGGGGCTTGGTCCGGTGTCCCCCTCCCGGCGACCATGTAGGTGGCTACGGTCCAGGGTGCCCCGCAGAAACCAATCAGCGCCTTGTCCGGATCGAGTGATTCCCGAACCTTCGAAACGGTGGCGAACAGAGGCGCAAGCGCCGTTTCAACCCGATCGACCGCGAGACCCGCGATTCCGGGCTCGTCGATAGGATCGAGTCGCGGGCCTTCGCCTTCAACGAAGCGAACGCTTCGGCCGAGCGCAAACGGGGTCATCAGGATGTCGGAAAACACGATCGCTGCATCGAATCCGAACCGACGGATGGGCTGGAGCGTGACCTCCGTCGCAAGGTCCGGATCGAGGCAGAGATCGAGAAACGAGGGAACCTTTGACCGGATGGCGCGATACTCAGGAAGGTAACGGCCTGCCTGTCGCATCAGCCAGATCGGTGGGGGATTGGCTGCTCCTCCGTCGAGTACCGCCATCATGGATCGCGAGCGGAATTGGGGGTGCGCCGTGTTCACAGGCCCTCACAAAATAAAAGAGAATCTTCTTTCTTCTTCTTCTTTTAGGGGGTGGATTAGCGCGGAACAGCGCGATCCACAAATGGGGTCACGACACCGGTCGATCTTGCTGTTCGAAGCGCTCCGGGGGAGGAAGAGTGGTATGAACGGGGACAAACCCAAACCATGAGTGTTAACACTTCCTTAATGCTTGTCTCGTTGCGTCCCTCGATGAGGTTTCACAGGTCGTCCACGGCATGGGTTCGGGACAAGATGGAATTGCGCGATTCCAACCCACGATCCGGAATCGACCGAGGCATGATTTGAGTGTTGAGGAATTTCCCGTCCCTGGGGACTGTCCGGCCCATGGTCGCTCGCTGATCGATTTGCTCCCGTTCTCATCCACAGGCCTGGGGATAATTCAGTGAAGAACCGTGAGGGCTTCTTCCATCTCCATATGATTTCCGATGCGACGGGCGAGACCCTCATCACCGTCGCCCGCGCCGCGGCGGCGCAGTACACCGAGGTACGGGCAGTCGAGCATGTGCATTCCATGGTCCGTTCCACGGCCCATCTCGACCGCGTGATCGCGGCGCTCGAGGAGAAGCCCGGGATCGTCCTCTACACACTGGTCGACGGCACGCTGGGGGGAAGACTCGAGACGGCCTGCCGTCGCATCGGCATTCCGTGCGCTTCGGTGCTCGAGCCGGTGCTGCAGATGCTCCAGGCTTATCTCGGCGCCCCGGGCGCGCGTCGCGTCGGCGCTCAGCACATTCTCGACGCGGAGTACTTCCGCCGGATCGACGCCCTCAACTTCACCATGATCCATGACGACGGGCAACTCGCCGGCTCGCTCGAGGAGGCGGATGTGGTGCTGGTCGGAGTGAGCCGAACATCGAAGACTCCGACAAGCATCTATCTGGCCAATCGCGGGGTCAAAGTCGCCAACGTCCCGATCGTGCCCGGCATTCCGCCGCCCGCGGATCTTGAGCGCGTCAAGGGCCCGCTGGTCGTGGGGCTTACCGCGAGCGCGGAACGGATCGTGCAGCTTCGCGAAAACCGGGTGCTGTCGCTCAACGCCGCCGCGCATAGCGAGACGTATGTCGACAAGGCGGCGATCGCCGCCGAGATCGCCTTTGCCCGTAAGCTGTGCGCGCGCCATGGCTGGCCGATCATCGACGTCACCCGCCGCTCGATCGAGGAGACGGCTGCGGCGATTCTGGCGCTCCGCGACGAACGGGCGCGCGCCGCCGCTCCGACGTGAAACGAGCCATGGCGCGGCTCGTCCTGGCTTCGCAAAGCACGACCCGGGTCGCGATACTGCGGAACGCCGGCGTGGATTTCGAAGCGTTGCCGTCAGGGGTCGATGAGCGGCGTGTCGAGGCCCCGCTTGCAGCCGCCGGAGCCTCGCCCGGCGACATCGCTCTTGCGCTCGCCGAGGCGAAGGCAAGGGCCTGCGCGCAGGCGGATGCCGGGGCGCATGTCATCGGCGCCGACCAGACGCTGGAGGCAGGCGGAGGACGCTGGCACAAGCCCGCTACCCTGGAAGAGGCCCGGCGACAGCTCACCGCGCTCGCGGGCCGCAGTCACCTCCTTCACTCGGCGGTGGTCGGTCTGCATGGGGATGCTGCGCCCTGGCGTCATCTCGATACTGCAACGCTCACCATGCGGCGCCTGACGCCGTCCGAGATCGACGCGTATCTCGGACGCGTCGGCGACAAGGCCGCTGAGAGCGTCGGCGCCTATCAGATCGAGGGGCCCGGCATCCAACTCTTCGAACGGATCGAAGGCGACTATTTCACCATCCTCGGCCTGCCGCTCCTGCCGCTCCTCGAGTGGCTGCGGCGCGAGGGGATACTGACGTGGACACCGCACGGGAGTTCGACCGGATGACTGTCCCTACCGCCTGTGTCATTGGCTGGCCGGTCAAGCACTCGCGCTCGCCCGTCATCCACCGCTATTGGCTGAAACGGTACGGAATTGAGGGCGATTACGTCATTCATCCCGTCGAACCCGACAGGATCGCGGCGTTCTTCGCCGGCTTCCGCGAGGGTCCCTTCGTCGGCTGCAATGTCACCGTGCCGCACAAGGAGGCAGCCTTTGCCGCGGTTGACGAGGTGGAGGAGGCAGGACGAGCCATCGGCGCCATCAACACGATCTGGCGCGACGGGCATCGTCTGGTCGCGACCTCGACCGATGGCGTCGGGTTTCTCGCCAATCTCGACGAAGGCGCGCCGGGCTGGGATGGCGTGCCGGGCCCGGCCGTCATCCTCGGCGCCGGCGGGGCGGCACGCGCCGTCATCTGGGCGCTTCTCGAGCGCGGCTTCGCACCGGTCCATGTCGTCAACCGCACCGCCGGCCGCGCCGAAGCGCTCGCGGACCGGTTCGGCCGAAATGTCCGGCCGGCGGGATGGGATGCGCTGCCCGGCCTGCTCCGCGAGGCGCGTGTCCTCGTCAACGCGACCTCGCTCGGCATGGAGGGGCAGCCGCCGCTCGAGATCGATCTCGGGCCGCTCCGCGAGGACTGCCTCGTCACCGACATCGTCTATGTGCCGCTGGAGACCGGGCTTCTCGCTGCCGCGCGCGGGCGGGGGCTGCGCACGGTCGATGGCCTCGGCATGCTGCTCCACCAGGCGGCGCCGGGTTTTGCACACTGGTTCGGACGGATGCCCGAGGTGACGCCCGACCTGCGCGCGGCCGTGCTGCGCG
>JALHRF010000011.1 GCA_022841545.1 Bauldia sp. | reverse complement strand
CGGGGAGAGCGACCGTCTCCGGCGCAAGGTCGAGGCCGAGCCCGTCGCCGAGGATCTTGAGCCGCGGCGCATAGGCCTCTGGGTCGGTCGGGGCCAGCGCAAAGGTCTCCGGCGTATAGAGCGCGACGTAGTCGGCAACCACCGCGCGCCAGCCCGGCGCCTCGGCCACCTCGGTTGGCGCGAGGCTCCGCGACAGGCCGAAGCCGATCGCCCCGCCGAGGATGAGGAGCAGAACCGCGGCGGCGAGCGCCCGCAGGCCGCCGAAACTGCTCCAGGTCCGGTGTGGGGGCTTGTCCGCGGCGTCGAGCATGGCCTCGAGCCGGGAGATCGGGGCGATGTCCAGGAGCAGATCGAAGGGCTCGGCCGGCGGCCGGCCGGCGCGGAGCATCTCCAGTCGCGCGCGCGTGGCATCGTCGGCCGCAAGCCGCGCTTCGAGGGTGGTGCGGCGGGCGGCCTCAAGCTCGCCGTCGAGATACGCGGTGATCTCGTCGTCGAGGGTCGGGGTGGGCTCGGGCTTCGTGCTCATGGTTCTTCGTGCCGCTCATGCACGTCCGGGCCGAGGCTCGCGAGTTTCGCCCGCGCACTGGCGAGTCGGCTCATGACAGTTCCGATGGGTACCTCCAGGAGTGCGGCGGCCTCGCGATAGGAAAAGCCCTCGACATAGACAAGGAAGACGGTCTCACGCTGTGCTTCCGGCAGGGATTGCACGTGCGTCAACACCTGAGCCGCCGAAATATTCGTCTCGATCTCGTGCGCCCCGTCGAAGACCAGCGCCGTCTCGGCGTCGACCAGGCCGTGGCCCCGGCGGTAGCGGGCGGCGCGGATGTCGTTGAGCCATATGGAGTGCAGGATCGACATCAGCCAGCGGTCGAGATGGGTGCCGGGCTGAAACTGGTGGGCGCGCTCCAGCGCCCGGAGGCAGGTGGCCTGCACCAGGTCGTCGGCCGTATCGCGGCTGCCGGACAGCACCAGTCCGTAGCGCCAGAGGCGGCGGAGGTGCTCCCGCAGACCGGCCTTCACGGATTCGTGATTGCCCGCCGTCATCGTTGAAACGAATAGGCCAGTGGATCGTGCTTGGCAATTTGGACATTAGAGGACCCGGCCATCGCGCGACCAATCTTTCTTGAGGAGGAGACGAAAATGGCTCGACTGATTTTCCCCGTTCGGATCGCGCTTGTCAGCGTGATCCTGTCGATATCCGGTGTCATCCCGGTCGGAGTGCCGGCGGTGGCCATGAGCGGCAGCAGCTCCACGGCCACCCCGCCATCCTGCCGAGACGGATGGGTGTGGAACCAGGCGAAGCGCATCTGCGAACGCAAGGAATCCAAAATCTACGACGAACTGGAAGTGAAGCGGGAGCCTGTGAAGCCGGTGTGACGGCGACCATAGGAAAGACCGACCTGTCGCTGTAGCGACGTAGGGCGTGGACTCGCGTGAATAACTGACGGCGTTGTGTGTTTGATGTCGCGGGCGAGCCTTCCGCGAATGCGCCGGCAGGAAACCCCTTTGTCAAGATCAGGAGACTCCAAGATGCTGCACCTTTCACTACCGCGTGCCAGGTCGGGCATGCTCGCTTTGACCATCGCCGTGGCAGGCGCGCTTTCGATCGCCGGCATGACCCAGGCGACTCTTGCCGCCAGCACCGGCGGATCGAGCGGCGGCTCGTCCGAGACCACCTGCAAGGCCGGCATGGTCTGGAACCAGGCCAAGGGCATGTGCGAGAAGGCCAGTTCCGGCCTGTTCGACGACGAGACGCTGTACGAGCAGGGCCGGGCGCTCGCGCTCGCCGGCGACTACGACAGCGCGCTGACGCTGTTCGACGCCATCCGGGACAAGCAGGACTCCGACGTGCTGACCATGATCGGCTATTCGAAGCGGAAGTCCGGCGCCGTCGAGGAGGGCATCGGCTACTATCACCAGGCGCTCGCCCTCAATCCCGACAACGTCAACACCCGCGAGTATCTCGGCGAAGGCTATGTCGCGATGGGCCGCCTCGACCTTGCCCAGGCGGAACTCGACCGGATCGGCGCACTCTGCGGCGAGACCTGCGACCAGTACATCGACCTCGCCGCCGCCATGGCCGGCGATTCCAGCTGGAACTGACCTTCGGCAGAAGAGGGCGGCCGCTCCGTGGCCGCCCTCCGTCTCATTGCCGGAAACGCGAGACGGTGCGTTTGTCCGGTGCGGGCGAATAACCTTCCGCCCCGCGTGTTGACCTCCCGTACGACCCCGCCGGCCCTCTTGCCGGCTTCGGTCCCCTCAACTCCGATCGGGAGGTCTTTGCCATGAAGAACGCCTCAATCCTTGCGGCCCGTGCCGCGCTCGTCGCCCTCGCGATCGGTGCGGTCGGCGCCGTCGCGGTTGCCGGCATCTCCGTGCCGTCTTTCGCCGCCAGTGGTGGAGGCGGCGGAGGCGGCGGCGGCGGCGGGGGAGGAGGGTCGGGCGGCGGTGGCGGATCGAGCGGAGGCGGCAGCGGCGGCAGCTCGGGCGGAAACGCCAGCGGCGGGCTCTCCTGCAATCCCGGCTGGGTGCCGCATGCGAGCGGGCAGTATTGCGTCAAGGCGCAGTCCTTTATCGACGAGGAACGCCTCTACGAGCAGGGCCGGGCGCTGGCGCTCGCCGGCAACTATGACGACGCCCTTGCCCTCCTCAACGCCGCCGACCAGGGCGACGCCATGGTCCTCACCATGATCGGCTACTCCAAGCGGAAGTCGGGCGCCCTCGACGAGGGCATCGGCTACTACTACCGGGCGCTCGCCATCGACCCCGACAACGTCAACACCCGCGAATATCTCGGCGAGGGTTATGTGGCCATGGGACGGCTCGACCTCGCCCAGGGCGAACTCGACCGGATTAGCGCGATCTGCGGGGAGAATTGCGACCAGTATCTCGATCTCGCGGCCGCCATGGCCGGCCTCGAGGATTGGACGGGAACCGCCACCAACTGACGAGACCCGACGGGGAAGACGGAACCGGGGGTCAACGGCCCGTCTTCCCCGCCAAGATGGCGCTGGCTACGCAAATACCAGATGCCAGCGTGCTCTATAGATCGCAATCTCCCTGCCACTCGGGTTTCAGACGCGGCGGCGCAAGATCTTGTGTTCGACGTGTCGTCGAAGGCAACAGGTTGATCCCCTTCACCTTCTGGTAACCGTTCGCGCCTCGCATTTTGCAAGAGGTTTCGCAGAACGCGAGATCAGGCGGCCGGGCGCGGGTCGCTGGCCAGCCAGCGGTCGAGGAAATCGTCGAGGAAGGTCGCGGTCTTCCAGTCGTGCAGCGCGCGGCCGGCGAAATGCTCCGCCGCCTGTTGCGTGCCCGGCACCCATTCGCGCTCGGCGATCCGCCGCGTCCAGCGTCCGACCATGGCGTTGGTGAGTTCGATATGGAACTGGAAGCCGAATGCGGCGGCTCCGTAGGAAAAGGCCTGGTTGCGAAAGACATCGCCCTCGGCGAGCAACACGGCCCCCTCGGGCAGGTCGAACCCCTCGCGGTGGAAGTGGTGCACGCGGTCGGGCCATTGCATCAGAGCGCGTCCGGCGTCGGTCGGCCGGAGCGGGTAGAAGCCCACCTCCACCCGCCCCTCCGGGTCGGGGGTGACCGGCGCGCCGAGATGGCGGGCGATCATCTGGGCGCCGAGGCAGAGTCCGAGCAGCGGCGCCGCCTCGCGAAGCGGAACCTTCACCCATTCGGTTTCGACGCGGATGTAGTCGTCGCCGTCATTGGCGCTCATCGGGCCGCCGAAGATGACCGCGCCGGCATGCGCGTCGAGTGTCTCCGGCAGTGCGTCCCCGAAACGCGGCCGGCGGATGTCGAGGCGATGTCCCCGGGCGGCGAGGCGCAGGCCGACGCGGCCGGGAGTCGAATGCTCCTGATGGAGGACGATGAGGACCGGCTTCCGCTCAGTCGCCGCCATCGCCGCGGGCCGCCTGCTTCAACCGGATACGGACGTCGGAAGACACGCCGAGCAGTTCGGCCGCGCGCCAGATCAGGTTGTCCTCGAATTCATGAACCCTGCCGTCGGCGTAGACCAGTTCCCACATCATCCCGACGAGCCGCTCGCGCTCGGCGATATCGAGGCGCTGCTTGAGCACGCTGGTGAAGCCGTAGAGATCGACGGCTTCCTTGTCGGCGGCCTCGGCAGCGGTCATCAGGTCGTCGAGGTCGTCGTCGGCAAGGTTGAACCGCTCCTTGAGGAGGGCCCGGAGCCGCGCGCGCTCCTCGTCCCCGATCGTGCCGTCGATTGCAGTGACATGATAGAGAAGCGCGGCTGCGGCGAGCCTGCTCTCGTCCGCACCGATCGGCTTCGGCTCGGGTTTGCCGGTCAGGTCGGTGAGGAATCGCTTGAGCGCCGATATCATCCCGTCATCTTTGCGTGGGATGCTGGATGGGCGTCAAGCTGTTGCGTTGCGAAGCGCGTGCCGCGGCGTGATCCCAAGGGACTGAAATGCAAAACGCCGGCCCGAGGGCCGGCGCTGCGGTGAACAAAAGATATGAAAGCTGCCGTTTTGAAGAAACCATCGCCCGGGACGAAAAAAGCCGGACCTATAAGACGCATTACGTTCGCTGCGAAAAAACTCCTGACATGACCTTGATGGCCAGCAACCCTTGGACCCCTCCGGTTGCCGAGTGGCCGCTGGCAAAGCGACCACGAATCACCACCTCCTGTTTCGATATTTGCCAAACCGGGGAGGATTGGCAAGCAACCTCCGCGTGTGTGGATAACCAGGTAAATGGAAGAATAACAAGGGACAGCCTGAAGTCAGATGACTTCCGCGACGGTGAAGGGCCCGCCCTGGTTGTTGTCGATTCGAGGGTCCCCGGTCGGTCCCTGGTCCTCGGCGAGGACCTTCTCCGCATAGTCCTCCGATCGGTCCACCGGCCGGTATCCTAGCCGGTAGGCATTCTGGTTGTCCCACCAGGCGCGCTCGTTGTCCGACATGCCGTAGACGATCTCATGGCGGAGGTCGGGGTGCTCGAGGCCGATTCGCACGAGTTGCACGAAGTCCCGGGGGCTCTGCCAGATGGCGAGGCGCCGCCGGTCGCCGGGCTCGCCGGTGACGTTGCCGATCCGGATGCTCAGGACCTGCGCGCCGTATTTGTAGGCGTAGAGCGCGCCGAGCGCCTCGCCGAAGGCCTTCGACAGGCCGTAGCGGGTGTCGGGCCGCACCGGCACATCCACGCCGATCGTCTCGGCACGCGGATAGTAGCCGACGGCGTGGTTCGAGGAGGCGAAGACGATCCGCTTCACCCCCTCGAGGCGCGCCGCCTCGAACAGGTTGTAGCAGCCGACGATATTGGCGTCGTGGATGGTGCCCCAGTCGGCCTCCACCGCATAGCCGCCGAGATGGAGGATGCCGTCGACCCCGGACACGGCCCGGCGGAGCGCGTCCATGTCCCCGAGATCGGCCGTCGCCACCGTCTCCTCCGGCGTCGGGTCGGGGACCTGGGCGCGGTCGGAAAGGCGGAGCCGGTAGTGCTCGCGGAACAGCGGCCGGGTCTGGGTGGCGACGCCGCCGGCGGCGCCGGTGATGAGAAGGGTCTTCATGGATGGGGTCGGCTCCGTGCCGGATGTGGTCGCCCGGAGTCTACGACAAGGGGCGTGACATGGCCAAGCACGGCGCGTGGGCAACGTCGGACTCGGGCGGGCTGCTCCATCGCCATATCCGACAGGACCGCTTCGGTGCTGCGATCGCATGGCGGCAGACGGGACCGGGGGGTTGCGTTGTGCATATCCGCGAGAATGGGTTCGAGCGCGCGACCGAGCTGTTCTACGAAGCGGCCGCGGTTCCCGAGCTTTGGCCGAAGGCGCTGCAGGCAGTCGCCGAGGCCGCTGGCGCTGCCGCGGTCACTTTGCTCCCGATCCGGGCCGGCTCCAATTCGATCATCGGGTCGCCTTCAATCCGCGGCTTTCTTGACGACTTCATGGCCGGCGGCTGGTTGCACATCAACCCTTACATGCGGCGCGGCCTGGAGCTGACCACTTCGGGCTGGCGTGGACTGATCACGTCCGAAGACATGCTCACACCCGAGCAGAAGGCTGCGGATCCCTATGTCAACGAAGTGGAAGCGCCGGCAGGCTCGGGGCCGAAAGCGGGGATATTCCTCGTGAGCCGGCGACCCGATCTCGCGCTTCCGATGACGATCGAGAGGCATCTGGGCAGCGGTCCGTTTCTGCGGAGCGAAATCGGCAAACTCAATCATCTCATGTCCCGGCTTGACGCAGGTGCAAAGCTAGCCTTGAAGGTCGGGTTCGAGTCTTCAGTTCGACTGGCCGACGGGCTTGCCACGACCGGCGCCGAGATCGTCCTCCTCAACGGGGCGGGACGCGTGATCCATTCGCCGCCGTCGTTCGAGCGGCACCTCGGAGACGGGCTGACATTACGCCGGGGCCTCCTTCGGTCATGGCATCGACCGACGGATGCGAAGCTAAACGCCGCGATCCAGCAGGCGGTGACCTATGCTCCCGCAGGTGAGCGCGCGGCGCTGGTGCTCCCGCTGCCACGCCGCCACGGCCGATGCCCGCTGATCGCGCAGGTGGTGCCGATCGCCGGGGCAGGACAGGATGTCTTCATGCTGGCGCGGGCGGCGCTGATATTGACCGACCCGGACACCGCGAACCCGGTCGATGCATTGGACGAGGCGTTGAAAATTATCGGCCTCACGGCGGCCGAAGCAAGGCTTGCGAAGCGGATCGGTGCGGGCGAGGAGCTCAAGGCCATCGCTGAAGTGGAGGGTATCGCTCTCGAGACCGCTCGCGCGCGCCCCAAAGCCGTGTTTGCGAAGACCGGAACACACCGTCAGGTGGAACTCGCCATTCTCATCGCCGGCATGACGCGGTGACCCGGCGCACATTGCACCCAAATGGGTGTTGCTTATCATACTGGGCGCACCTACCATTCAACCATGGCGGCGTCCCACTTATGGGAAATTCACGCGACGGAATGCCTCGTTAACTTGTGATAGCAGCACATCAGGCAGGAATAGAATCGTTGAAAACGTATTGGACCCAGACAGTATTCGAGTTCCCCAAGCCCTCTCCTCCATATAATGGGATACATGCGAGCGCACTTATCGACGTCGACGCCGATGGAGACCTTGATCTTGTGGGAGGTGGTTATGGCGGGGTCAATGCACAGGAATGGGCAACCGGTCAAATACGCATCTACCTGAATGATGGCAAGGGTGGGTTCAGCGACGGGACGGCCACCTTTTTTCCAGGTGGCGCCCCCGTAAACGTCTTCGCTCGCGACATCGTAACAGGGGACTTCAACGGCGATCACCGCCCGGATGTCTTCATCGCCGACCACGGCCAAGACAAGTTCCCCCTTATCGGTGGTCAGAATTTGTTGCTCCTGTCTTCGGGTGCTCATGGTTTCGTCAGTGCGGCGACCAAACTCCCCACGATTTCTGACTACACACACTCGACAGCAGCTGCCGACATTGATGGTGACGGCGATATCGATATTTTCGTAAACAATTTGAATGGTGTAGCGCCAGAGATTCCAGCATATATTCTAATAAATGACGGTACGGGACGATTTTCCCGAGTGGACGACCAATTGCCATTTCCCGCGGTCCGTTTCGGCGAGGATTACTACACGACAGCGCTTTTCTTTGACGCCGATGGGGACGGCGATGAGGACCTATTTCTTGGATCAGCAGGATTTCTTCCCGGCTCTACCTCGACAGTTTATTTAAACCCTGGCAACGGCGACTTTTCTAATGCAAAAAACCACCCAACTCCACCAACAATTCTTGAGCTAAATGATCTAGTTCCTTTAGATGAAGGAGTGCATCAAGAATCAATATTCCTGGACGCCGACGCTGTCGACCTGAACGGTGATGGGAAGCTTGATTTAGTTTTAACCACCACGATTGATTATAAGAATCAGCACATCCAAGTACTAATCAATGACGGAGCCGGAAAATTCGATGATCAATCAATCGTGCGCCTCCCTCAGTCAGATTTTGGTCAACGCTCAATTGATAGTATTGATCTCGTTGACTTAAATGGTGATGGATTTGTTGATATTGCTGCTCGAAACGGAACCGATAGACCCTTCTTTGTAAACGATGGTACAGGGAATTTTATAAAGTTGCCATATTCTTTTCTAGAATTGGATGCAAGCATCTCGCATCAACTTTATTTTGGTGATCTAAACGGCGACGGGCGTATTGACATTTTCAATACCTTCAATCCCGAGGCACGCAATGAAGTATACCTTCAAAAGGATATGGGTCGAAAACACAAGGGTGACGGAAAGGCGAATGCGCTCTTGGGAGACGGAAGCAACGAAATCCTTTCTGGTGGTGCCGGAGATGACGTAGTGTTTGGAGGCCGGGGGAAAGACAAGGTTCTCGGCGGCCGCGGCAACGACTACCTCAACGGCGGCGACGGCAACGACAAGATCGAAGGCGGGATCGGCGTCGACATCATCGTCGGCGCGCTCGGCAAGGACAAGCTGACCGGCGGCGCCGGCAAGGACATCTTCAAGTTCAACACGATCGCCGATAGCGTCGTCGGCAAGAAGCATGACACCATCACCGATTTCAAGAAGGACAGCATCGACCTCTCCTTCATCGACGCAAACACGACAGTCCCTGGGGATCAGGCCTTCATTTTCATTGGGAAGCAGGCCTTCGGCGCCTACGCCGCCGCGCATCCCGGGGCGCGCGGGCTGGCGCGATTCGAGAAGGGGTTGCTCCAGGTCGACCGCGACGGCAACGGGACCGCCGACTTCGAGGTGAAGGTCGTCGGCGCAAAGATCGAGGCGGGAGACCTGATCCTCTAAGCCTGCCGCAACGGCGGAGGGTCGCGGCAACGGCTACTCCAGGAACCGCCGCGGCAGCCAGAGCGAAATCTCGGGCACGTAGGTGGCGAGGAGGAGCACGATCAGCATCGGGATGTAAGAGACCAGGATGCTCCCGACACCGCCGCCATCCGCCGGCCGCCGCGGAGAAACGGTCGAAGTCGCTGCCGAACCCGTGCCGGGACGCCTGCCGCCCCGTCAGGCCCCGCTGGCCTCGGCCACGCCAGGGAGCGGCTCGGGCACGACGAAATAGAGGTGGAGCGGCGGCTCGACCGGACGCGGGTTCTGGCCTACCAGGACGCCGACCAGCGTCCCTTCGTACTTGATCAGCGAGACGCCCCGATGGTCGGACCGTCCGAGCATGACGGGGTGCTCGATCAGGTAGCCGATCCGGTCGGCGAAGACGCAGGCAACCTCGTCGCGATTGAGAAGCTCTGCCGCAAAGAGGGGCGGGGTGCCTTGCTGGATGAAGGCGATCGCGGCATCAACCTGGGCTTCCGTCTTGCAGTGAAGCCCGCGGACGAGATGGGCATCATCGGCGGATGAGTCTGCCACCGAAGCGAGCGCGAGAAGGACTGTGAGCACGGCGATCTTCATGTTCGTCTCCTGACCGTTGGTCCTCCCGAATCCCAGTACGCAAGGATTGGTCCACATGCTTGTGGAGCGTTCCACAACATCCGTCATAGCCCATTGTGGAGCGTTCCACAAGATCGGGCGGGGAAGCGCGAATCGTCGTATGCGTAAGCGGAGTCCAGGGGAGAAGTGCATCGGTGGCCACGCTCGAGGATGTCGCCAGAGCTGCGGGCGTGTCGCGGAGCACGGTGTCCTACGTGTTCAACAACCCCGAGCGTGTCGGACGCGACATGCGTCTGCGGGTCGAGGAGGCGGCCCGCCGGCTCGGCTTTGCCGGGCCGGACCCCAAGGGGCGCCTGCTGCGTGCCGGGAAGGTCAACGCGATTGGCGTGATTCCCCCCGGCGCCTACAGCATGGCCAACATGTTCACCGGCTACTTTCCGCGCTTCATGGCCGGCGTCGCCGAAGTCTGCGATGAGCGTGGGGCGAGCCTCACGCTGGTCTCGGGCCTGGATGACGACAAGACCTGGGGCATTCGTAACGCACTTGTCGACGGCTTCATCGTGTCACCCCCCCATGATGCCGAAATGATCGAGTCGCTGGCCTTGCGGAAGCTGCCCTTCGTGGTGATCGACGTCGACGGTGGCGCCAAGGTCAGCTCCGTCAATATCGACGCCCGGTCCGGCTGTCGCGCCGCCGCGCGGCACCTGCTCGACCTCGGCCATCGGCGGTTCGCCATCCTGTCGTTTCTTCGCGATCTCGGGCCGGCGCTCGTCCACCTGCCCCGTCGCGACCGCGGTCCCGGCGTGGCCGGCATGCCGCTCGATCAACAGAAGCTCCTCGGCTACGCCGACGCCCTGTCGCCCTCCGGTATCGACATCGACGAAGTGCCCGTCGTCCAGGCCCATCCGTGGGACCGCGCTGCCGCAGCACTTCTCCTCGACGCGGCGCCGGACGCGACGGCCATCCTTGCCATGGCGGACCTGCAGGCGATCGAGGTGATGGGGGAGGCGCGGCGGCGCGGACTATCCGTGCCGGGCGACCTCTCGGTCGTGGGCTTCAACAACATTCCCGAGGCCGCGCCGGCGAACCTCACCACCGTCGATTCGAACGGCGCCGAGAAGGGCCGGCTCGCCGCCCGCCTCGTCTTCGCGGGCGGGCCGGTGCGGCACGAGACTCTGCCGACGACGCTGATGGTCCGCGGAACGACGGCGCCGCCGGCGAAGCGCCGCGTCCATCGGAAGCCGAGGCCGGCGCGGGCCAGGTCCAAGGCCGGCTGATCGCTGGGTGGCCTTTGGCGAGCAGCCGCTTCGCGTCAGCGGCGGTGAGCGGCGCGGGGCGCTCGACCTGTTGCGGGTGCCTGACGTGGCGCCGGTATGAGGGGGCCACACCTTCCGGAATCTGGTTGCCCGAACTCCACCGCAATGGCCGCGATATGGCGATGCATGGCGCGTGGGCAACCTGGGCGTTGGATAGCTTCGCCATGGCTATTTATTGCAGGGCGGTAGGATGCTACAACCGAGCGGCGGCATATGAGAAACCGGGGGGTTGCGCCGTGCATCTCCGTGAAGGCCAGTTCGCGCGCGCGACCGAGCTTCCTTATGAAGCGGTTCGGGAGTGGAGGCCTCTGTGAGCTCGCATCGCATTCAAGCATGTATGGATGATGTTCTTGCCGGTGGCTGGTTTCCGCCCTCCCCGTCGGCAAGCGCAACTGGCTATCTTTGTCGCCAGCCTCTCCTGCTGAAGCGCACAGTAGCGGTCGCACCCAAATGGGTGCTATCGCCGCCAAAATTATGATTCAATAATCGCACACTACTGTGTGTGCGAGAGTGATTGCGTACGCCCGCCGTTTCGCGCTTGCGAGGAGCTTAGGATGACTAAGTATAACAAGAATGAAGTTCGAGTAACAAAAGTCAATTTCAGTGGACCACTTGTCAGCGGTTATAAATGGGGTGGCGCGACTGGAACTGGGGTGACGCTAGATGTGAGTTTCCCGAGCTCTGGACAATGGTGGGCAAATAAATACGGCAACGGAGAGCCGTATTCGAAGTGGTATATATTGACCCCTGCCGAACACGATGCTGTGTGGTCGGGTCTTAAGCAATGGGCGGCCGTGGCGAATGTCAATTTCGTCGAGGTCAGTGAGAGTGGAGGTTTTGTCGGGGACCTCCGATTTGCCAGAACCACTGTCAATCTAGGGTCTGAAAGCGCTCACGCCTATGTCCCCGGAACGGCACCTTGGGCAGGCGACGTCTGGTTCAAGCATGGTTCCTGGCATCACTCGGCATATTCCCCCATCAAGCCCGGCAGCTTCGACTTCCACGTTATCCTCCACGAAATCGGGCACGCGCTCGGCCTCAAGCATCCTTTCGAAGGGTCGTCAGTCCTGCCCCAGAGCTACAATAGCCTCGGCTTCACAGTGATGGCCTATGCCGCCTATCCAGGGGGCGGCAATGACAGCAGCGCATACTTCTACCCGACGACGCCGATGTACTACGACCTCCTCACGCTTCAGCGCATGTACGGTCGAGAGGCGCACAATTCCGGCAACACCACCTACACATTCCGGGCCGACAAGGACTACTGGCAGACGATCGACGACAGCGGGGGCATCGATACCATCGCCTACGTGGGGAGCAGCGGCGGACGCATCGATCTACGCACCGGGTCCTGGTCCCAGCTTGGAAACGAGCTTGGCTTCATGAAGGGGGGCAGTCCTTCCTACACGACCAAGGACACCGTGATGATCGGTCCCAACACCAACATCGAAAACGCCTCGGGCGGCGACGGCGGTGATGTGATCATCGGAAATGCCCTTGCGAATGTGCTTCGCGGTAACAAGGGGAACGACACGATTTCTGGCCGCGAGGCCAATGACCTGCTTTACGGCGGCAGCGAGAACGACACGCTCCTCGGCGGGGCGGGTGCAGACAAGCTCTTCGGCGAGAGTGGCCTGGACACGGCTTCCTACGCCACTTCACCCGTTGCGGTGAAGATCAACCTGCTCACGAAGAGCTACACCGGGGGCGACGCCGCTGGCGACACCTACAGTTCCATCGAGAACGTTACCGGTTCCAGCTTCGCCGACACGCTGACCGGTGACAACGGCGCCAATACGCTGTCCGGCCTGGCCGGCAATGATCGGCTCGATGGCGGCGCTGGTGATGACACGCTGTTGGGTGGGGCAGGCGCGGACCTTCATATCGGAGGAACCGGACGGGATCTGGTGTCCTATGCGGCGTCGCAAAACAGCGGCGTCACGGTAAATCTCGGCGCCAACACCGCACGTTTCGGCGAAGCGGAGGGCGATCGCTTCGCCCTCGTAGAGGATCTGATCGGGACGAATTTTGGCGACACGCTCCACGGATCGAACGACCATAACCGGATCTATGGCCTCAACCAGAACGACGAACTGCGCGGGTACATCGGGAACGACATCCTCGACGGCGGCGCGGGCAACGACATCATGCGCGGCGACGAGGGCAATGACCGGATGATCGCCGACGAGGAACGCGACGACATGACCGGCGGGGCCGGCGCCGACGTCTTCACCTTCGTCCACCCCAAGGGCTTCGATGCGGGCGGTCCATACTGGGGGCCCGGCGTCACCAGCGACGCAGGCGGCGGCAGGATCCTCGACTTCTCCGCCAGCGCAGGGGACAAGATCGACCTCTCCCGGCTCGACGCCAATCTCGGAGTGTCGGGAGACCAGGCATTTGTGTTCGCGGGGACTGTTGCGAACCCAAACACGGTCTACACTGGGCCAGGGAATCTCTGGACCGTCTTCAGCTCGGGAACGTGGTGGCTGCTCGGGGTCGTCGACGGGTGGGTCAACCCGTATGCCCCCAGCGTCGGCAACTCCGGCTACATCGACATCAGAATTTCACTCAACACCAACATCGGCGGGGACGATCTCATCCTTTAGCGACCGGCGCAGGGAGCCCGGCGACCGACGGTCTGGTCTACGCCAATAGCCGCTTCGCATCCGCGGCGGTGAGCGGCGCCGGACGCTCGACCGTGGTGCGGAGCTTGACGTGGCGGCGCTCGGCCGCCGCGGTGAGGATCGATTCCATCACGTCGACGACGTGGGACGCGAGCCGGCCGGAGGCGCGGGGTTCGCGGTTCCTGTTGGCTGCGTCGACGAGGTCGGCGACGCCGAGCATGCGGAAGTTGGCTTGCCGCGGCGCCGCTGCCGGCCAGTTCGGCGCGCCGAAGGCCTCGAGCGCACCGTCGGCCTGCGCGTAGTCGCCACCCTTTGCCGAATACGCCACGATGCCGCCGAAGAAATTCGGATCGGGGAGCAGCATCGAGCCCTCCTCGCCATAGAGCTCGATCGGGTTCGGATGGCCGTGTTTCCAGACGTCCCAGCTCGCGCCGAGCGTCACCTGGGCGCCGCTGGCGAATTCCATCACGGCGTTGATCGTGGTCGGCGTCGTCACCTTGATCGACTTGCCCTTCATGGGGCCCTCGGCAGTGACGAGGCGCGTCGGGAAGCTCTTCTTGGCGAGCGCGACAACGCTTTTCACCGGGCCGAGCAGGCTCACCAGCGTGGTGATGTAGTACGGGCCGACGTCGAAGACCGGGCCTGCGCCGGGCCTGAAGAAAAAGCCGGGGTTCGGGTGCCAGTGCTCCATGCCGTGGCTCATCACATAGGCGCTGCCGCCGACAACGGCGCCGATCGCCCCCTTGTCGATCAGCCGCCGCGCGATCTGCCCGCCGGCGCCGAGGAAGGTGTCGGGCGCGCCGCCGAGCTTCAGGCCGCGCCTATCGGCTTCGGCGACGAGCTTGCGGGCATCCGCCGCGTTGAGCGCCATCGGCTTCTCGGAATAGGCGTGCTTGCCTGACGAGAGGATCGCCCGGGTCACCTCGTAGTGGGCGTCGGGGATGGTGAGGTTGATCACCGTGTCGATCTCGTCGTTCTTGAGCAGTCCGTCGACGGTGAGCGCCGTCACGCCATAGGTCTCCGCCTTGGCTCGCGCGAGGGGCGACTTGATGTCGGCGCAGGCGACGATCTTCAGGCCTTTGAACAGCGGCGCGAGCGTGAAGTAGGTGTCCGAGATATTGCCGCAGCCGATGATCCCGATTCTTGCGCCCCGTGCCATGGGATCAGTCCTTCTTGTTGCCGGCGAGGCCGGAGAGGAATGTGTAGGAGTGGGCTGCAAACCCGCGCCAGTCGGAAGGGTTGTCGTTCTCGAGGACAAGGAGGTCGCAGCCCGACTGGGCGATCGACGGCCAGATCCCTTTCCAGTCGATGGTGCCTGAACCGACGTCCGTCCAGCCGTCGTCCTCGGTCACGCCGGCCGGCGCGGTGTCCTTGACGTGGAAGGCGACGATCTTGCCGGGGAATTTCTCGAGCTCCGTCCGGATGTCGACGCCCGAACGCGCGATCCAGCCGATGTCGGGCTCGTAGTAGACGCCCCTCGCTGCGATCAGCGCGTCGATCGGGCGGGTGCCGTCGGCGAGCGTCTCGTACTCGAAGGCATGGGTATGCCAGGCGAGCTTGAGCCCGGCCTCGGCAAGCGCCGCCGCATGCTCGGTCAGCTTCGCGGCAAAGGTTGTCCAGCCGGCAGCATCCTTCGGCCGCTGATCTTCGGCGAGGTAGGGGAGGATTGCCGCCTCGAGGCCGAGGGTCTCGGCGATGCCGATGAAGGCAGGCCGATCGGCGAGGAGCAGGTCCACCGGCAGGTGTGCGGTCGGACAGGCAAGGCCGACGGCGTCGATCTTCCTGCGGAACCCGGCGGCGTCGTCGCCGAAGGCGCCGCGATAGGGCTCGACCCCGTCGAAGCCGATCGCCGCGAGCGCCTCGAGTTGGGCGTCGAGGGGCGGGAAATTGCGCGCGCTGTAGAGCTGGAAAGATATGCGGTAGGTCGCCATCGTATGGCCCCCTCTCTCATTGCGGTGGAATCTCGGGTCGATCCTAGAGCCGGGCCCCGGACTGCGAATCGAAGAGCGATGCGCGGCTCGGCTGGAAGTAGGCCTCGATCCGCTCGCCGATCGAATGGTCCTCGTCCGGACCGGTTCGAATCGAGATTGTCTCATTGCCGATCGATCCCCATAGCAGGCTGTCCGCGCCCATGGGCTCGACCAGGGAGAGCTGAAGGGAAATCGGGATCGCGTCGGGAAACTCCTTGTGGAGATGGATCTGCTCGGGCCGGAGCCCGAGGACCACGGGCCGGTCCTGCTCGGGCTTCGCCGCGAACGCGTAGCCGTCGAGCCCGATCCTGACCGCGTCGGCGCAGATCACGGCGGGCGTCCCCCCGCTCAGGTCGATCCTGCCCGAGACGAAGTTCATCGCCGGCGACCCGACGAACCCGGCGACGAAGCGGTTGACCGGCCGCTGGTAGACCTCCTTCGGCGTCGCCAGTTGCTGGATGACGCCGCCGTGCATGACCGCCACGCGGTCGGCGAGGGTGAGCGCCTCGATCTGGTCATGGGTCACGTAGATCATGGTCGAGCCGAGCTGCATGTGCAGCTTCTTGAGCTCCACCCGGAGCTCGGTGCGGAGCTTGGCGTCGAGGTTGGAGAGCGGCTCGTCGAAGAGGAAGACGTCGACGTCGCGGACGAGCGCCCGGCCGATCGCGACGCGCTGGCGCTGGCCGCCGGAGAGCTGCGACGGGCGGCGGCTGAGGAGCGGCTTGATCTGGAGCAGCGCCGCCGCCTTTTCGACCCGGCGGGCGATCTCGTCCTTGGGAACGCGGGCCACGCGGAGGCCGAAGGTCAGGTTCTTCTCCGCCGTCATCCGCGGATAGAGGGCGTAGGACTGGAACACCATGCCGATGCCGCGGTCGGCCGGTTCCTTCCAGGTGACGTTCTTGCCGTCGATCCAGATCTGGCCGGCCTTGATGTCGAGGAGGCCCGCGATGGCGTTGAGCAGCGTGGACTTGCCGCAGCCCGAGGGACCGAGCAGCACGATGAACTCTCCGGCATTGACCTCGAGATTGAGGTCCTTCAGCACGTCGAGATGGCCGAAGGAGACGCCGAGCTGCTTGACCGAAACTTCCGCCACGGCTTCAGCCTTTCACCGCGCCGGCGGCGATGCCGCGGACGAACAGCCTGCCGGATACGAAATAGATGGTGAGCGGCACGAGGCCGGTGATGATCGTCGCCGCCATGTTGACGTTGTACTCCCTGACGCCCTGGATCGAGTTGACGATGTTGTTGAGCTGCACGGTCATCGGATAGTTGGGCTGACCGGCGAAGACCAGGCCGAACAGGTAGTCGTTCCAGATGCCGGTCACCTGCAGGATGATCGCGACCGTGAAGATCGGCAGCGACATCGGCAGCATGATCCGGAAGAATATGCCCCAGAAGCCCGCGCCGTCGACGCGCGCCGCCTTGAACAGCTCGACCGGAAGCGACGCGAAATAGTTGCGGAAGAGGAGCGTCAGGATCGGCATGCCGAAAATGGTGTGAACCAGGATGACGGCCCAGATGGTGCTGTAGATGCCCATCGATGAGGTGAGCAGCACAAGGGGGAAAAGAAAGACCTGGTAGGGAACGAAGGAGCCGACCAAGAGCACGGTGAAGAAGAATTCCGAGCCCTTGAAGCGCCAGTTGGCCAAGGCGTAGCCGTTGACCGCGCCCACCGCGATCGAGACGATCACACTCGGGACGGTGATGTAGACCGACTTCCAGAAGCCAACCTGCAGGCCCTCGCAATAGAGCCCGGTGCAGGCATAGGACCAGGCCTTGACCCACGGCTCGAAGGTGGCGGTCGAACTCACCCAGGGAAATCCTTGCTCCCAGACAATCTCAAGGGGTGGCGCGAAGATGTTGCCGAGACGAACCTCCTCGAGGCCCTTGAGCGAGGTCACGGTCATCACGTAAAGCGGGATGAGGTAATAAAGCGCCGCGATGATCATCACCGAGTAGATCATGATCGTTGCGGGGGCGAAGCGGCGTTTCGGCTTCGGGCCGCTCGGCTCGCTGCTGGCGGCGACGTCCATGGCGATGGCGCTCATGTCCGCCTCCGGCCGAATTCCCAGAACGCCCAGGGGACGACGATGATCGCCACCGTGACGAGAAGCACCACGGAGGCGGCGAGACCCTGCGACAGGTTGGCGACGAACATGAACTCGTAGATGTACATCGTCGGGAACTGCGAGGAGAGCCCGGGACCGCCGCCGGTCATCGCGACCACGAGGTCATAGGTCCTGACGATCCCAGCCGCGACGATGACCAGCGCGGTGACGAAAACCGGGCGCAGCATCGGGATGACGATCGAGACATAGGTCCGCCACTTCGGGATGCCGTCGACTCGCGAGGCCTTCCAGATCTCGTCGTCGACGCCGCGGAGGCCGGCAAGCATCAGCGCCATGACTAGGCCGGTGCCTTGCCAGACGCCGGCAATGACGAGCGTGTAGACGACCATCTGGCGGTTGGCGATCCAGTCGAATGTGAAGCTCTCCCACCCGAGGTCGCGCATCGACTTCTGGAGCCCGAAGGCGGGGTTGAGTATCCATTGCCAGACCAGGCCGGTGATCACGAAGGAGAGCGCGAAGGGGTAGAGGAAGATGGTGCGGAACGTGTTCTCGAAGCGAATCTTCTGATCCATCAGCACGGCGAGGATGAAGCCGACGACGAAGACGAAGACCAGCGCCAGCCCGCCATAGACCGCGAGGTTGGTGATGGAAATCTGCCAGCGGCTTGATGCGAATAGCCGCACATATTGCTCCAAACCGACGAAGTCCTTGCCGAAGGGGTCCGACGCGGGAAGAACGCGCGACTTGGTCAGCGAATAGACGATCGTCCAGATGATGCAGCCGATGAAGACGAAGATGACGGTGAGGATCATCGGCGTCATCGCGAGCTTCGCCGCCGCATTGCGGAAGAGCCGGAGCGGCGGTCGCGCCGTGTCGATTTCCTTGACCGCACTCACGGTTCTGACTGTGTCGGCCGCGCTGGCCATGGTCGCTCCCGCCCCCCGAGGATACTGCGCGTCCGCGGTCGGCTCAATTCTGATTGAGCCGGCCGCGGAACGATCTTACGCCGGAGTTATGCCGGAGGCTATTCTGGCGCGTTCTCGATGATCTCGACGAACTGAGCCTGCACGTCGTCGACGGTCATGCTCGGATCCGTGAAGAACTCGTTGAACAGGTCGCGGATCGCGTTCTGCGTCTCGCGCTGCATCATCTGCGCCGGCGACGGCATGATGTTGTTGGGATCCTCGAGAATCGCGAGGCCCTTCTTCATGCAGTCATTGGCCGCCGCGAGGTCGACGTCAGGCCGGATCGGCAGCGAGCCCTTCTTCAGGTTGAAGGCGACCTGAACCTCCTTCGAGATCATCGACGACGCCATCTTGAGCTGCGCCGCGGTGACCGCCGGGTCTTCATTCTTGGGGAAGTAGAACACGTCGCCGCCGGTGTTCAACATCGGGCTGTGGCCGAGGCCGGGGAGGCAGTCATAGTCCTGGCCGGCAACCATGTTGGCGACCTGGAATTCGCCCTGGGCCCAGTCGCCCATGACGTTGGCGCCGGCCTTGCCGGTGATGACCAGGCTGACGGCGTCGTTCCACTGCGGGACGATGGTGCTCGGATCGACCAGCTTGCGGGCCTCATCCATCGCCTCGAAGACCTTGCGCATCTCGGGGCCGCCGGCGGCCTCGGCATTCTTCTTCTCAAGGATGTCGACATACGCGTCGCGTCCGGCGAGCGCGGGAAGCATGACCTCCATGAGGAGAAGGTTGATCGGCCAGCCCTGCGCTGCCGAGAGCGGCATCACGCCCTTGGCCTGAAGTGCGGGCGCGGCCGCGACCACATCTTCCCAGGTCTTTGGCGGCTCGAGCCCGGCATCCTCGTAGACCTTGCGGTTGGTCCACATCCACTGGGCCGAGTGAAGGTTCACCGGAACGCACCAGACCTTGCCGTCGCGCGTGCATGAATCCATTTGCGACGAGGGCCGCACGATGTCCCGCCAGCCTTCCGCCTCGGCGACCTCGGTGAGGTCGAGGATCAGTTCGGCGTCGATCAGATCGTCGGCGTCCTTGCCGGGGTTGAACTGCGTCGCGCAGGGCGGGTTGCCGCCCATGATGCGGCTGATGATGATCGGCCGGGCGGTGTCGCCCGAACCGCCGATCGCGCCGTCCACCCATTTGTCGTCGCCAAGGGCGTCGAAAGCCTTCTGGAACTCGGCGACCGCCGCCGCCTCACCGCCCGACGTCCACCAGTGCGTCACCTCGCAGTCGGCCGCGAATGCCGGCGCCGACAGTGCTGCGAAGACGGCGGCTGCGCCCAGTAGCCTTGTACGATAGCTCATGCGATTTCCTCCCTTTATTGAGCGCGGTTGCGCTCTTCCCAACTCCCATACGTCCTGTCATCAACTCCACGGAACGTCCTCCACGTGCCGTGTAATCGATTACATCAATCGTATGGGAATGCGTAGCGTTGTCAACTCCCAGCATCCACGGCCTTCTCCGGGCCGGTGAAAACGTTTACATTGAGTCTAGCTCAAGAAGGGCGGATGTCAACGAACGCCCCGAACGGTATGGAGAAGGCAGCGCAAAGCATGGGCGACGAGACTGCACCCCAGCCGATGAGCAGGTCCCGCAGTACGAACCGACGGCAGGGTATCCGAGCCGCGGCCACCATCCTTGACGTCGCGCGCCGTGCAGGCGTGTCGACCGCGACGGTCAGCCGTGCGATCGCTTCGCCGGACCGCGTCGCCGAGGAAACGCGATCGAAGGTGATCGCCGCGATCGCCGCGACGGGCTACACCCCCAATGCTTCCGCGCGCAATCTTCGCGCCCGCTCGACAAGGATCGTGCTCGCGCTGGTTCCCGGCATGAGCAATACGTTCTTCACGCCGATCCTCAACGCCGTCGAGGACACGCTCTCGGCGGCCGGCTACGGCATGATCATCGGCGATACCCGGCATAGCGCACAAAAGGAAGCGCACTACACGCGCTTCATCCTCGCCGGTCAGGTCGATGGTGTCATTCTTTTCACCGGCCATCTGCCCCGCGATGGCGACCTCACGCCCGAGACGGACCGCGTCCCGATCGCCCTGGTCTGCAACGAGATCGTCGGCGACGATCGCTACTCGGTGTTCGACGTCGACAATCGCGAAGCGGCCCGTCGGGCGACGGCCCATCTGATCGCCGCCGGCCACAGGCATATCGCGCATATCGCGGGCGCAGGAGACAACGTGGAGGCGGGGGAGCGGCTCCGCGGCTTCCGTGACGCGCTCGGGGCCGCCGGCATTGCGGCGGACGAGTCCGCGATCTGGAGCGGCGGCTTCCGGTTCGAGGATGGGGTCACATCGGCGGCGAGATTCCTGACCATGAAGAAGCGGCCGACGGCGGTGTTCGCCTCGACCGACGACGGCGCGATCGGCTTCATCAGGACCGTGCGCGACGCCGGCATCCGGACGCCGGAGGATGTCTCCGTTGTCGGCTTCGACGATATCGATTATGCCAGCGTGATCGAGCCTCCGCTGACCACGATGCGCCAGCCGCGGGCTGCGCTCGGGCGGCTTGCGGCCGAGGATCTGCTTGCGAGGATGCGGCCGGATTCGCCCTACATACCGCCGGCGCGTGGCCGGCTTCGCTGCGAGTTGATCGAGCGGAAGAGCGTCAGGCCGATCAGTGCCGCGGAGGCTTCGGGCAAGCGCCGTAGCGCTTCGGCGCCCGTGGCGTTGGCGGCAAAGGACCGTGACGGAAAGGCAACCTTGACGCCATGATGCATGCTCCGGATCCCGATGACGCGACCGAACGAAGTGGCCTCCGCATTGTGCTCGGCCTGATGCCGGGGCTCGGCAATTCGTTCTGGAACGTCATCATCAACGCTGTTGAGGACGTGCTGATCCGCGCCGGCTATGGCGTGATCTTCGGCGACACCCGCCAGGACCCGGTGCGCGAGGCGCATTACGAGAGGCTGCTCCGCTCCGGTCGGGTAGACGGCCTGATTCTGTTCAACGCCCGGCCTTCCGTCGGCCCCCGCCTTCTCGACATCGGCCTGCCGACGACGGTCGTCTTCGGCGACATTCCCGACCTCGATCGGGTGCCGGTCTTCGGCGTCGACAATCGCGACGCGGCGGCGACGATTGTCGAGTACATGGTGAGCCTGGGCCACCGCCGGATCGCCCACATTTCCGGTCCGGAGGACAACCTCGACGCCCAGGGGCGCCTTCGCGGCTATTGCGATGCCCTCAACGCGGCCGGCATCGCTTACGATCCGGGCATTGTCTGGCCCGGCGGCTACAATTTCGTTGCCGGCGCCAAGGCGGTGCAGCGCTACCTCGCCCTCTCCGAAGACCGTCCGACGGCGATTTTCGCCGCGAGCGACGAGATCGCGATCGGCTGCATCTCAGCGCTGCGCGAGGCCGGAATCGACGTCCCCGGCGTGGTTTCGGTGGCGGGCTTTGACGGCATCGACTACTCCGCCATGTACGAGCCTCCGCTCACCACGATGCTTCAGCCGCGCGCCGAACTCGGCCGTCTCGCCGCCGAAGATCTCGTCCGCCAGCTCGGGGGCGAGCCCGCGCGCCCGGGCGAAACGCGCCTTCCCTGCAAGCTCGTCATCCGCCAGAGCGTCGGGCCGGTCGGCCGCGACGGCAACGGGCCGCGGCGACGGGCAGGCGGCGGCGCGCAATTCGGCGACACCGTCGCGTTTCGATAGCGGGTGCTGAATGTCGCCGGCCACGGCCGGAGACCTTGGCGGATAGGCTATCCGACCTGTTGTGCTGCCCGCACCTCGCGCCGGTGTGCGATGGTGGTGCCCGGCTCGAATACCCAATCTTCGGCCGGGGCCGGTGCGCCGTACAGGTAGCCCTGGTGCTGCACGATACCCATCCGGCGCAACAGGTTGCGTTGCGCCATCGTCTCGACCCCTTCGGCCGTAACCGTGACCCCGAAGGCGTCGGCCATCATCGTCGACGCTTCGACGATCGCGGTGCTGCCTGCGTGCCCGCCGAGCTGGCTGATGAAGCTGCGGTCGATCTTGATCATGTCTACCGAGAACGTGGTCAGGTTGCTAAGCGAGGCGAACCCGGTCCCGAAGTCGTCAAGCACGATCCGTACGCCCATCGCGCGGAGATCGTCGAGCGTCCTTCTCACCCGGTCGTCGTCCGCCAGCAGGGCCGACTCGGTGATCTCGATCTCCAGCCGGCTTCCCGGAAGGCCCGCCTTCTCGAGGTGCTTGCGGACCAGGCCCGGCAGATCGGCCTGGGCAACCTGGATCGCCGAGACGTTCACGGCGACGCGCACGTCGGGCGGCCAGTTCGCCGCATCTGCGCAGGCGCGGTCGAACACCAGTTCGCTAAGCCGGAAGATCTGGTCGCTCTCCTCCGACAGCGGGATGAACACTGCGGGCGTGATGTTCCCGAGCTTCGGATGTGGCCAGCGCGCCAGCGCCTCCATGGCGAGCGTGGCGCGGCTGTCGGCATTGACGATCGGTTGATAGTGCACCTCGAGAGCACCCGCATCGAGTGCGGCGTCGAGGTCCGCGGCGAGTTCGCGCCGCGAGGTGATCTCGACCTCCATCTCCCTGTCGAAGGCCACCACCCGGTTTCGCCCCTCCGACTTCGCGCGATAGAGCGCAATGTCGGCCCGGCTCAGCACGGTGTCCGGGTCGACCGTTCCGTCCGCGGCCGTCGCGACGCCGACGCTCGCCCCGATCTTGAGGACGTGTCGATCGATCTGGAAGGGCCCTTGAAGGCGCGCGATGATGGTGGAGCCGAGCGTGAGAAGCGATTGCGGCTCGGCGACTTCCGAGACGCGCAGGATGGCAAACTCGTCGCCGCCGAGGCGCGCCACGGTATCGCGCTGGCCGACGCTCGCCGTGAGCCGGGCGGCGACGCCCTTGAGCAGGGCATCGCCGATCGCATGGCCGAACTTGTCGTTGACCGCCTTGAAGCCGTCGAGATCGATCATCAGGAGCCCGACGAGGCCTGCCGTCTCGCCGTCCCGATGGAGATCGCCGAGCCTTTCGATGAGGAGGGAGCGGTTGGCGAGCCCGGTGAGCGGGTCGTGGCTTGCCAGATGCTTGAGATGCGCGACCGCGAGCTCGCGCTCGGTCACGTCTTCCTGGATGGTCAGCCAGCCGCCGTCCGGCATGCGCTGCTTGGATGACATGAAGAACCGGCCATCCTTCAGTTGCTCGATCTGGGTGAAATTGGATGGTCTGGCCTCGGCGAGGCTCAGGTGACGCTGGACATAAAGCGCCGGATCGTCGCCGGCATAGGTGCCATTGGCGACCCGAAGGTCGAGGATCGTAGCGAACGGCGTCCCCGGAGGGACCAACTCCGGACGGATCCGATACATCGTCAGATAGGTCTCGTTGCAGGTGACGAGCCGGCTTTCGTGGTCGAACACCGCCAGCCCCTGACGCATGTGGGTGAGCGCCGCTTCAAAGCGCGCCGTCGCGATCTCGCGTTCCTTCGACGCGCGGACGAGGTGTTCGTCGCGCTCGCGCAATTGTGCCTGGCGCTGCAGTGCGCGGCTGAACTGGACGAGAAGGAAGCCGGTGAGGGCGGCCATCAGGAGCGCCAGCAGGAGGCTCACGAAGGCGATCGGCGTGACACGTGCGCGCCAGAGGTCCCGCAGGCTGGCTTCGCTCACGCCGACATCGACCACGAGCGGGTAGTGCGCTACCGGGACCACGGCCATGAATCGCGCGTCGCCATCACTGCCGCCGGCGCTACGGAAGGCGCCGCCGCCGCTCGCGACGAGATCGAGCCATGCCGGTTCGCGCTCGATCCTCTGACCAAGGCTCGCCTCCACCGGGGGATTCGTGACGTAGATCGTGCCGTCGGCCCGCATTAGTCGCGCACTGAGGCCGGCGATCGCCGACGCGCTGTTGGAGATGCGCAGGAAGAACTGGGGGGGCACCCCGATCGACATCGTGCCCAGAAAAGCGCCGGCCGTGTTGTCGATGCGCCGGCTGAAGTAGACTGTCCAGTTGCCGCTGGCCCGGCTACGGATGGGCGGGCCGGCGACCAGGCCCGAACCCGGGTGCGCCTTCAGGTGCTCGAACGGATCGTCGCCGGCGATGCTGAAATCGGGGGCGGGCCATCCGCGGGTCGAGAGAAGCATGTCGCCCGCCGAGTCGACGGCACTCATCACCTCGACCTGAGGCAGGCGCTCGAAACGCTCCATGAGCTTGTCGTATTGCTCTCGGGAGCGCAGCAGGTCGCGGAAATCGTCCTCGGTCTCGACCGAGGACACGTGCGCCACCAGGTCGGAAAGGACCAGATCAAGGGCCTCGACCGACTGGAATGTCTGTTCGGCGAGAATTGTCGCGATGTCGTGAAGCTTGGTCTTGGCGTCGGCGACGGTGTCGTCCCACACCCGGGCGGAGACGAACGCCGTCGCAAATACGGCCGCAACCAAGATAAATATTGCCGATAGGGCAACTCTAAGTCTTACTGAGCCAGCCCGGCTCATTGAACGTGGCTCCCCCCGCAAAAATAACAAGCCACAGTTCCTGCCGAAGATCAACACACCGCCACCTGCCCGTGGCCGGATGGTTTATGCGTCCCTGCAAATGCCCGTAGGTGGGGCCTGTGAGAACCGCCTGGCGCGAATGATCTGGCTGTGGTTGCGGCGTGTTCACATAAGTGTCATCTGACTGCGCCAATGAGCACGGTCACGCGATCGAGGGGACATCACGCCATGAGCATCGTCCAGAAGCACCAGGTCGACTTCAAGCTGTTTGACCGGCCGGATGTGCCGGTCAGAAGCTTCAAGGCCGGCGACACCGTCGTCACCGAGGGCGAACCCGCCAAGGAAATGTTCGTCGTCCGGAACGGCAAGGTGGCGATCAAGGTCCATGGCGACACCGTCGAGGAGGTCGCCGCCGGCGGCATGTTCGGCGAGATGGCGCTCATCGACCATTCGCCGCGGAGCGCGACGATCGTGGCGATCGAGGACACCGACCTGGTTCCGATCAACGAGCGGCTCTTCGTCATCCTCGTCCAGGACACACCGTTCTTCGCCCTCGACGTGATGCGGGTCCTGGTCGAGCGCATCCGGCTGATGAACCAGCGTCTCTGAGCCCTACCCCGTCCCGAGCCTCGTTCCGACGAGAATGCCGGCGATCGCGATGTAGGTGAGGTGGTGGAGGAGTTGGTCGAAGCCGATCGCCCACCAGAATTCGCGGTCGGTTGCGGTATAGCCCCGCCTCCTGATCCAGTTATCCTTCGCCCAGTCGACATGATAGTGGATGACGAACTCACCACCGAGTATGCCGACCGCCAGCCACGGCGTCGGCGGCACCACCAGGAATATCGCCGCGGTGCCGATGACGTGGAGCCCGGAATGGATGAGGCCGCCGGGGTGACCGTACCTGCCCTTGTTCTGGAGTTGGTAAAGCGTCTGTAGCGGGTAGTCGCAGATGAAGTGCTTGACTTGGAGAACGGCGAGGACCGCCAGCAGGGCATAGAACGGATCGGTCAAGTTCAGCACCCTTACGCCCCCTCGTTCCGCTCGCCACTATGGCGCGGCGTCCGCGTCGCCGGTGTGACCTCGGTCACAGCGTCTATCTCCTCGATGGTGCCGTGCTTGTCGCCCTCCCAGCCCGAGGGTGGTGCGATCTCACGGGCGGTCACGATTCTCGTCCGGTAGAGGCTGTAGAGGGTGGCAAGCGTCTCGATGCGGAACGACCGGCATTCGCGGAGGGCGGCTTCGGCCTCCGCCCACTCGCGGTTCCGGTAGGCTGCGATCATCCTGGCGTGCGCCGCGGCGAGGCGGCCGGCCACGCCCGCGTCGGCGACGAACGGGTCGAGGAGCGTGAAGACGCGAATGGGTTTCGTCCCGCTGCCAGCCCGGACCAGGTCGAGTTCAAGCACCCTCGGGTGCGCCATGCCCGCGACCGTGCGCTCGCCGATGATGTTCCCCACCCCGTACTCCCGGCAAAGACGGCCGATGCCGGTCGCCACGCCGATCGATGGGCCGACCGCGGTCCACGCCGAATGGTGATCCGAGGTCAGGTTGCCGACAGTGCAGGGACCGGTGTCGATGCCGACATCGAGGTGCACGCGGAGGTATTTGCGACCGGCGGCCTCGGCCGCCGCGCGTCGCGCGGCGTTGAGGGGATCGAGCGCGGTTGCGATCGTCGCCGCCGCCCGCGCGGCGTGGTCGGGATGGGCGGTATCCTCGAGTGGCGCGTTGAAAAGCGCCAGGATCTCCCCGCCGGTTCGCCGGTCGAGCATACCGCCGTGATCGTGGACGATGGACGCCACGCTGTCCTGGGTGTTGCGGAGGAAAGCCGCGGTCTCGGACGCCGACATGGGGGCGAGGATCGCGGCGGGATCGCGGATGTGGACCGACATCACTGTGAGGTCCCGCCGGGCGGCTTCGAGGGAGACGAGGTCGGGCGTCACGGCAAGGGCATCGATCACCGCCGGTGGGAGGGAATGGCTGAAAGCGATGCGGATCTCTTGGCGCTTTCGCTCGTCCGACTGGCGCTTGCGCTCATCCTGCCAGGACACGGTCAACGCCGCGCCGCCGGTAACGACGATCGCCGAGACCAGCGGCCAGGTCGGATCCAGGAGGAAACCGCCGAATGCGGCGAGTACGGCCCCGCCCAAGATACCGGCCACGGTCAGGGCGCCGAGAATGGCCACTTGCGCAGGGTTCAGGCGCGGCGCGAGCCAGCCGATCAGCGCGGCAGATGCCACGACCGCTGCAACCTCGGCCGCCAAGGCCCAGGCCGGATGGATCGGCGTCGATGGCAACCAGGCGCCGAGGTGGCCCAGGACCGCAAACCGTAGCGCCTGCAGGACGTCGAAATCCCACAGCCGGATGGCGATCATGGCGGCAAGCAAGGCAGCGACGAACAGCCGAATTGGGCCGCCGTTGCGAACGTTCATCAACAACCCCCGTCCGGATTCGAACGGCCCCTCGTGGCGGGAGTATCGTGAGGTGGGGGCGGGTCTTCAAGGCGTTGTTGCTGTCGGCCGGCGGTTTGCCGCGCGGCCGGACGATCCGTGTGGCATCGACGACCCGCGTCGAGTCGCGCATCTGGCACGGAATTTGGTTATATCGTCAGAATTGCCCCGTGCTGGGGAGGGGACGAAAACCATGATGGATATGAAGGCGCCGGGTCTCGACGTGCTGTCGGGTCCGGTGGACCGCTACTTGACGACGCTTCACCGGCGGATTTCCGCGATCGGCGACGGCGCCATCGCCACCTACATCCCCGAGTTGGCCAAGGTCGATCCGGATCTCTTCGGTATCGCCATCGCCACGGTGGACGGACGGGTCTACACCGCCGGCGACGCCAGCGTTCCCTTCACCATCCAGTCGATCTCGAAGGCTTTCGTCTACGGCTATACGCTCTCCGAGTATGGCCGGGACTATGTGTTGTCGCGGATCGGCGTGGAGCCGACCGGCGAGGCCTTCAATTCGATTGTTCTCGACGAGGTGCATAACCGCCCGTTCAATCCGATGGTCAACGCGGGCGCGATGGCTGCCGCCGAGTTGATCAAGGGCGAGACGCCGGAAGCCCGGATCGCAACCATGCTGTCGGTGCTGTCGCGCTTCGCCGGCCGAAGCCTGTTCATCGACGACGACGTCCATCGTTCCGAGCAGGCGACAGGGCACAGGAATCGGGCCATCGCCTACATGATGCTGAATTCGGGGATGATTCACTCGCCGCCCGAGACCATTCTCGATATCTACTTCCGCCAGTGCTCGGTGCGGGTCACCTGCGCCGATCTCGCGGTGATGGCGGCGACGCTCGCCAATGACGGGGTAAACCCGCTCACCGGCGACGTGGCGCTGGAACGCGACTACATCCAGGACGTGCTCACCGTGATGAACAGTTGCGGCATGTACAACTATGCCGGCCAGTGGTCCTACGAGGTCGGCATGCCGGCCAAGAGCGGCGTGTCGGGCGGCATCATCGCGGTGATCCCCGGTCAGATCGGCATCGGCGTGTTCTCCCCGCGGCTCGACGCCCACGGTCACAGCGTCCGCGGCGTCAATGTCTGCAAGGAAATCTCCGAGACCTTCGGGCTCCATGTCTTCCGCAACCACACCAACAGCGGTGCTGTGATCCGGCGCGAGCTTTCGGGCGATGTCGTCCGCTCGAAGCGCATGCGCAACCCCGATGAGCGGAAGCGTCTTGACGAGAAGGGCAGGACGATCCGCCTGATCGAGGTGCAGGGCGGCCTCTTCTTCGGGTCGACCGAGCGGCTGGTGCGGCGGGTCGACGACATCGCCGCCGAGGCCGATTACATCATTGTCGACCTCCGCCGAGTCCATGACGCTGACACCGCTGCCGGGCGGCTCCTGGTCGAGACCGACGCCAACCTCACCGAACGCGGCAAGACGCTGATTTTCGCCCACCTCGAGGCGGACGGGAGGCTCGCCGCGCTCCATGCGCTCATCGCCGGACGGGGCGGCGGCGCGCAGCGCATCTTCGAGCATCGCGACCAGGCTCTTGAATACTGCGAGGGGAAGCTGCTCGCGGCGACACAGCCGGCGCGCGACCTCACCAAGTTCTCGCTCGGCCAGCTCGACATTTTTCGCGGCCTCGACCGCGACGAACTCCGCCTCCTCGAAGGCATGGTCCGGCCGATGCAGTTCGAGGCGGGCCAGGCGATCGTGCGTGAAGGCGACGAGGCGCGGCTGTTCTTCGCCGTCGCCCGCGGCACGGTGACGGTCCAGCTCCGCATCCCGCACGAGGACGGCGAGCGCATTGTGCGGGTGGCGTCGCTCGGCCCGGGTCTCACCTTCGGCGAGATGGCGCTCCTCGACGGGGGCCGCCGCTCGGCCGACATCGTCGCCGACGAGCGGGCGGTCTGCTACGGCTTCTCGGTCGAGCAGCTCCGCGAGGTGGGCAAGGAGCATCCCAACCTGTTGATGACCATCCTCGGCAACATGATGCGGGACTTCTCCGAGCGGCTCCGCCGCGCCAACGACGAGATCCGTGCGCTGGAGCAGTAGCGGCGGGCTCCGGCCCTGCTACTTCCCCCCGAAGAAGCGCCGGATGCGGCTCGCGAAATCCTTGTGGCTCGCAGCGTCCGCAGCGACGCGGCGCAGCACCGCCTCGCGTTGCGCCAGCACCACGCCGAAGCGGTCGATCAAGTCGGGCGCGCCGGCGAACATCTCCTCGATCGCCGGCTTGGCGATTTCGATCGCCGTCACGTCGGTGCGGGCGGCGACCGTCGCCTTCCGCCGCATGCCGGTCAGGATCGACATCTCGCCGACGATCTCGCCCGGCCTGACCTGCGCGACGCCGTGCTCCTCGCCGCGCTCGTCATGGAGGGTCACGCTCGCCTCCCCCTTGACGATCGCGTACATCGAGTCGCCGAAATCGCCTTCGGAAATCAGGAAGGTGCCGGCCGGGAAGAAGACCGGCTCGCACTGGGCGGCGAGATGGTCGAGCTGCCGCGGGTTGAGCGTCTCTGCAAACAGCGGGATCGCGGCCAGAATGCCGCGCGCGTCGATGTCTTCCACGATTCCCCGTCCCCGTTCCCTCGTCCGCCACCCGCATTCCTAACGCGATCGGCCGTCCGACGCCAATCCCGGCGGTGTCACGAGGTCGGGCGCGCCATCATTTCCCGGCCGCGCGCGGCGGCTGCCACGGCCACCTCCCGTCGATCTCCACCTGGAGCGAAAGGCTGAGGAAGGTCCGCACCACGACGATGCCGCCGAGCACGATCAGGCTCTCGATCGTCGAGTCGAGGGTGATGGTGCGGATGATGTCCGCTGCAATCAGGAACTCGAGGCCGAGCAGGATGCCGCGCCCGAGGGTGGCGCGGAACGGCTGGAAGCCGGTCGCCCACCCGCCATGGCCGAACCCGCCGCGAATGTAGATCGCGGTCGCGACGACCGCGGCGAGGACGATGACGGCGACGCCGGCAAGCTCGATGATCGCGATGAACCACTCCAGAATCGCCGGGTCGATGACGGTGTGCGAGCGAATCATGGCGGCGGCCTATCGCGGTGCCAGCGTCGCGATCAGGTCGTTGGCGACCGTCGCCATCTCCATCGCGGTCCCGAACTTGAACTGGTTGATGGCGACGAAGACGCCGATGTTGCGGCTCGGCGAGAAGGCGCAATAGGTGAAAATGCCCTGAAGGCCGCCGGCCTTTTGCAGGATGGAGGGCCGTCCGCCGTCGGCATTCATGATGATCCAGCCGAGGCCGACGGCGTCCATGTGCCCGGACTCGTCATAGCCCAGCACCGGCGAAAGCTGGTCGCGGGTGACGTAGGCGGCGTGGTCGAGGAGGCGCATCTCGGCATTGTCGGCCGAGAGCCTATCCATGTGCCAGCCCAGCCATTTGAGGATGTCGTTGGGCGTCGAATAGAGCGATGACGCGCCGGCCATCACCGGCGTCGCCGGCACGTTCGGCATCGGCGAGCCGTCGAAATTGTGGCCCTGCATCAGCCGGTCTTCGTCGCCGGGGCGAAGGGTGAGCACCGTGTCCTTGAGGCCGGCCGGGCCGATCACGCGTTCATCGAGCGCCTCGGCATACGGCTTGCCGGCGGCATGGCCGAGCGCCGCGCTCAGCACGTCGAAGGCGAAGTTGGAGTAGAGGCCGCCGGTGCCGGGCGTGAACAGCAGGGGATCGGCGGCAAGAGCCTTGGAGTAGGTCTCCTCGGTCAGAGTCGAAAAGGGGTTGTCGGGCGGCCCTGACTCGCGCTCGACCTCGCGCGGCAGGCCCGAGGTGTGGGTGGCGAGGTCGATCAGGCGGATCACATGGCCATCGCGCGAGGGGACCGTGATCCCCCAGTCGAGATGCTCCTGGAGCGGGTCCGACAACGCGACCGTGCCGTCCGCCACGAGGCTCGCCAGCGTCGCCCCGGTGAACACCTTGGTGATCGAGCCGATCCGCATCAGGGTGTCGCCGTCGGGCTCCGTGTCGGAGCCTTTGGCGATCTTGCCGAAGCCGATCACGGCGGTCTCGCCGTCCTTGATCACGCCCAGCACCAGCCCGGGGACGCCGCTGTCGAGATAGAGCACCGCGGCCGGCAACTCGATCGCCTCCTTGAGAAGCGCGTTGTCGGCGACGGCCATTCCCGGGCCGGCCAGCAACACGGTGGCGCCGCAGAGGATGGTGCTGACGGCATGGCGCATGGTCTTCCCCCCGTAGCGTGAATCGCCTCGCCCGGAGACTACCACGATCGCTCCGGCGTGATAGCTTCCGCGACGCTTGCGTGAGGAGGAAGACGATGACGCCAACGATGCGCCGGGGCCTGGTTGCGGCAGGGGTGCTGGCGTTTGCCGCTGTCGCGGCCGGGGTCGGCATCGGCCACGCGCTCTGGGCCGAGCCGGACTACTACGCCCCGACCGACGCCGCCGATTTGCCGGCCGGCGGCGACAACGATCTCATCCGCCTCGGGTGGGGCATCATAACCGACACCGCCAGGCATATCGGCAAGGACGCGGAGGACCCCGCGCTCCGGTACGCCGGCAACGACCTCGCCTGCGCCAACTGCCATCTCGATGCCGGGCTCAAGCCGTTCGCGGCGCCGTTCGTGTCGACCGCGACCAGCTACCCGATGATGGTCGACGACCGGGTCCTGACGCTCACCGAGCGCATCAATGGCTGCATGACCCGCAGCATGAACGGCCGGCCGCTGCCGGAGGACGGCCGCGAGATGGCGGCGATGCTCGCCTATATGCGCTATGTCGGGCGGGATGCGCCGGAGGGCGTGCGGGTCGCCGGCATGGGGTTGAAGCCGCTCTCGCCGGCCGCAGAACCCCCGAACGCCGGGCGCGGCGAGGCGGTCTACGCGGCCGACTGTGCGCGCTGCCACGGCGCCGCGGGAGAGGGAAACCGCAAGGCCCCGCCCGGCATCGGCTGGGCGATTCCGCCGCTCTGGGGCGACAGCGCCTTCAATGACTCCGCGGGGATGGCGCACATCGAGACGGCCGCCGCCTTCGTCCGCGCCAACATGCCCCGTGGCGTCAGCTCCGAGGCGCCGATGCTCAGCGAGCAGGAGGCATGGGACGTGGCGGCCTTCGTCACCGCGAAACCGCGGCCGAAGGGACCGCCGCGGGACGCGAGGGACTGAACCCGGGAAGCGCTTTGGGACGTCGGCAGGGACGTCTCGCGACCCCGCTCAGTGCGCGTAGTCGATCGTGGCCGCGCCGAGGATGGGGCCGGGCAGGCCGTTGTCGTGCTCGGTCTGCAGGATCACGGCGCAGCGCGAGACCTCCGCCTGGTCGAGCTCGCTCTTGGGCAGCTCGATCGTGACCTCCTTGCCCTTCCACATTGCGATCGGCCGCAGCTTGCGCACGACATTGTAGTAGGTGAGCGACATGCCCGTGTTCTCGCCGCGTTCGATCGGCACGGTAACCGGGTCGTCATAGAGGGCGAGCCAGATCGTGCCCTTCGCCTTGCCCGGCGTGGGCGAGGCGCCGATGGTCACGGTGGTGGAATCGGTCCCCGGCTCCATCGAGACCGGCACCGGCAGCGGCGGGCTGTTGTTCAGCGCGGCCTCGATCTGCTGCCGGTTGCTCCCCACGACATGCGCCGCGCCGTTGACGACCACCTGGGGCGTATAGACCTGACGGTCGCCGCGGGCCTCGGAATAGGCCTTCTGCCGCACGGTGTTCTCGTGGCTCGCCAGCGTGTCCTTCCAGCCGAGATAGTCCCAGTAGTCGACCGGGAAGGAGAGGGCGAGAATGTCCGCATCCTTGGCATAATCGCCGAGGATCGCGTCGGCGGGAGGGCAGGAGTTGCAGCCCTGGCTGGTGAACAGTTCGATCACCGCCTTCGCCCCCGCCGCTGCGGCCTGCGGGGCTCCTGCAGCCATGCCCGCGGCGAACAGGATTACGGCGATGGAGCCGGCTTTCATTCTCACGTCATTTTTCCGATACGGCAGGGGGCCGCCGCAGGCGACCCGTTCCCCACGAAACTACGAACCGCCGGCCTCACTTGCGAGTCACGTTAGGGTGAAACTTGCACGCTTTCACCACTACGCCGCAAGCCGCCGCAGCACGTAGTGAAGAATGCCGCCATTGTTGAAGTATTCGAGTTCGTCCAGCGTATCGATGCGGCAGATGAGCGGGACAAGTTTGACCTCTCCCGAAGCGAAGCGGATCTCCGCCACGAGCTTCTGGCCGGGCCGCAGTCCGGACGAGATGCCGGCAATGGTCACAACCTCGCTGCCATCGATGCCGAGCGACCTCCAGGACGTCCCCTCCTCAAACACCAGCGGCAGGACGCCCATGCCGATCAGGTTCGAGCGATGGATGCGCTCGAAGCTCTCGGCGATCACGGCGCGGACGCCGAGGAGCCGGGTGCCCTTGGCCGCCCAGTCGCGAGAGGAGCCCGTGCCGTATTCCTTGCCCGCGAAGACCACCAGCGGCACGCCCTCGGCCTTGTAGCGCATCGCAGCGTCATAGATCGGCATGACCTCGCCGTCAGGCTGGTGGACGGTGACGCCGCCCTCGACCCCCGGCACCATCTGGTTCTTGATGCGGATGTTGGCGAAGGTGCCGCGCATCATCACCTCGTGGTTGCCGCGTCGAGTGCCATACTGGTTGAAGTCGGCCGGCTTGACGCCGTGGTCGATCAGGTAGGCGCCTGCCGGGCTGTTGGCGCGGATCGAGCCCGCCGGCGAGATGTGGTCGGTCGTGATCGAATCGAGGAACAGGCCGAGGACGCGGGCGCCGGCGATGTCGGTCACCGGCTCGGGCTCGCGATGCATGCCTTCGAAATAGGGCGGGTTCTGCACATAGGTCGACCCGCCGGTCCAGGCGTAGGTGAGGCCGCCTTCCACCGGGATCGTCTTCCAGTGCTCGTCGCCGGTGAAGACGTCGGCATATTTGGTGCGGAAGAGGTCGCTGGTGATGTTGGCGCGGACGAACTCGGCGATCTCCTTCGACGACGGCCAGATGTCCTTGAGAAAGACCGGATGGCCGTCGCGGTCGAGGCCCAGCGGTTCCGTGACGAGGTCGACCTGCATCGATCCGGCCAGTGCATAGGCGACGACAAGCGGCGGCGAGGCGAGGTAGTTGGCGCGGACATCGGGGTTGATGCGGCCCTCGAAATTGCGGTTGCCCGAAAGCACCGCCGCGGCGACCAGATCGCCCTCGTCGATCGCCGCCGAGATCGGCGCGGGAAGCGGCCCCGAATTGCCGATGCAGGTCGTGCAGCCGAAGCCGACGAGGTTGAAGCCGAGTGTGTCGAGGTCGCCCTGGAGCCCGGAGCGGGCGAGGTATTCGCCGACCACCTGGCTTCCTGGCGCGAGCGAGGTCTTCACCCAGGGCCTGGTCTTGAGCCCGCGTTCGACCGCGTTCCGGGCGAGCAGGCCCGCGCCGATCATCACATAGGGGTTGGAGGTGTTGGTGCAGGAGGTGATCGCCGCAATCACCACGTCGCCATGGCCGACATCGAAGGGCTCGCCCTTGACGCTGACGCGGAGGCTGTCGCTGCCCCCCTTCTTGAACTCGGTGTCGAGCGCGGCGAGGAACTTCTGCTTGGCTTCGGAAAGAAGTACCCGGTCCTGGGGGCGCTTCGGCCCGGCGACCGAGGGCGCGACCGTGTCCATGTCGAGGCTGAGCGTATCGGTGAACTCCGGCTCCGGCGTCGTGGCATCGCGGAACATGCCCTGCGCCCTGGCATAGGCCTCCACCAGTGCCACCCGCTCCGTGTCGCGGCCGGTATGGGTGAGGTAGCGCAGCGTCTCGGCATCGATGGGGAAGATGCCGCAGGTCGCGCCGTATTCCGGCGCCATGTTGCCGATCGTGGCGCGATCCTCGAGCGCCATGTGGTCGAGGCCGGGCCCGTAGAACTCGACGAATTTGCCGACCACGCCCTTCTTCCTCAGCATCTCGGTGACGGTCAGCACGAGGTCGGTGGCGGTCACGCCCTCACGGAGTTTGCCGGTGAGGCGGAAGCCGATCACTTCGGGGATGAGCATAGAGATCGGCTGGCCGAGCATGGCCGCCTCGGCCTCGATCCCGCCCACGCCCCAGCCGAGCACCGCGAGGCCGTTGACCATGGTGGTGTGGCTGTCGGTGCCGACCAGCGTGTCGGGGTAGGCGATCGGTCGCGCCCCGTCGGTGTTCACCCACACCGTCTGGGAGAGGTACTCGAGGTTGACCTGGTGGCAGATGCCGGTGCCCGGCGGAACGACGCGGAAGTTGCGGAAGGCCGACTGGCCCCAGCGGAGGAAGCGGTAGCGCTCGCCGTTCCGCTCATATTCGAGCTCGACGTTCCGCGCAAAGGCGCGGGGATTGCCGAAATCGTCGACGATGACCGAGTGGTCGATGACCAGGTCGACCGGCACCAGCGGATTGATGCGGTCCGGGTTGCCGCCGAGGCCTCGCATGGCGTCGCGCATGGCCGCGAGGTCGACCACCGCCGGCACGCCGGTGAAGTCCTGCATCAGGACGCGGGCCGGCCGGAAGGCGATCTCGCGATCGCTCCGGTGGTGCTTCAGCCAGTCGGCGATGCCGCGGATGTCCTCGGCTGTCACCGAACGACCGTCCTCGCAGCGGAGGAGGTTCTCGATCAGCACCTTGAGCGAGAAGGGGAGACGGGAAATCCCGGCAAGGCCGTTCTTCTCGGCTTCGGCAAGGCTGTAATAGTCGTAGCTCCTGTCGCCGACGGTGAGGGACTTGAGGCTCTTGAAGCTGTCGCTGTGGGGGCTGGTCACGGGAGGGACTGTCCTCAATGAGATGGCGTGGCGCCGGGGCAGGATTCTCGGGCCGCCCGCACGCGATGTGAAGGCAGGCCGCGACGGCGCGGGCTGCGGGCCTTATAGTGAATTTCGTGGACCGGTTCCAGACAAAGGGGCGTCATGGTGTCGGTTGGACCAATTTTCGGCCGCAGGGCGGGTCGATTCTGGGCAAAGGGTGAACAGGGGTGCTGAAAGCCGCGGCAGTTCCACGCGCATGCGCCTGACCGGGCAGGGCCTTCAGGCGGAGCGCGGCGGCCGGACCGTGTTCGGCGGCATCGGATTCGCGGTCTCGGCTGGCGAGATGCTGGCGATCATCGGTCCAAACGGCGCTGGCAAGTCGACGCTGCTTCGGGTCGTCGCCGGGTTGTTGAGCCCGGCGTCCGGCGCGGTGCGGCTCGAGCCGGAGCCGGAGGCCGGCATCCCGGCATCGGTCCACTATTTCGGCCACCTCGACGCCCTGAAGCCGTCGCTCACGGTCGCCGACAATCTCGGCCACTGGCGCAAGCTCTACGGCGGCGCGGGCGACCTCGAATCGGCATTGGACAGTGTCGGCCTCGCCCACCTCATCGATTTGCCGGCGGGGCGCCTGTCGGCGGGCCAGAAGCGGCGCGTCGCGCTTGCTCGCCTCCTCGTTTCGGAACGCCCGGTCTGGCTTCTCGACGAGCCGGCGACTGCGCTCGACACGGCGGCCGAGGCAACGCTGGGCCGGCTCATCGCGGCGCATCTTTCCGGTGGCGGCCTGGTGATGGCTGCCACTCACCGGCCGCTGCCGATTGCGCCGTCCGCTACCCTGGCGCTCGGGTCCGCACCGTGATCGGCGCACTGGCCGCCATCGCCGGACAGACAGCGCGGCTCCAGCTTCGGGGTGGCGGCGGAGCGCTGGTCGGTCTGGTCTTCTTCCTTGCCGTCGTCACCATCGTGCCGTTCGCGGTCGGGCCCGACCTCAATCTCCTGTCGCGGATCGGCCCGGCGATCCTTTGGATCGGGGCGCTGCTCGCGACCCTACTCGGGCTCGATCGGCTGTTTCAGGACGACCGCGACGACGGCGCGCTCGATCTTCTCTTCCTTGCCGGCCAGCCGATGGAACTGGTGGTGCTTGCGAAGGCGGCGGGTCACTGGCTGGCGACCGGCCTGCCGCTCACCGTCGCCGCACCGTTCCTCGGCCTGCTTCTGGGGCTCGAGCCGCTGGCGCTCGGCGCGACGACGCTGACGCTGCTCGTGGGCACCCCGGCGCTGACCCTGGTCGGCGCGGTCGGCGCGGCGCTGGCCGCGGCGTTCGGGCGCGGCGGCATCCTCATCGCCGTGTTGGTGCTGCCGTTCACGATTCCCGTGCTGATCTTCGGCGTCAGTGCGGCGATGGCGGCGGTGACCGAGCCACAGCCCTTCCTGCCGCCGTTCCTGATCCTCTGCGCGCTGACGCTGGTCAGCGCCGTGGTCGCCGCGATTGCCGGCGCGGCGGCGCTGCGGGTGGGCCTGGAGTAGACTGCCCGCCCTACGGCGCGCAGCGGGTCAGCGTCTCCTCCATCTCGCCGAAGACGAGGGTGTCGCCCTCGATCGTGAGGTTCACATCGGGGCGGCTGGCTCCGTCGGATGTGGCGCCGGAGAGGACGCCGCCCGATATCTGCCAGGTTCCCGTGTCCGAGTCTTCCCCGCGGGCGAGCGCGAAGGTCCCGTCGGCGCTGAAGGTCAGGGTGCCGCTGGTGCAGGTCGAATCCTGCCCCCAGGCTCCGACGATTGCGGCCCTCAATTCGTCGTCGCTCGCCGCCAGCGCAAGCGGCGCGGAGGCGGCAAACATCAGTGCAGCAAGAACCGGTTTGATCATGGCGTGCGGTCTGTCGGCTGGTTGCGGGAATGGCGAGACGCTTACGTGGCGCAGCGGGTCAGTTCGTTGACGACCTGGCCGCCCTCCTCGAAATAGAGCTTGGGCAGCTCGATGCGGAGCGTCACGTCGGGCATCGCGCCGTCGGAGGTCGCGCCGCTGAGGATACCGCCCGCGATCGACCAGGTGCCGGGCCTGCCGGGGGCGTCCGATCCGCCCTCGTTGATGCTGAAGGTGCCGTCGGCATTGAAGACCAGCGACGCTTCGGCGCAGGCCTCGTCGGCTCCCCAGGCCCCGACGAGCTGCTGGCGAAGCTCGTCGTCGGTCGCCGCAAGGGCGAGCGACGATGCCGAGACGAAGAAGAGGGCGGCAAGAAGGGGTGAGCGCATCGAAGGATTCCGGTGACTGTTGCGGATGGAGATGGACCTTACCCTAGCCCGGATCGGGCCGGATGCCTACCGAATGCGGCATTGCGGCCCGACTGCCGCCATTGCCGCGGGGCGGTCCGGCCCCTAAAACAGACGGCATGCCGGCCATCGATCTTGCCAATCCGACGCGTTTCCTCGCCTTTTCCGGGCGCCTCCTGCCGTGGCTCTGGGCGGTGACGGCGCTCGCGCTCGTCGTCGGCCTCACCCTGTCCTTCCGCGCGCCGGCCGACTACCAGCAGGGCGAGACGGTGCGGATCATGTTCATCCATGTCCCGTTCGCCTGGCTGGCCATGGCCTGCTACGGCGTGATGGCGGTGGCAGCGCTCGGCACACTCGTCTGGCGCCACCCGCTTGCCGACGTGCTCCAGAAGAGCGCCGCGCCGATCGGTGCCGCCTTCACCTTCCTGGCGCTGGTCACGGGGTCGCTGTGGGGCAAGCCGACCTGGGGAACCTACTGGGTGTGGGACGCCAGGCTCACCTCGGTGCTGATCCTCTTCCTGATCTATCTCGGGCTGATCGCGCTGTGGCAGGCGGTCGAGGACCCCGGCAAGGCCGCGCGGGCCGCCGCGATCCTGACGCTGGTCGGCGCCATCAACATCCCCATCATCAAGTTCTCGGTTGACTGGTGGAACACGCTCCACCAGCCGGCCAGCGTCTTCCGCCTCGACGGGCCGACCATCCACCCGGCGCTGCTCTGGCCGCTTCTGGTGATGGCGGGGGCGATGACGCTGCTCTTCGCCGCGCTCCTCGTGATGGCGATGCGGAACGAGATCCTCCGGCGGCGCGTGCGCGCCATGCAGATCGTCGCCGCCGCGGCATGATCGAGGGCGGCGCCCATGCCGGGTTCATCGTCGCGGCCTATCTGCTTGCGGCCGTCGTGCTCGTCGGCATGATCGCCTGGATCGTCATCGACGGGCGATCGCAACGCCGCCGCATCGCCGACCTCGAGGCGCGCGGCGTCCGCCGCCGCTCGGCGGCAAGGAAGGACGCATGACCGCAACCGAAGAGACGCGGAAGCCGCGCGGGCCCCGGCTGATCTTCCTGCTGCCGCTCGGCGTGTTCGTGGCGCTCGCCGCGGTGTTCCTGATCCGTCTCGAGACGGCGGGGAACCTCGAGGCCGTGCCGTCGGCCCTGGTCGGCAAGCCGGTCCCGGCGTTCGACCTGCCGGCACTCGAAGGCGTCGCCCGGCCGGGCCTCATGGGAGCCGACCTCAAGGGCAAGGTGACCGTCGTCAACGTCTTCGCCTCGTGGTGCGGTCCCTGCCGCATCGAGCATCCTCAGCTGATCGCTCTCGCCAAGGACGAACGCATCCGCGTCGTCGGCATCAACTACAAGGATGTCCCGGCCAACGCCGTCCGCTTCCTCGACGAACTGGGCAATCCCTACACCGCCATCGGCGTCGACACGACCGGCCGGGCCGCCATCGACTGGGGCGTCTACGGTGTCCCGGAGACCTTCGTCGTCGATGCCGACGGCATCATCCGCTACAAGCACATCGGCCCGATCGATGCGGCGGGATTGGAGGCCACGGTGCTCCCGGCGATCGAGGCGGCGCTGAAGCCGTTGGAGTAGGGCTGGCGAAAGCGCCGTGCGCGCCCTTATTGCAGCTAGCTGATCATCTAGCTGCAGGTATTGAAACGAACGAAGTCGGCACCTTCGAGGCGAAGAACAAGCTTTCGGAACTGCTGGAGCGGGCGGAACACGGCGAGGAGATCGTCATCCCCGTCGCGGCAAGCCAGTGGCAAAGCTCGGGTCGTTTCAGAATGCGCCGGGGGCGGAGCAGGCGCGTCTTGCCGCACAGCGAATTCGGGACCTTGCGGAGGTCATGAAGCTCGGCCCTTTCGATTGGGAGGAATGGAAAGCGTGTAGGAACGAAGGTCGCCGGTGACCTTCGTTCTTGACCCATCGGTCACGCTTGCCTGGTTTCACAAGCACGAGCGGACGCCGGCCATCGACGAGCTTCTCGATCGCGCGCCCACATCGAGCATCTGGGTTCCGTCGCACTGGCCAGTCGAGGTCGCCAACGCATTCCGACAGGGTGTCCGCCGCAACCGGATCACGATTGCCCATCGCGATGCCGCGTTGGCGACCCTCGCCCTGCTGCCGGTGGCTGTCGATCCGGAAACAGGCATTCATGCCTGGTCGGCGACGCTGGGCCTCTCCACCCGCTCCACCTTGACTGTCTACGACGCTACCTATCTCGAGCTTGCATTGCGGCGCGGCTTGCCGCTCGCCACGCTCGACCGCGAGCTTCGCGCCGCGGCGTCCGCCGCCGGCGTGCCGCTCCTCTGCCCCTGACTACCCCGCCTGCCAGACCCGGATCGCGTCGACCGGGTAGAGCAGCATCAGGATGTTGAGGGTGAGGTTGTCGCGGACCGCGATCAGCGCCCCGAGTTCGAGCGCGATGGCGAGCGCCACCGTCAGCCAGATCGGCAGCTTCGAGGCAAGCCAGAAGCCGACCAGCATCGCCCACATGTCGAACACCGAGTTGATCACCGTGTCGCCGACATAGTCGCCGGACACGGTCACGTCGCGGTAGCGGTCGATCACCCACGGGGTGTTCTCGACCACCTCCCATACCGCCTCGATCGCCATCGCCGCGAGGCCGCGCTGGTCGACGCTCCAGCGCCGCGCAACGAGCCACAGCACGCCGTAGAAGATGAAGCCGTGGACGATGTGGGAGGGCGTGTACCAGTCGATGATGTGGCGGGAATGGGCGAGGTCGCCCCAGACATAGATATTGCCGTCGGGGTTGATCGCCGGCTGCCCCATCCACAACAGGATAGCGGCCTGGAGAGCGAAGATCGCAAGGCCGGCGACGACGATCGTCGCGTCGCGTCGCCAGCCGGTCGCCGCGCCGGTCACGGCGAGGGCTTGCCTTCCTCGGGGAGGGTGCAGCGGTTGATCAGCGGCAGCTGGAACAGGGTGAAGACGATGGTCAGGGGCATGATGCCGAACACCTTGAAGTTGACCCACATGTCGGTCGACACCGTCCGCCACACCACTTCGTTCAGCACCGCGAGAACGAGAAAGAACAACCCCCAGCGGAAGGTGAGTTTCCGCCACCCCTCGTCGGTCAGCCGGAAGACCGAATCGAAGACATAGCCGAGGAGCGACTGGCCGAAGGCGAGCCCGCCGAGCAGCACCGCGCCGAACAGCGTGTTCACGATCGTCGGCTTCATCTTGATGAAGGTATCGTCCTGGAGCCAGAGGGTCAGGGCGCCGAAGACGATGACGACGATGCCGGTGACGAAAGGCATCACCGGCAGCGTGCGCGTCAGGACGTACGAGATGCCAAGGGAGATCACCATCGCCAGCATGAACAAGGCGGTGGCGATGAAGATCGGTCCTCCCAGCGTGCCCAGGGCGGGAATCTTTTCCGCCAGCCAGTCGCCGCGGGTATTGGCAAAGAAGAACACGCCGAGCGGCCCGAGCTCCAGCACGAGCTTGAGCAACGGGTTGATCGGCTTTCGGCCGGGTTCGTTGGGGGCAGGTTCGAAGGTCACGGCGGCTTACTTATGCCGAACCGGGCCGGCGCGCCAGTGGCGGACTGCATCGTTGGCGCCGGTCGCTATTGCTGGCGCTTCTTGAACAGCGAGAACGGCGGCTTCTTCTTCGGCCTCGCCCCCGGCGGCGGCGGGGCGCTGGCCGGCGTCGCGCGCGGGGTCGAACGGGGCGTGTCGTGGATCCCCGGTACGGGTCCGCCGGCCTTGTAGGCCTCGAACTTGCCGGTAGCGTCGATGACGGAGAACTTCTTGTCCTTCCTGTCGATGGCGAGGATGCCGGCAAGCTTGCCCGTCTTGGCGTAGAAGACGCCCTGGCGGCCGCTCGCCCCGAAGATGCCCTTCGCCCCGACATCGAAGGTGTTGCTGGTCAGGAAGGCGTAGGGGATGGTCATGCTGTCCGGCTCGGCCTCGATCGTCATCTTGCCGTTGATGTTCTTGAGGTCGAGCAGCCGGTCGAGCCACTTGTTCTCCTTCCGGTTCTGGTCGAACACCGCGAGGATCGGGCTTGCGTCCGTCATGTGGAAAGCGGCGCTCAGATTGAGCGTCATCGGGCGTTTCCAGACGACGCTGCCCTTGCCGACATCGACCCTGCCGCCCCAGCCGGCGGTGGCGTGGTTTCCCGTCACCCGGAGGTCCTGGATCGCAAGCGTCGAGCCGGCGATATCGAAGCGCTTGGCCTTGGTCGACCCGCCGACGATGGGAATGTCGAGGACGATCACGCCCGAGATGCGGTCGCCGTCCATGTCGGCATCGATGCGCGATGTCGTCATCTTCATGAAGCCGGTGGCGTTGTCCTCCTCCATCACCAGCTTGGCGCTGAGCTTGGCGGTGCCGCCGAGAATCTTGAAGGGCGCGGTCTTGGGCAGATAGGTGTTGTAGGCGGTCATGTCGGAGATCGTCGCCGTCGGGATATTCATCTCGACGGTCCTGGTCGCGCCGCCTTCCTTGGGCGAGACACCCTCTGCGAGCGCATTGACGTCGATCGTCACATCCTCGACGACCGCGACCTTCTCGTCCTCGAGCCGGAGCGAGGCGCCGGTCAGGCTGGCGACGAGCCTGAGATCGGGCTTTGCGTCGCTCTTCGCCACCCTGAGGTCGAAACCACCGTTGCCCTCGATAACGTAGTCGAGAATGCCGATTGTGAATTGGCGGGGCGCCATGGTGAGGTTCGAATCGGCGACGATGCGGCCGGACTTGACCGTGAGGTCGGCCTTCACCTCGGCGGCATCGCCGATGGCGAGCGAGAAGGGTTTTCGGAAGAGATAGGTGATCCAGTCGAGATCCGAGACATTGAGCGAGCCATCGACGTGGCCGCTCACATCGCTCAGCATCGACTTCAGCTCCTTGTTCTGGAACAGGCTCCAGAAGCCGATCACCCCGGTCTTGGCGTCCTGCTCCTCGGGCAGGACGAAATCCGCTTGCCCGGTCGTGACGGCAAAACGGGTCTGCCACGGCTTGGAGGCGTCGCCCTTCCTGTTCAGGACACGGGAATCGTCGAGTTCGACGAATGTGCCGCTCACGTCGACCCGCGCCGTCGTCGCGTCGGCCGTGCCCTTGGCCCTGACCGCGAGCGTGAACCCGGACTGGAACACGTTCTCGGCGAGCTTCACCGCCGCATCGTCGGCATGGAGGGTGAGGTCGAAGTCGAGCACGCCCGCCGCCATCGACGCCGAGCCGTCGAGCGACCCGGTGCCGGCGACCAGTTCCGCGTTCCATTCGTCGGGCAGGTAGCGCTGGTAGGCGCTGATGTCGGGCACCGACACGTTCGGCAGCTTGATCTCCACCCGGCGCGGCACCTTCTCGACGTTGAGGTCGGGAAGGATGACCGCGGATCGCTCGACCGAGATGCCGATGTTCTCGCCCTTGAACATCGCGGCGCTGCTCGGCTCGTGCACGGCGCTGATCGTCGAGAACGCGAACTTCGCGGCGAGTGTGTCGGACGCGGCGGCCGCGACGCTGGCCTGGACGGTACCGACCCCGCTCACCGAATAGGGCGGCAGGTCGACCTGGAGCCGCTCCGCCTCGATGCTGATGTCGGCGCCGGGGGTGAGGGAGCCCCTCGCATAGGCGACATGGCCCTTTAGCCGGCCGTTGCCGCCGACGGTCAGGTCGGCGGCGGATTTGAAGAAGAAGTTAAGGAAGTCGATGCCGTCGATCGGCAGGTCGATGTCGGCGTCGAGCGAGAGGAAGGGGAGCACCTTGGCCCCGCGGTTCTCCTGCGGCAGAAAGCTCGCGATCGAGAAGCTGCCGTTGAGCGATCCGCCTTTCGACACTTCCTTCCCGGCCACGAGGAAGGACGGGATGGCGAGATCGAGCCTGCCGTCGCTGATGGTGAGCGGGCCGTGCTTGTTCTGGCGCACGATCAGCGCCGATGCCTCGCCCACCAGCGTCATCCGGTTCGGCCCGAACCAGAGGTCGTTGCTGCCCCCGATGCGGGCGATCTCGAGCACGGTCAGCCAGCCGGGCTGCTGCTTCGGCACCGGGTCCGCGGCCAGCGTCGGGTCCATCCCGGGGATCTCCGGGTAGAACGGACGGAGGATCTTGTCGTCCTTGTCCGGTCGAAGTCGCGGCCGGAAGCGGACCACGAGGTCGCCGCTCTCGATGTCGTTGAAGCGGAGCGTCTGCGATAGAAGCGACGGCACGTCGATGGCGCCGCTGACCGCGGGCGCCGACACCTCGAACTGCTGCGACCAGGACTGCCCGGTCACCTTCAGGCCTTCGATGTGGAGACGGAACGGAACGATGCTCCACGCGCGCTCCCAATGGACCACGATCTTGCCCGCCTGAGTGCGGTTGATCAGCGCCTGGGTGGCGGGGAGGTTCAGCGCGGCGTTGATCAGCACGAGATACGCCACCCCGATCAGGGCGACGATCGCCACCACGCGTATGAGGATGCGCACCATCCAGCCTTCGCCGGCTCAGCCCAAAATCCTATCCTCGATAACCGAAAAGGCATGAGCAAGGCGTGAAAGCCGAAACTTGCTTCCGGCCTTGGCCGCCGCGCGTTCGTCTCGAGGTGTCCCGTCCCAGGCCGGGCTGGGAAAACATCGGGTATGGCTTGACTGCCAGCGGACATGCAACATATGAAGTTGCATGAGACGCGATAGCCGATTGTCGGGCGTCCTCCACATCCTGCTGCACATGGCGGAGCATCCCGGCCCGAAGACATCCGAGGCAATGGCCCTGGCCATGGGCTCAAACCCGGTTGTCGTTCGCAGAATCATGGCTGGCTTGCGGGATCGGGGCTATGTCCGCTCCGAGAAGGGCCACGGCGGCGGTTGGACCATCGCTTGCGATCTTCGCCAGCTTACACTCCGTGACATTTACGGCGCGCTCGGCAGTCCCGAGCTTCTGGCGATGGGCAATCGCAACGATGCGGCCGGCTGCCTCGTCGAACAGGCCGTCAACGCTGCGCTCGGCGAAGCATTCGACGAAGCGGAGGCGCTCCTCCTTCGCCGATTCGGCGAAATTTCGCTCGCCGCGCTGGGCGCCGACATCCGTACCCGGCTGGCAGGGCGAGACGGTCGGCCAACCGTGGATCACGGCATAGCGGGTGGCGCTCCCTCCCACCGCGCGCGCGTGTCCGACTGAGGGGGCGAATCCGATGCATCCCTTCACCGATCCGGCGATGGTCGCCAGCTATGCCGAGAGCACGCTCCGGAAAGTGCCGGGGCTCTCGGACCTTCATCGCATGATGATGCTTCTGTTGGCTGAGCATGCCCCGGCCACGGCCGATATTCTGGTCGTTGGCGCAGGTGGAGGCCTTGAGTTGAAGGCGTTTGCCGAGGCACAGCCACGCTGGCGCTTCATGGGCGTGGATCCCTCCGCCGAGATGCTCGCCCTGGCGCTCCGCACCCTTGGACCCCTCCGGACGCGCGTCAACCTGCACCAGGCTTATGTCGACGCTGCCCCGTCGGGACCGTTCGATGGTGCTACCTGCCTGCTGACGCTGCACTTCCTGACCAGGGCGGAACGGCTGCGCACCCTTGGGGAGATGCGACTACGCCTCAGGCCGGGTGCGCCGCTCGTGGTCGCGCACCATAGCTATCCGAAGAGCGGCGACCCAAATCTCTGGCTCTCGCGGTCCGTGGCATTCGCAGGCAGGTCGGATGCGGATGCCGCGCCGGCGCCCGCCTCCGCCAGTGCCATGGCGAAGCGCCTGCCCGTCCTGTCGGACGACGAAGACGAGGCGCTCCTCCGTCAAGCCGGATTCTCCGATGTCGCCCTGTTCTATGCCGGCTTTTCGTTCAGGGGGTGGGTCGCGGCAGCATGACGGCGGCGACGCCGCTTGGCGGGCGCAGCCCGATCGCAATTGGCCCCGTCAGTGTACCGCCGCGTTACCCCAAAGTGGCCGGAGCGGCTCGGGAATCGAGCCTTTCTAGGCCCAGGGGCGGTTTTCGGCGGCGCGGCGCTCGTGGGTGGCGATGTGGTCGGCCTTCTCCATGGTCAGGCCGATGTCGTCGAGGCCGTTGAGGAGGCAGTGCTTCTTGAACGCGTCGACCTCGAACTTCACGGTCCCGCCGTCGGGGCCGTGGATCTCCTGGGCGGCGAGGTCGATGGTGATCGTGGCGTTGGCGCCGCGCGACGCGTCGTCCATCAGCTTGTCGAGGTCTTCCTTCGAGACCACGACCGGCAGGATGCCGTTCTTGAAGCAGTTGTTGTGGAAGATGTCGGCGAAGCTGGTCGAGATCACGCAGCGGATGCCGAAATCGAGGAGCGCCCACGGGGCATGCTCGCGGCTTGACCCGCAGCCGAAATTGTCGCCCGCGACCAGGATCTGCGCCTTGCGGTAGGCCGGCTTGTTGAGGACGAAATCCGGGTTGTCCGAGCCGTCGTCGTTATAGCGCATCTCCGAGAAGAGGCCCTTGCCGAGGCCGGTCCGCTCGATCGTCTTGAGGTAGTCCTTGGGGATGATCATGTCGGTATCGACATTCATCATGTTCAAGGGCGCCGCGACGGCGGTCAGCGTGGTGAACTTCTGCATGGGAAAGCGTCCTCGTTTGGCGCTTCATGTGCGCCGCAGGGCCATCGCCGTCAAGAGGTTCAGGTGGTCGATGCAGCCTATGCCGGCCTTGCCTCCTGGGTGCCTCAGGTGCCCGGCGCCTTGACCACCACGCCGAGGATCGGGCCGAAGCCGCCATGGCCGGGGCCGTCGTTCCGGCCGAGTTCCGGCGCGTAGAGGGCCGAGGCCGAGCCGCCGTCGAGGAACAGGGCGTCCTCGCAGCCGAGCTCGTCGCGGAAGAAGGTGGCGAAGTCGTGGAAGTTGACGGTCCCCTCGGTGATGACGAAGTCGACGCTCGACGATGTTGGGGCGCAGACGCCGTTCCGCGGATTGAGGTCGCTGGACCCGGGGATGAATAGCGGATTGATCTCGCCGGCGATGAGCAGCATCGGTCCGGACTGCGTCGCGAAGCGCGCCTCCGGCTTCCCGGCGACGAAGGCCTCGGTCGTCATCACGCCGGCGCCGTCCCGGCCGACGAAGAAGATGCCGTTCGGCTTCTTGTAGAAGTTGGGCACCGGCTTCACGTCGGCCGCGACCGACCGGGTATTGGCCGGTGCCAGCTGCTTGCCGTCCTCGATGTAGAGGCCGATCGGGCTGTAGTCGTCGGCGTACATGCCGCCGTTCATGGCGAAGGCCAGCCTCTCGTCGTTTCCCTCGAGATGGCCGGCCAGCGCCGTGAACGTGCCGAAGGCGTTGCCGTCGGGATGCTGCCAGAAGAAGCGGAGGTCGCTCTCGGCGAGATCGAAGCTGCAGACGATGTAGCCGTTGTCCTGAAAGCTTTCGCTCCGGCAGGCAGCCGAGGCGGTGCCGAAGCCGAGGAGCAGCGCGGCGGCCGCGAGCGCGAATCGTGTGAAGACAGCCATGACCGAACCCACCATAGTGACGAGCGCTTTTCAAACCGCAGGAAAGAGGCGGAACCATGCCGCGGTTCACCCGGTCCATTCCTCTCGTCGCCGCGCTCCTTGCCGCTTTCGTCCCGGCGGCGATTGCCGCGGCGCTTTCGCTGACGGTGCTCGAGGCCGAGGCGATCGGCGACATGACGACGGGCGAGCCCGTGGTCAGCATCACCTTCGACGCTGTCTCCACCGAGGCCTTCGCCGCCTTCACCCGCGACAGTGTCGGGCGGAACACCGTGGTCCGCATCGACGGCGAGGACGTCATGCGCGCGATCATCCGCGAGCCGATCCTCGGCGGCCAGGTGCAGATCAGCGGCAACATGACGATGGCGGACGCGGAGGATCTGGCCGCACGCCTCTCTTCTGGCGACGCGCGAATCGAAGTCGAGCTGGTCGAGGAATGACATTTGGCGTGGCGTGCGGCTCGTCGCGCGCCGGTCATCCACGGTCACCCCACCGTCACGGTCCCGTCATTCCCGCGAAATGCCGGGGTGTTGTCCTCCGGCAAGCGGCGGGAATCGTCCGCCGTTCGAACCGATGGGGACGACGATGCGCATGATCACCACCCTCGCCGCGGCGGCGATCGCCGCGGTTGCGGCCCTTCCGGCAGCGGCCGAGACCTACGAGCTCGCGATCACCGACGTCGAGGGTCTTGAGCAGCTCCAGACCGACTGGGGTCCGTTCAAGGCGGCGCTCGAAGCTGCCACGGGACAGAGCTTCGAGTTCTTCCCCGTCGCGAGCCGCACCGCGGCCGCAGAGGCGCTCCGCGCCAAGCGCGTCGATTTCGTCATCACCGGTCCGGCCGAGTATGTGGTCATCAACAAGCTGACCAATGCGACGACGCTCGTCGGCCTGAGCCGTCCGGACTATTTCTGCGGCTGGGTCGTGCTCGCCAATTCCGACGTGGTCCGCCCGACCGACCTCAAGGGCAAGAAGGTCGCGATGGACGACATCGGCTCGACCTCGGGCCATCTCTGCCCCTCGCAGCTCCTCGCCGACTATGGCGTCGACCCCCTCAACGATGTCGAGGTGGTCCACACCACCCGCGCCGTTGCCCATGAGGCGCTGAAGCGCGGCGACGTGGCGGCGATCGGCGTCAACTATACGAGCTGGGTCAACGGCACCCGCGCCAAGGATGACAGCGTTCCGCCGGGCTCGTTCCGGGTCATCGCCCGCTCGGGCGACCTGCCCAACGACCTCCTGATGGCGGGCTCCCATGTCGATCCCGCGGTCGTCGATGCGCTCCGCACCGCGATGGTCGACGGCAAGGCCGAGGTGATCGAGTCGATCCTGTCGGTCGGCGGCGACAACGAGAAGTACCGCGGCATGGACATCGTGGCGATCGAAGACAGCGCCTACGACCCGGTGCGGGCGATGTATGCCACCATCGGCCATCCCGAGTTCTCCGCGTTCGTCGGCGAATAGCCGGCGGACAGGACCGGAATCATGAGCCTCGCGCTCGTCCGTGATGTGGTTGCGCCGGTTCCGCCGGCGCGGCCCGTCGACCCCGCGCCCGAACTGGCGATCCGCGGACTCGCCGTCGCCTATGGTGAGGCGCCGCCGATCTTCACCGGCGTCGCCTTCAGCGTCGGTCGCGGCGAGCAGGTCGCTCTGGTCGGCGCCAACGGTGCCGGCAAGTCGACGCTGCTCAAGTGCTGCCTCGGCTTCGTCAAGCCGGTCTCCGGCGAGATAGCGATGTTCGGGCAGCCGGTGTCGGGGCTGAAGTCGCGCGGCCAGCGGGAGCTTCGCGGCGGCATCGGCTTCGTCGCCCAGAAG
>JALHRF010000010.1 GCA_022841545.1 Bauldia sp. | reverse complement strand
GCGGATGGAGATGCCCCCCGCGGCGCTGCCGCGCCGGGGGCCCTCATTCAGACGGGAGCTTTGGTGGAGCTAACGGGCCGTGACGAGGGGGGTCCGGAGGCGGGCGGCAGACGCCAGGTCGGATCTGATGATCGACACATTGCGTTCCATCCGTGCCTCCTTCCGTCCATTGGCCAGCATACGGGGCGATGTTAACCGCCCGGCGCAGAGTTCATAACGGGATTCGTCCCGGAGACTACGACTTTCATGTGGCGGGATACGCTTTATGCAACCGCTGTTGCAACCAAGTCACGGCCGGCGCTTGTCCGAAGAGATGTGGAAGGCTACTCCGCCGCCGCAGCCCGCTCCGTGTCGTCGTCGAGGCCGAGGAAGCCGCCCGATTGGCGGCGCCAGAGCTGCGCGTAAAGGCCGTTCCGGGCGAGGAGTTGCTTGTGCGTCCCCTCCTCCACGATCCGGCCTTCGTCCATCACCACCAGCCGGTCGAGGACGGCGATGGTCGAAAGCCGGTGGGCGATGGCGATCACCGTACGACCCTCCATGAGACCGTAGAGCTGCTCCTGGATGGCCGCCTCGACCTCGGAGTCGAGGGCGCTCGTCGCCTCGTCGAGGACCAGGATCGGCGCGTCCTTGAGGAGGAGGCGAGCGATGGCGATGCGCTGTCGCTGGCCGCCGGAAAGCTTGACGCCGCGCTCGCCGACATGGGCGTCGTAGCCCGTCCGTTCGCGCCAGTCCTCCAGCCCCGCGATGAACACATCCGCCTGCGCCATGGCCGCGGCCTCGGCGATTTCATCTTCGGTAGCGAGGGGCTGGCCGTAGCGAATGTTGTCGCGGACCGAGCGATGGAGAAGCGAGGTGTCCTGCGTCACCACGCCGATGACGGCCCGGAGGCTTTCCTGCGTCACGCTTGCGACGTCCTGCCCGTCGATCAGAATGCGCCCGCTCTCGAGGTCGTAGAAATGGAGCAGCAGATTGACCAGCGTCGACTTGCCGGCGCCGGATCGGCCGACCAGTCCCACTTTCTCGCCGGGGACGATCGAGAGCGACAGCCCCTCGATGACGCCGGCCTCGCGACCGTAGTGGAAGTGGACATCCTCGAAGCGGATGGCGCCTTCCGTCACCCGTAGAGGCTGCGCGTCCGGCCGGTCGACGATCTCCTGCGGCCGGCTGATCGTCTCGATCGCGTTCTCGAGCGTCCCGATGTTCTCGAACAGCGAGGTGATGGTGCGGAGAATCCAGCCCGACATCTGGTTCAGCCGGATCACCAGCGCATTTGCCATGGCAATCGCGCCGACGCTGATTTCCCCGATCGACCATAGCCATATCGACAATCCGGCGGTCGCGAAGATAAGGACGCTGTTGATGACGTTGAGCGACACCATCATCGTCATGATCGAGCCGGCCAAGTCCCGGAACGCCGCGACATGGCGGACGAAGCCCTCCTTGGCGAAGGCCTCCTCGCGCTCGGAGTGCGCGAAGAGCTTCACGGCCTGGATGTTGGTGTAGCTGTCGACGATCCGGCCGGACAGACCGGAATTCGCCTCCGCCACCGCCTCCGACTTGGCGCGGACCGGCGGCACCATCCAGTAGATGGTGACGCCATAGGCGACCGCCCATAGAGCAACGGGCAGGACCAGCCACGGATCCAGCCCAATGAACAGGGCTACGGTGCCCACGAGGTAGATGACGAGGGTGAAGACGCCCTCGATGACGTTGACCACCGCTTCCCGGAGCGCATGGCCACCTTGCAGCACCTTCTGCGCGATCCGCCCCGCGAAATCGTTCTGAAAGAACGACAGGCTCTGGCGCAGCACATAGCGGTAGCTCCGCCAGCGGACCAAGGCGGTCAGGCTGGGCACGAAGGCAATGCTGGTGAGCCCGCGCGAAAGAAGCGCAGTGACGGGCCGGATCACCAGAATGACAAATCCCATGCCGGCCAGCGCCCAGCCGTAGCGCGAGAAGAACTCCGCCGGCGGCGTCTCGGTCGCCCAGTCGACGACGATCCCGAGGAAAACCAGAAGCGCCATCTCGGCGACGGCACTCAACAGGGATACGATGATGATGGCGACAAGCAACCCGCGCACAGGAGCCAGGAAATGCCGGAAGAACGCGGTCATCCGTTCCGGCGGCTGCACCACGGGCGCATCGATGAAGGGATCGCTGAGACGTGAAAACCAGTCGAGCATCACTGCCTGTCTCTGTCCGGATCGCCCGATCCGGACCATTGCCATTCCGCTTTACTTAGAGCAGAGATGGCACAATGCACCTCCCACATGGCCGCGAATCCGTCGCGCTGGCGCTCTACCAGCCCGACATACCGCAAAATGCCGGAAACATGCTGCGCCTCGCCGCCTGCCTCGGCGTTTCCGTCCATGTCATTGGTCCTGCGGGCTTCGACATGTCCGACCGAGCGCTCCGGCGGGCAGGCATGGACTATATCGCGCATGCGGACATTCTGAGGCATGTCGACTGGGCCGGATTCGACGCGAGCCGGCGGCAGGCCGGGCAGCGCCTCGTGCTCCTCACAACGCGCGGCGATATTGCCCATTGCGATTTTGCCTTCGCGCCGCGAGACATACTGCTCGTTGGACGGGAAAGCGCAGGAGCGCCCGACGCGATCCATGCCGCGGCGGACGCGCGTATCAGGATCCCGATGGCGCCGGGGCTGCGGTCCATCAACGTCGCCTCGGCAGCGGCGCTCGTGCTCGGCGAAGCGTTGCGGCAGACAGGCGGATTTCGAACCCTCGCAATGCCCCCGCTGGAGGCGAACCTTGTCTCGTGATGACGCGCTGCGACGGCGGCCAGGACGACGAAGCGGCCGTTCTTGGTTGTCGCTGGCTGCGGCCGATCTCCGCTTCGGATGGTTCGCCGCGACCAGCGGCCGACCCGCCGGCGACAGCCATGGAAATCACGAACCGATCTTTCGGAAGATATTCGCCGAGAACCGGTGGCTGAACCAGGAGTGCGCTCGGGGCCCGGCTCGACGATCCAGGCGACCGCGCGCTTTCGCGATCAGATCCCGAAGCTTCTGGAGAGACTCGGCGCGGTCTCGCTGCTCGACGCACCCTGCGGCGACTTCAACTGGATGCGGCACGTTGACCTTGGACCGGTGCGCTATATCGGCGCCGATGTCGTTCCCGAACTCGTCGCCGCCAACCGCGAGCAATTCGAGCGGCGGGGGCGCAAGTTCATTCGCCTCGACATTTCGCGGGACCGGTTGCCGTGCGTCGACGTGATTCTCTGCCGCGACTGCCTCGTCCATATGGCTTTCGCCGACATCGCTGCGACCTTCGCCAACTTCCGCAGGAGCGGCTCGACCTACCTCCTCACGACTCATTTCACCGGCCCACGCGACAACCGCGACATCGAAACCGGGGGGTGGCGCCCGCTCAATCTCGAACGGCCTCCCCTCGGCCTGAAGCCCCCGCTCCAATTGATCGACGAGCATTGCGAAGAGGGGCGGGGCGCGTATCGCGACAAGCACCTAGCACTATGGAAGATCCGAGACCTGCCAGGATGACCGAGAGGTGGACTGACGCGAGCCAGCGGATGGACCTGCCCGACGACTTGGAGGACCGGAAGCGGCGCGCCTTCGCGTGGTTCATGGAACTCCGCGACCGTATCGGCGCGGCGCTCGAATCGATCGAAACGGACCTGCCCGCCGAAGCGCGCTTCGCCGACCGGTCGCCGGCAAGGCTCGTCAAGCGGCTGTGGCAGCGCAAGGACCACACCGGCGCCGACGGCGGGGGCGGCGTGATGGGCATGATGCACGGCCGCGTCTTCGAGAAGGCGGGCGTCCATGTTTCGGCCGTTCATGGCGAGTTCTCGCCCGAGTTCCGCAAGGATATTCCCGGCGCCGAGGAGGACCCGCGATTCTGGGCCGGCGGCATCTCGCTGATCATCCACCCGCAGAATCCGAACGTCCCCGCTGTGCATATGAACACGCGGATGGTGGTGACCAGCCGCCTGTGGTTCGGCGGCGGCGCCGACCTCACCCCGGTGCTCGATCGCCGGCGGCTCCAGAACGACCCGGACTCGCGTGATTTCCACGCTGCGATGCAGGCCGCCTGCGCGGCGCACGCCGTCGCCGACTACGACCGCTACAAGACATGGTGCGACGATTATTTCTTCCTCAAGCACCGGAACGAGATGAGGGGCATCGGCGGCATCTTCTACGACTACCTGAACTCCGGCGATTGGGAGGCCGATTTCGCCTTCACCCGCGATGTCGGCCTGGCGTTCCTCGACGTCTATCCGAAGCTCGTCCGGCGCAATTTTGCGACGGCGTGGACCGAGGCCGATCGCGAGGAGCAGCTCGTCCGGCGCGGCCGCTATGTCGAGTTCAACCTGCTCTATGATCGCGGCACGATCTTCGGGCTCCGCACCGGCGGCAATGTCGACTCGATCCTCTCGTCCATGCCGCCCGTGGCGAAATGGCCGTGAACGGGACCGCCCATGGATGGCGGGCCGGAATGGGATCGAGCGACCCTGGACCTCCGGAAACTGACGGAGTATTGCTTCAACCCGAGTGATTTGCGCGGCCGCCACAGGGCCAGAGTGTTTGAACAATCCCTCGGCATTGGCCGTGAGGATGCCCCATGGCTCCAGGCCGCGATCCTCGAAATGCTTCCTCGTTCGCAAATGCTGGAACTGGAGTCGGATCGGTTTGGCGCAAGATGGCGCGCCGACCTGGCCAATTGCGCGACATGGGAATACCGCCGTGGTAAGAACCGTCTGGCTCGTCGCAGAAGACCGCATCCCCAGGCTGCTGACATGCTGGGTGTTATGATGAACAGTGTGAGGCTCCCCGCCGAGCTTGATGTCGTGGCACTGCTTTCGGATATCCCCGACAAAGGCATCCTCCGCGGACAAGTGGGAACTGTGATCGAGACGCTCGGCGAGGCAACAGTCCTGGTCGAATTCAGCGACGACAACGGGCGCGCTCTTGCCATCCTCCCCTGCCCTCGATCGGAACTTCTGGCGCTCCGTTATGAGCCAGAGGCTGCCTAGCGGGCGTCCCGCCAACCGATCCTGACGATCCGACCGGACAGATCGGCTCCCGCAGAACGCACGCGAATGGCTCAGAACCCCCGCCTGGGCATCATCCTCGCCTTTGTCTGCCTGATCATCCTCGGCGTGATGCCGATTCTCGCGAGCGTCCGGCCCGCCGGGGCGAGCAGCCTGACCTTCACGGTCTGGATGACCGTGTGGCAACTCGTCTCCGCGATCCCGCTCCTTCTGCGCGAGCGGGCGGCGGGGCACCGCGGTCTTCTCGGCAAGGTCGCGCCCGACCGCCGCCGCCGGACGATCGTGACCGCGCTCATCACCGGCGCGATGTTCGGCGTCTCGACGCTCATGTATGTCGTCGCCGCCGAAAAGGCGGGCCCGGTGAACATGGCCATCGCCCTCCAGGCCTATCCACTGTTTGCGATCGGTATCGAGGCTGTTCTTCTCGGCATACGAAAAAGCGCCGCGGAACTCGCCTGTACCGGGCTGATGATCGCCGCCCTCCTCTATCTCATCACCGACGGCACGATGGTGCCTACAGACATCTCGTGGTGGTCGGTATTCTCCCTCGGCATCCCGCTGATCTGGAGCATGGCCCACATCCTCCTGCGCCAGATTCTGGTCGGCACGGCGATAACACCCAACCAGGTCACGGTGTCCCGGCTGATCATCTCGGGCGCGTTCCTGCTCGCCGCCGCCCTTGTCCTCGGGGAAGGCGGCGCGCTCCTCGCGGTGGCGACGGATGCCGGCTTCCAGAAAGCCGCCTTCCTGCTCGGCGTCGCCTACTACCTCGAGCTGATCGTCTGGTTCAGCGCCGTTCGCCATATCGACGTGTCGGTGGCAAGTTCGGTGACGGTGCCAACGCCGGCGGTGACCATGCTGATCGCGGTGGCGTTCCTCGGCGACAGCGTGGCCCTCCACCAGATCGTCGCGATGGCGGCAATCGCGGTGGCGATGTACGGGCTGCTCTTCGCCGGGCGGCGCGCCCGGCGCGCAACGAAGCGGTAATACTGATCCGGCTAGATGTTCGACTTGGCCGAAGCCGCCATGCGAGGGATGTCCATGAGCACCGAGACCGCGAGCCCGCCGACCGATGACGGGCGCTGGGAATTCCTCGAGGACACCTACTGGTATGTTCCGGTGCCGTACCTGCCGGCGATTGTCCTCGTCAATCTCGATCCGCCGCAGACCGGAGCGGTCGTCGACCAGACGCTGTGGCACATCACCAGCGTCGAGAACGGCTACGTGATCGGCGAGGTGGCCTCGAACTTCGGCGGCGGCTGGAGCTATGCCACACTCGTCGGCTCGATCACGCCGGGCAAGGCGGTCTCGTTCTCGTTCACGCCCGAATCCGGCAGCACCCTGACCGTCGGCCAAGGGACGATGGTCCGCGAGCAGGGCGCGTGGTTCTTCGAGATGCAGATGACCACCGGCAGCGGGACCGCCAGCGTCACCCACTGGGCCTACATGGCGCAGAGCCTGCCCGGCGACCGCGCCTGGGAGTCGCTGCCCGGCTATCCCGACAACAGCATCCCCGAGGTGTTCGACGGGGACCCCGTCGATGCGCCGCCGCTGACGCTCTACATGGGCACGGACGGCGACGACATCCTGCCGCCGCCGGGCGCCCCCGACGGCTTGCTCCTGTTCGGGCTGGACGGCAACGACCAGCTCACCGGATCGAGCATCGCCGACGGGCTCGACGGCGGAGCCGGCAACGACAAGCTCCGGGGCGGCGACGGGGCCGACGATCTCTACGGCGAATCCGGGCACGACACGCTCAAGGGCGGCGACGGCGAGGACTATCTCGACGGCGGCAAGGGGCGCGACAAGCTCACCGGCGGCAACGGCGCCGACCTCCTCCACGGCGGCAAGGGCCGCGACAAGTTCATCCAGACCAAGGTCGAGCAATCGACCCCGGACGCGCCGGACACGATCCTCGACTTCGCACAGGGGAAGGACCTGATCGACCTCCAGAAGATCGACGATCTCTATCGCTTCATCGGCCAGCGGGACTTCACCGGACGCGCCGGCCAGGTCCGCTACGAATACGACCGCGGCAATACCGTGGTCGAGGGCGACACCGACGGCGACGGCACCGCCGACCTCGCGATCACGCTCACCGGCAAGATCGCGCTGACCGCGGACGACTTCCTGCTCTAGCCGGCCTTCGACCCGCAACTCCTCGTTCCCGCGGGCGATTCCGCTCCGGGTCATGGGCAAGGCCCTCGTCTCGTGCCCTTCGCGCCTGGCGAAGGGGATGGCGGGCGCTCGGCGAACGCCACTCCGTAGTCTAATGACGGCGCTCGTCCGAGCGCCCGCCGCGGCGTCTTTTCGACCCCAAGCTCCGCGCTTCCGGTACGGGGTGACGGCGTGGGGCACGGCGCACTTTGCCCGTACCCGGCCTCGCCTTGCCGCGGGATTTCCCCTTCGGCCAGACGCCCCGCCCTTGAGCCATCCATCGTGGCGACCGCTCGTAGTGGCGGTGGGCGGACTTCTCAGGGCTCCCCGGGACGTTCGGACCGTCGTCCTCTCCGTGGGATGCGGCCGAGACCGGCAACGCACATCCCCGATGCCACTCTCGTGGCCGCCGCGGGCGCCGCATCCTCGCTCCATCAACTGGCCGTCACCGGTAGACGCCCCTTCGTCGAGCGAGGATTATCGGCATATATTCCTATCGCGGCCGGGTGTCAAGGGGAGGTCTCGCACATGCCAAATCCCCAGCCTGTTATCCCGCTACAAGCGGGCACCCAGTAACCATCGCCGCGCTTCGATCGTCACCGACGTCGTTTACTGGGTCCCCTTCCCTCGCCCGGCAAGGCCGGGCTCGCCGGGGATGACAGGTTGGGAGATGGGGTGATGGAAGGGCGAAAAAGCGGAGCGTCGCTGCGGCGTGTTGTCGGCGACGACGGCGGAATGCCCCGGATCACATTCGCGGTGTTTCGTCCAGCGCGCGCAATGCCGCCGCCACCTTCTCCATCGTGCTCCAGTTGCGGGTGGTCAGCCGCTTGTCGAAGGCGCGCTCCAGCTTTGCCATCAGGTCGGGCGTCTTCACCACCTCGCGGTCGATGACGAAGAGGAGGTCGCGGTCCCGGCGGTCAATGAGGCGATAGCCGGCGCCCCGCGGCGGATCGCCAAAGGCCGAGACGGGCGGGGCATCGGCGGCGAGCAGCGCGACGAAGCGGGTCAGGCGCTTCTGGTCGACGCCGGCGAAGGGATCGTCGGCGACCATCTTCGCGACGGCATCGGCGGGGCGGAGGATGGCCGGCAGCGTGTAGCCGAAGTGCTCGGCGATGAGCGCGCTGATCGCGCCCTCCTCCGGCCGCTTGCGCTTCCGGCCGGGGCCGAAGATGACGTTGCCCGTCGCCATCACCGGCCGGACGCGATCGTAGCCGGCGGCGCCGAGGCAGGCCTTCAGGTCATCGCCGCGCGCCGGCTTCGGCCAGCCGACACCGCGGAGGAAGGCGACGTGAAGGGACATTGGCGATCGCTCTCGGATCGTTCGGGGCGTGGCAGATGACGAGGTGGGAAGGCACTCGTCAAATCGGGCCCACACACTGCGGAATGCTGCGACACGCGATTCTTCAAACGGCGGCCGTCGCGATCCCCAGCGCGGCTGCACTCTCGATCATCTTCTGATCGAAGCTCGCAATCTCGACGCCCAGACGCTGGGCGATGGCTAGGTTGATCGCGTCAGCCGTCCGAAGCGTCAGGTCGAGCCGCCGGAGGAAAAGCGTTGCGGCGGCGATGTCACCCGGCGCGACCTCGACGCGCTCGGCCGTCCGAATCGTCCACGCGTCGAACGTTGAAAGCGCCGTTCGGGCGTCGCTGTGTGAAAGCCTCCGCATGCGGACCTTTCGCGATACCGACGACGCGAACTCGGCGGCGGCGAAATCGGCAAGAACGATCCTGGACGGATTTCTTCGCAGGAACGCATCAGCTTCGGCGGTAAACAGGTCGTCGGTGAACAATGCCACGAGCACGCTGGCATCGAGATAGACGCTCAACGCTCCTCCTCGTCGCGCATGCGGCTGACGAATGCGCCGGCGTCCTCGGGTCCTCGCTGACCGACGCGACGTGCGGCCAGCCAATCGAGATCCTGGGCCGTCACGGGACCGGGAGCCGCGGTTATCGGCTTCAACTCGACCACCGGGTGGCCATGACGTGTGATGGTCACGCCTTCGCCGGCGAGCGCGCGGTCGATCAGTTCGGACAGGCGGTTCCTGGCTTCCGCGACGCTATGGGTGCTCATGGCCGGAATATAGCCATCAGATAGCCAGATTGCCAGACCTCGTCGACACTCTCTTCCATGCTCGTTTACCCTCCCACCAGCGTTCCGTTCGAGACGTGGGTGTCACTCTTCGGCCATCTGCCGACAACCCACATGAAATTTTGGATATTGACGTGGTCCCGAGACTTTAGATCGACAATCTCGCGCTCGTTTTCCTCGACGAGCCTGACAAGGCTCGCATACACCTTGGGCTCAAGTGGGGAAGAACATTCGTATGCGAAGGGAGTGCTTTCCGTCGCAGACGAGACGAAGCGTCTTACCGGCTACTACCTCTACCCCGGCCGTCTCGGCGGCACTGTGTCTTCTCTATACCTCACCGCCGTCCGCCCTTGCCGACGTCGCTGCCGGGGCGGCCGGCGATGGAGCGGCCGCGGGGGCGGGGCTTGTAGGGGCCGGCCTCGGACAGCGGGACTTCCTCGATGCCGTGCATCTCGTCGAGGCTCGGCTTGTGCGGGCGGGAGGGGAGCGGGACCTCGGTGTCGGTGCCGGGGCCCATGACGGCGAGGTCGGGCTTGCGGGGGCGCTGCGCGAGCGGCACCTCGGTGCGGCGGACGGTCATCTCGTCGAGGGTGTTCTTGCGGACCTTGGCGCTTTTGCCTGGAGCGGCCTGGAGCCCCCTCACCCTGTCCCTCTCCCCGCCGGGGAGAGGGGACGTTGCGTCGCCGCCGGCTGACGAACGGCGACGGCTCGAGCCGGAACCGCCGCCATCCTCGCCCGGGGTGCGGGCGAGGGGGTCGTCGGCGATGGCGAGTTCCATGTGCTCGAGGCGCTTGATCTCGTCGCGGAGGCGGGCGGCCTCCTCGAACTCGAGGTCGGCGGCGGCGTCGCGCATGCGCTTCTCGAGGTCGGCGAGGGTGGCCTTGAGATTGTGGCCGATGAAGGCGCCCTCGTCCTCGCCGAGGCCGGTCGAGACGGTGACGTGGTCCTGTTCGTAGACCGACGACATGATGTCGCCGATCGACTTCTTGATGCTCTCGGGCGTGATGCCGTGCTCGGCATTGTAGGCCGCCTGCTTCTCGCGGCGGCGGCCGGTCTCGGCCATCGCCCGCTCCATCGAGCCGGTGACCTTGTCGGCGTAGAGGATGACCTTGCCGTCGACGTTCCGTGCGGCGCGGCCGATGGTCTGGATCAGCGACGTCTCGGAGCGCAGGAAGCCCTCCTTGTCGGCATCGAGGATGGCGACCAGCGCGCATTCCGGGATGTCGAGGCCCTCGCGCAGCAGATTGATGCCGACCAGCGCGTCGAAGGCGCCGAGGCGAAGATCGCGGATGATCTCGATGCGCTCCAGCGTCTCGACGTCGGAATGCATGTAGCGGACGCGGACGCCATGCTCGTGGAGGTATTCGGTGAGGTCCTCGGCCATGCGCTTGGTCAGCACCGTGACCAGCGAGCGGTAGCCCTTGAGCGCCACCTCCTTGACCTCGCCGAGGAGGTCGTCGACCTGGGTCTTCGCCGGCCGCACCTCGACCGGCGGATCGATCAGCCCGGTGGGGCGGATCACCTGCTCGGTGAAGACGCCGCCGGTGCGGTCCATCTCCCAGTTGCCCGGCGTCGCCGAGACATACATTGTCTGCGGCCGCATCAGGTCCCACTCCTCGAAGCGGAGCGGGCGGTTGTCCATGCAGGACGGCAGGCGGAAACCGTACTCGGCCAGCGTCGCCTTGCGGCGGAAGTCGCCGCGATACATGCCGCCGATCTGCGGCACGGTGACGTGGCTCTCGTCGACGAAGACCAGCGCGTTGTCGGGCAGGTACTCGAACAGGGTTGGCGGCGGCTCGCCGGGCTGGCGGCCGGTGAGGTAACGGCTGTAGTTCTCGATGCCGGCGCAGGAACCGGTGGCCTCGATCATCTCGAGGTCGAAGCGCGTGCGCTGCTCCAGCCGCTGCGCCTCCAGCAGCCGTCCGGCGGCGATCAGCTCGTCAAGGCGGAACTTCAGCTCCTCGCGGATGCTCTTGACCGCCTGGGCCAGGGTCGGCCGGGGCGTGACGTAGTGGGAATTGGCGTAGACCTTCACGGTCTTGAGCTGGCCGTAGGCCCGGCCGGTGAGCGGGTCGAACTCGACGATCGACTCGATCTCGTCGCCGAACAGCGCGATGCGCCAGGCGCGGTCCTCGAGGTGGGCCGGGAACAGGTCGATGGTGTCGCCGCGGACCCGGAACGTGCCGCGGCGGAAATCGGCGTCGCTCCGCTTGTACTGGAGCGCGACGAGGTCGGCGATGAGCTGGCGCTGGTCGATCCGCTCGCCGATGGTGAGCGCGAAGGTCATCGCCGTATAGGTCTCGACCGAGCCGATGCCGTAGATGCAGGACACCGAGGCGACGATGATGACGTCGTCGCGCTCCAGGAGCGACCGCGTCGCCGAGTGGCGCATGCGGTCGATCTGCTCGTTGATCGTCGATTCCTTCTCGATATAGGTGTCGGTGCGCGGGACGTAGGCCTCGGGCTGGTAGTAGTCGTAATAGGAGACGAAATACTCGACGGCGTTCTCCGGGAAGAACGACTTGAACTCGCCATAGAGCTGGGCGGCGAGCGTCTTGTTCGGCGCGAGGATCAGCGCCGGGCGCTGCGTCGCCTCGATCACCTTGGCGGCCGTGTAGGTCTTGCCCGAGCCGGTGACGCCGAGGAGCACCTGGTCGCGCTCCTGCGCCATGACACCCGCCACCAGATCGGCGATCGCCGTCGGCTGGTCGCCCTTCGGCTCGAACTCGGAGACGATGCGGAGCGGGACGCCGCCCTCGGACTTCTCGGGCCGGGGCGGACGGTGCGGCACCCAGGTCTTGTCGCGGAACTCGGGCCGGCCGGTCTCGATCAGCGCCGACAGCGCCTGCACCGTCGCGGTGACCGCATCGGCCGGGATCGGCGCCAGTCCGCCGGACGAGCCGGCATCGGACCTGCGGCGCGGCGCTTCCGCGACCGGCTCGGGCTTCAGCGTGGCGAGGAAGGCCTCGGCATCCTCGAGCGACATGTCGATGCCGGGCACGGGGTTGAGGCCGGCGGCGGCCCGCTCGCGCGCGGTCCCCTTGCCGCCCATGGACGTGCCACGGGCAGTCTTGATGGCCTTCTGCGGGGCCTCGGCGAATCCGGGTTTCTGGCGCGGCATGAGCGGACTATGGGCGATCGCAACAGCAAATGGGAGACGGTGAAGATAGGCACTCGCACGGCCTGTTGACAGGGGCTGTCAGCAGCGGCGGGCCGGGTGACAGACCGGGTCCGGCCTGACGGTCACACTGCGCTTGTCGCGTCCGAAGCGCGCGGTTCAATGCGGGGATGGCTGGGCGGGCGGAGGCGATGATTCGTGCGCCGGCGCACCGCGATCGTCCAGGCCGGACGGAACGGGGCCCGCCGGCGATCCGTCGCCGGACGACGACGGGGCAGCCGCGCCGCCGCGCGCCAGCAGGAGGCCCACGACCCCGAGGAGCAGGTCCCCGCCAAGGGTCGCAACCCGCAGGCCGAGCGAAACCGTGATGGCGCTGGCCGAGAGATGCGTGGCGTTCATCGCGAGCACAATCACGGCCTCGCGGACACCCAGGCCAGCGGGGACCAACGGGGTCAGCAACCCAATGACGAAGGCGGCCGAAACGATGCCCGTCATGGTGAGGTAGTCATCAAGGGTCAGGGGCTCGACATCCGTGACGGCAAGCGACGCCGCAATGGCCCCGAGGATCAGGAAATAAACGAGGTATGAGAGCCCCGCGGCCGTCAACATCCCGATCGCAGCCGACGTGGAGCGTTCGCGCACGCCGGCAACGAATATCAGGCCGGTCACCGCCAGCATCGCGACGACGCCCGTCGTCATGAGGACGACGACGGCTGTCGGGTCTTCCACGAAGCCCGAAACGTTCTGGATGAGGGCCGGCAACCCGAAGATGATCGCCAGCAACAACGCCGCGGAGGCCAGCAGACCGTGCTCGACCGCCGTCGATGTGATGATCGCCCGATGCGAGAATCCCCGTGCGAGCAGAAGTGCGTAACGGCCGGCGAGGTGAAGCACCTTGGTCGGCAGGTACTTCAGGACGTTGGAACGCCCGTAGATGGAAATCGCCTCGCGCACCGGCATTCTCCGGGGCGAGATCGCGAGCAACGCCAGACGCCAGCCGGCCACGAGCAAGAGCGTTGACACGCCGCAGACAAGGATCGCCGTGGCGAGCAGCAGCAGAAACGAGGGGTCGGTGAACTTGGAAAGCTGGGCGGCACGCGTCTGAAGTTCGTAAGCAATCAAGGCGAGCGCGCCGACAATGAGCACGATGCCGACGACATTCGCGACTCTCCTGTAGGCGCCGAGCCGGGCCAGCCAACGATCGAATCGCCGGTATCCCGGTGCCGTCGGCGACGCCTCCGCAGCCTCCTTCGTCATGCCTTGTTGAAGCCCTTCGCCCGAATAACGTCTGCAGCCAGCCCAGCGCTGAACGGCTCAGCCGCGCACTTTGCACAGAACCATCGTCGAGGGTAGCGGACGCCGTATCGCCACCCCATCAAAACTGGCTGCGGAGCATCCCGATGGACCCGCCGCAATTGCCCGCGACGGTGTCGCGCGGTTCGACCGCCTCACTTTCGAGCGTCGTCGTCTCCCATGCCCGCTCTGACGCGATCGATCTCCTGGGTCAGCAGCCGGACCCGAATCTCTTCAAGCAGCGCGCGATTGGTTGCGATCAGATCCGCAAGCAGGCCACTCACGGCGAGGAGGCCGGCGATCATGAACAGGACGCCGGCAAGCACGAGCGACTGAACGTGACCATCGCCCTCGCCGACGAGATAGAAATAGAAGAACCGACCGACCGCAATGATCGCCGGCACCGCAACGATCAGCGCCAGCACGCCAAAAAACCGAAGAGGCTTGTAGACGACGAAGATCCTGAGAATGGTGAGGACGGAGCGCCGGATATAGTTCGGTATGCTGGAAATCAGCCGTGAGGGGCGAAGGTAGCCGTTGACCTCGATCGGCACCGCGACGATGGGAACATTTCGGCGGCCAGCCTGGATGATGGTTTCCAGCGTGTAGGTGTAGCTGTTGAAGACGTTCATCCTGATGGCGGCATCGCGATGGATGGCGCGAAATCCGCTGGGCGCGTCGTCGATCTTGGTTCCGCTGGCCATGCGCACCGCCCAGCTTCCCAGTTTCTGAAGCTGCTTCTTGACCGGAGAGAAGTGTTCGATGGTGGCAATAGGCCGAACGCCGACGACCACCATCGCCTTGCCGTCAAGGATCGGGCGAACCAGGGCCGGAATTGATCGGGCGGAGTACTGGTTGTCGGCGTCGGTGTTGACGATCACGTCTGCCCCAAGTTTGAGGCAGGCTTCGATGCCGGCCATGAACGCCCGCGCCAGCCCCTGATTCCGCCCGAGGGAAACGACATGGTCCACGCCGTTCCGGCGCGCCACACCGACCGTATCGTCGGTGCTGCCGTCGTCGACGACGAGCCATTCGACCTTGTCGAATCCCTCCAGATGTCTGGGCAGATCTGCCAGCGTCACCGGCAGCGTCTCGGCCTCATTGAGGCAGGGAATCTGAATGATCAGTTTCGCAAAGCGCCCCATCACAATTTCATATCTTTGAATCGCATTTCACGAATTCGAAACGTCGATCCACCCTGATGCATTGCGTCGCCTTGACCTCAATTTTCGCTTGGGAACGATTGGCGGCAACGAACACACCATTTCCCTTGTACACGAGTTCGACCCCAATCAGCTTCTCGAGCATACGCTCGGCTGACGGCAGTCCCTTGATCGGAACACCGATTTTCACCGCACGGCTGACAAAGGCATAAGTCTGGTCGGAATGCCACATCCACGCGCCGCTCGCCGGATAGGCGTTCCTCCACTGTCGCGGAGTCGACAGGGACACGGCGCAGGCGATGAAGCTGAGGACGATCAGACCCGCCGCGAGCGGTTGGCGCCGCCCGGCCGGCGCCCGGCCGACGATGTCGCGGGCCGCGAAAGCAACCGACATGGCCGCCCAGGGCACGAGGTCGGCGAAGTATTTTGACTTTGGCGGTACGAAAGGAACCAGCGGGTCGATGGATTTCAGGGCGAACGTGTGAATCAGCCCGTAGGAGAGGAACAGCAACCCCGGAATAATCTCGATCGCGGCACGATCCCCTCTCATCGCCTTGACGAGGAGGAACACCGTGCTAGCCAGCGCGCCAACGAAAAGGATCGTCGTGTAGAGCGGAAGCGTGACCCAGCCCACAAACAGCGTCCAGAATCCGACCTCCCCAAAGGTCTCACCCAGGACCTCATCCAGATTGCCGAGGTGAATCATGAGCAAACTCATACGAGTCGTCGGCTCGCCGAAGATTGCAGACAATAACAAGGTCTCTAACCCGATCAGAAGCAGCCCATATAGAGCCATGCCGCCAACAACTGGCAGCCCCCTTCGCCATCCCAACGCTATAAATACATACACGGCCGAGCCAGGCGCATAAAAGAGCGACGTTTCCTTTGCGCCGTACGCGAGAAACATGAAAAATGCCGCCAGCAATATATCAAACTGGCTTCGACTTCTAACGCTCCTCCAAACGAAGACTATGTGAAGCAATATATAAACCGCCACGAAGATGAATGGCATAAGCTGTCCGGTGGACCTGACGTAAGTCGGATCGCCATAGAGCAGCAAAACAAACAAGCAATACGCAAAAAGAATTCCATTTCTATCTTTTGGATAGGCCTTCACGAAGATAAATATTGAGGCTACGAGAAGTAGCGCGAAAAATAGTACAGGTATCAAATAATAAACAAACCAAGACGTCCCCAATAACGCTGCAATAAGACTGGAGGGGAGATTGACGCCCCATCGCGCGGTGTGATGATCGGCCAGAATCTTGTCGATCGGGACCCCCTCGATCAGATCCTTGACGAACAGCCACTTCTTGATCGTATCGCCACCAACCTCCACGGGTATGGTGAATACCGTTCGAAGAGTGACCGCGAATACGATCAAGATCGAGAAGAATATAACGTATTTATAATCGCGCCGAACCAAGGATGGTGTACTTCTTGTTGATTGATGACGACTATAAATTCCGCGGAACAATGACAAGAAAGTTGAATGAACCCGCGCTTGCCGGCTGGCGCGGCGCGCATGATGGCATCGAACGACATGCGGTTCAATCTCCCACAATTAAACAGAAATCGACCGGACGGGAGATATCCATGGTTTGCCACGTGCAACCCAAGACATGTATATTCGCCGGTGGTCGCGCCACGCAGGAACGGAGTCTCCGGACTCACGGCAAATGCCGACGATCGCCGAAGGTGGCGCCGCCGCTTTGGTGCTGGCGGCGGGCCCGCCCATAGCGTATTCGGGACCCGCCAACGCAACTCATCGGCGCGGCGTCCTTCCCGCGAGCGCTGAAGCAAGTGGAGCCAACCTTGATCCTCGTTACCGGCCACATCCGTGTACCGCCCGACAGCGTCGTGCAACTCCGCCCGCATATCCAGGCGCTGGTCGAAGCGACCCGGAAGGAAGACGGCTGCATCCTCTATGCCTTCGCCGAGGACATGAACGAGCCGGGCGTGATCCGGATCGTCGAGCGCTGGCGGGACTGGCCGTCGCTCGAGGCGCACGGCAAGGCGCCGCATATTGCGACCTGGAGCGGCGTGGCGAAGACCGCGGGGATCACCAGCCGCGAGGTGATCGCCCACGCCGCCGGCGACGAGCGGGTTCTCTAGGCACCAACGCCTTCGCCGAAGTGGACGGCGAGCCACACGGTCGGCTCGTCCGTCGCGGTCCAGGCAACACGGTGCCGTTTACGGGCCGGCAGGAATGCGAAGTCGCCGGGACCGAGCCGACGCTCGGATTCGCCTTCGACGAGCAGCCCTGCCGCTCCTCGAAGCACAATCACCCACTCGTCCTGCGGCTGGTCGTACCAGAAGCCGGGCGGCGAGGCCTGCCCGGTCGAGACGATGCGCTCGACCCGGAGGCCGGGACGCGACAACAGGACATCGATCCGTTCTTCAGCGGCCTTGCAAGGTAAGTCCCTGAAGAGGTTCTGCCCCACCCTGCCCGCCCGTCTGGCCGCGGCACCGCCCGGTTGCCATTTTACCTTTGCCCCAGCCGCCGGCTCCGATCGTAGGCGACGCAATTTTCCAATTGAAGCCCGTCGTGCGACAATCTCCGCACCGCGAGGCCGGAACCGCGTTTCTGGACCGCCGGGGAGAATGGCGGTAGAAATTCCTCGGTAACGCGTCTCAGGAAGTTCCAGTCATGTTCGGGGTACGGCAGTTCCGGCCAGGTCTCGCGATCCTTTTATGCGCGATCCTCTTTGCCGCCGGCTGCCAGACGTCGTCGCGATTCGAACCTCCGGCGGGGACTGGAACCGGAACCGGCGCGGGAACCTCGGTCGTGGCGCCGGTGAAAGGGCCAGCGGCGAAATTCGCCTTCGCCCCGATCGAGGGCGTACCGGTGCCGATCCTGCAGGCAATGTCCAACGCCCTCAACCAAGAGGCGGTGCAGAAGCGCGTCAACGTCGTGCCGGCCAGCGATCCGACGGCGGTCTATACCGTGCGCGGCTACCTGTCGGCCGTTGCCGAGGGCCAGAATGCCAAGCTCGTCTACGTCTGGGACGTTGTCGACCGGCAAGGCACGCGGCTCCACCGCGTGACGGGCCAGGAAATTGGCGGCGCGTTCAGAAATGGCGATCCCTGGACCGGGGTCGGCATGGCGAACGTCACCGAGGCCGCGCGCAAGACCATGGATTCGCTCGCGAACTGGGTGAAGTAGTCCCGCCGGCCAAGGGGATTTGCACTCGCGCCGGGGCCTTGTTACATACCGGCCGCCCTCGCAAGCGGCGAGTCCCGCCGCCCGCGCCAGAGCCACCTCCGGGCCCCAGCATGAAACTCGTCGCCGGCAATTCCAATCGCGCCCTCGCCGAGGCGATCGGCGCTTACCTCGAGATTCCGCTCGCCAAGTGCATGGTGCGGCGCTTCGCCGACCAGGAGATCTTCGTCGAGATCATGGAGAACGTCCGCGGCGAGGACGTCTTCGTCATCCAGTCGACCAGCTATCCGGCGAACGACCACCTGATGGAGCTGCTCATCATCATCGACGCGCTCCGCCGCGCCTCGGCGCGCCGGATCACGGCCGTGGTCCCCTATTTCGGCTACGCCAGGCAGGATCGAAAGGCGAGCGGCCGCACGCCCATCTCGGCCAAGCTCGTCGCCAACCTCATCACCCACGCCGGCGCCGACCGGGTGCTCACCCTCGATCTCCATGCCGGGCAGATCCAGGGCTTCTTCGACATCCCCACCGACAACCTCTACTCGGTGCCGGTGATGAGCCGCGACATCAAGGAGCATCACGACATCGCCAACATCACGGTGGTCTCGCCCGACGTCGGTGGCGTGGTCCGCGCGCGGGCGCTCGCCAAGCGCATCGACGCGCCGCTCGCCATCGTCGACAAGCGCCGCGAGCGGCCGGGCGAATCCGAAGTGATGAACGTGATCGGCGACGTCGAGGGGCGGAACTGCATCCTCTTCGACGACATCATCGATTCCGGCGGCACGCTCTGCAACGCCGCCGAGGTGCTGATGGAAAAGGGCGCCAGCTCGGTGCTCGCCTATTGCACGCACGGCGTGCTCTCGGGCGGTGCGGTGGCCCGGATCACGGCGAGCCGCATCGAGGAGCTGGTGATCACCGACTCGATCATGCCGACCGAGGCGGTGAAGGCCTCCCCGAACATCCGGGTCTGCGGCATCGCCAACCTGATGGGCGAGGCGATCGCGCGCACCGCACACGAGAAGTCGGTGTCGAGCCTGTTCGACTGAGCGGCATCGGGGGGGGGGCGACCGCACGTCGCCGGCGGCCCGACCCACTTTCTGGCTTATCGCGGGAGGTGACGGCGTCGGCAACCCGCGTCACCGTGACGCCGATCGGCTGCAGGCGACCCATCCGTCTGTTGCGGCGATCGCCGTCTCCGGCTGCCACTAGCTCTTCACGGCGCGGCTCCGCGGCTTCTTGGCGACGGAGACGCCGGAGGTTCGCGGCCGCAAGCCGTGACGGGCGGCGATCGCCGCGATGTCCGGGCTGGCAGCGTCGCCGGCGATGAGCCGGCGAAGGCCGGCGCCGCGAACCTCATCGATGAACGCGACGAGAGCCGGGTCGTCCGGTGCGATGCCGAAAGCCTCGGCGACCTGCGCCGCGAGGCCGTCGGCATGGGCGCGGAAGATCTCGCGGAGTTCCGGGTCGTCGCTGACCGCCATCAGGATGCCGAGGAAGAACAGCATGCGACGGCGGTCGAACATCAGGCCGGACAGAGTCGAGAACACGTCGCCGCTCCGTCCTGATCGCGGCCTGCGTTCGGCCGCCCGGAGGTGGGAGGCCTCGAGCAGCGCGACGACCAGGTCGGCCTTCCGCGGGAAGTAATAGGTGATGTGCGACTGGCGCAGTCCGGCCGCCTTCGCCACCTTCGGCTGGGTGAGGTTCGCGATCCCCTCCGCCTCGACGATGTCGAGCGCGGCGTCGAGGATGCGACGGCGCGGGCCGCCGTCGTCGCCTGCATCAGGCTCGGGAGCCATGCCCCCGCCACGCACCTTGGACTTCACGACCGCATTCCTCCCCCGGACGCCACGTTGACCCAAGTCGTCCGTCCACAGGTAGACCCTGCCGCCCAGAGACGACGACCGCAATCCCGAATTCAGGGACAAACGGCCGTTGCCGCCTTCGCGATAGTGCACTAGCGTGTCTTGGTAAGCTACCAACCAGTCCTGATCGACGCGAGCGATATGCGCCGATCGACGGATCAGGCTTCCGCGCCGTCTATCCAGGGGATCAAAGAGGAGTGACAAGGTGACCAGACCAACCGGAATTCTTCGAGGCGTCGCCGTGGCCGCATTGCTGGCCCTGACGGCGGCCAGCGCCGATGCCGCGGGCATCACCATCGCGATCGGCACCGAGCCTTCGACGCTCGACCCGCACAAGCGCGACGATGGCGGCGAGCGCGCGATCAACGACAACGTCTACGAGACGCTGATGGTCCGCAACGCCAACGGCGAATTGCTGCCGGGGCTGGCGGCCGAGCCGCCGGTGCAGGTCGACCCGACGACGTGGGAATTCAAGCTGCGCCCGGACATCAAGTTCCACAACGGCGAACCGTTCAATGCCGACGCCGTCGTCCACAGCGTTCTCCGTCTGATCGACCCTGAACTGAAGTCGGAGCAGATGGCCTACTTCGGATCGATCACGTCGGCCGAGAAGGTCGACGATCTCACCGTCCGCATCCTCACCAACGGGCCCGACCCGATCCTTCCGGCGCGCATGTACTGGATGAAGATGGCGGCGCCGAAATACAGCGCCGATGCCGCCTTCGACACCGCCCCGGTCGGCACCGGGCCCTACCGCTTCGACAGCTGGGCGCGCGGCAGCGAGATCGTGCTCAAGGCCGATCCCGCCTATTGGGGCGGCGCGCCGGCGATCGACGAGGTGAAGTTCCGCTTCATCAACGAGCCGGGGACGCGGATGTCCGCGCTCCTCGCCGGCGAGGTCGAACTCATCCCCTACCTGCTGCCCGAATATGTCGAGGCGGTGCCGAAGGCGGTCTCGGTGGAAGGGCTCGAGACCTCGGTGATTATCCTGTCGACCGAGAACCCGGCGGTGAAGGATGAGCGCGTCCGCATGGCCCTCAACCTCGCCATCGACCGCCAGGCGCTCGCCGACGCCCTGTTCGTCGGCCGCGCCACCCCGACCAAGGGGCAACTGGTGAACCCGCGCGCCTTCGGTTTTGATCCCTCGATTCCCGCCTATCCGTACGATCCCGAGGCGGCGCGGGCGCTCATCAAGGAAGCCGGAGCAGAGGGCGCGACGATCACCCTCGTCGGCGAATCGGGCCGCTGGCTCAAGGACCGCGAAGTGATCGAGGCGGTCGGCGCCTACTGGAACGAGATCGGCATCAAGACCGACATCCGGATCGAGGAATTCAGCGTCTGGCTGACGCAGTTCTTCGACCGGGCGAAGCGGCCCGACGCGATCTTCGTGGTGAGCTCGGACGAATTGCTCGACGCCGACCGGCCAATGACGGTCGCGCTCGAGGCCGGAGTCGCCGCCGCCTCCAACGACGATCTCGACATGAAGGCCAGGATCGTCGCGGCCCGGACCGAGACCGACGTCGAGAAGCGCCGGCAGCTCTACGCCGAGATCGGAACCACCGCGCATGACGGCGCCTATCTCGCGCCGCTCCTCAACCACCAGGACATCTACGGCCTGTCGGCCCGGCTCGACTGGACGCCGCGCACCGACGGCAAGCTGATCGTCAAGGACATGAAGGTCCTGGAGGAATAGGCGCCGGAAAGATGGGGGCCGGTCGCAGGGAGCAGAGTGTCCCGCGCCGGCCCCCTCCCCGGATTGATCCGACGTCCGCGCTCGCTGACAGCGCGGACGCCATCTCATCCGCGGGGATCAAAGGCGCGCCAGAGATCGAGCGGCGGCGGCCGCTCGAGGGGCCCAAGCGACGCCGCCCGTCGCGACGCGCCGAAGGTGATGACCTCGGGGGAAACCATCGACCCTTCGGTGAGGGCCGGCCAGGACGGAGCGTCATCGCTATCACCCGGCCTGCCGGTCCGGACGAAGCCGCCGAGCATGGCCATCGCCCCGCGGGCCGTCGCCTCCGCTTCAGGGCCGTAGCCAATCTTCGCCGCGAGATGCGGGTGGGCGACGGTGCCGAAGACGAAGGGCACGTCGGCCGCATGCGGCGTACCCTCGGCCGGCGCCGCCAGCGGCCAGGCGGATTCGTAGACGTAGGTGGGCGCAAGCGCCGCGTGACGGGCGGCGTAGTGGAGCACCGGGGCACGGAAGAGCACGTCCGAATAGGCCTCGAACCACAGGCGCGCCGCGTCCGCATCCGTGACGGCAGCGCCGCCATAGGCCGCGATGACTTCGTCCGGCGATGGCGCACCGTCGAAGGCGTAGTAGAGCTTTGTGAGGCGCGCGAGCTCGGCCCGAAGCTCGGCGAGGGTCGCCGGCGGCTTCATCGACGTGAGCACGGTGCCGTCCGGCAGTTTCAGGTCATACCAGAACCGCGCCTCGTCGCGGGTGAAGCCGATGAGGAGCGGCACCGGCGCGGCCACTCCGGCATAGGCCCACTCGCGCACCAGACGCCCATCCAGCGTGGGCGCGGTCCGGGGCCGGCCGAAGCGCTGCGCGAACGCCGACTGGTTGAGGAACTCGAGCTCGCGGCGGACCAGCGTCGCGCCGTCAAGATCGCGGAGGCCGCGCACGCTGACACCGAGCAGCTCGGCCAGCGCCGCGGTGTACTCGGCGGCCGCGTCCAGATCGACGAACATCGGCGGCCGGAACAGCGGCGGGCTCATGGCGATGACGCGACGGAAGAGGCCGCGACAATCGGGATTCTGGGCGATGAGAATGGCATTGGTCCCGCCCGAGGACTGCCCGGCAACGGTGACCGCCCCGGGATCGCCGCCGAAGGCGGCGATCGAGTCCTGCACCCAACGCAGCGCTGCGATCTTGTCCTGCATGCCCCAGTTGGCGACGTGTCCCGTGCCCTCGTCGGCGAGATCGGGGTGGGCCAGACCGCCCAGCGGTCCGAGGCGGTAGTTGACGGTGACGACGACGATGCCCTGCTCCCGCGCGAGGCGATCGCCATGGATGGCGGCGGCGCCGCCATGGCCGGCCCGGGTCGCACCGCCGTGAAACCAGACCATCACCGGCGCGGCCGTGGCGTCGGCGGGCGCGAAGACGTTGAGATAGAGGCAGTCCTCGTCGACGCGGGCGATCGGGTCGTTCAGCCAGGTCTGCATCCCGGCGAGCTTCTGCGGCGCCGCCGGCCCGATCTCGACCGCCGGTCGAACGCCCGTCCAGCCCGGATGCGGCCCTGGCGAGCGTAGCCGGTCGACGCCGACCGGCGGCGCGGCGTAGGGAACTCCGAGAAAGCGGCGGACGCCGTTCTCGATCGCACCACCGAGCCGTCCAACACCCGTCTCGACCGTGATCTCCATAGTGCTCCCCGGGCGTCCATCCCGCGGAGCACGCTAGCACACTGGTTGGTCACCTACCAACAAGTCCGAGGCCTGGAAGCCGCGGCCTACTTGCGCGGTCCGGTCAGCGCGAACATCGCGCCTTGCGGGTCCATGCACTGGACGATGAAAGCCCCGCCGGGCACCTCCATCGGGCCGAACAGCACCTTGCCGCCGTTGGCCGTGACCCGCGCGACCGCCGCGTCGACCTCGTCGATGACGAAGTAATAGAGCCAGAAATTGACCGGGACTTCGGCCGGCTTGTTGAACATGCCGCCGATCGCGGGGCCGCCGCCCGGCGCGGTGAAGAGCTGGTAGGTGCCGATCGGCCCCATATCCATCGCCTGGTCCTTCTGCCAGCCGAACAGGTCGCTGTAGAAGGCGAAGGACTTCTCCCAGTCGCTGGCGAAGAGCTCGTGCCAGCCGATCGTGCCGGGAGATCCCGGCGCGGGAACCACCGGCGGGGTCGGCGGCGGGAGCGGCTTGAACGGGAAGAAGACCGCGCCTTGCGGGTCAGCTGCAACCGCGAACCGTCCGACCTCGGGGATGTCGGTGGGGGGCATGTGAATCATGCCGCCGAGCCGCTTCACCTTCTCGACCGCGGCGTCGACATCGTCGACCGCGATGTAGCCGCTCCAGGCCGGCGGGGCGCCCATCTTCCGTACCTCGTCAGGCAGCGCCATCAGGCCCGCGATCGTGGCGTCGCCGGACCAGAAGATGGTGTAGGCCATGCCCGGCATGCCGGAGTCCTTCGCGGTCCACCCGACGACGGCGGCATAGAAGGCCTCCGCCGCCTTGAGGTCGGTGGTCATCAGTTCGTACCAGACGAAACGGCCGGCATTGTCGGACATGCGTGTCTCCTCCGTGACTGCGATCAGAATGCGCGCGTATCGTTGCGGGCGATCATATCAGACCTGTGACCATAGCGCCCTAACCTGACGCACCTGTGGCGGGCACCGGCGGCGGTGGACCTTGTGACCGCTGGCGCAGACCGGCGGCCCTGCGAAGACTCTTTGCTACGCGATGTTGCCTGAAGGGCACACCCATGCGCGCAAGTCGGGTGTAGTCTGGCTGGGATTAGACGATCGGGGGTGCGCCATGAACGTCAAGCTGATCGCACTGATGCTCGCGCTGCCGCTGTGCGGGACGAGCGCCCTTGCCGCCGACCTCGCGGCCCCCGCCCCCGTGTCTGTCGTTCCGATCAGCGAGACTCCGTTCACCTTCGCCGGCGCCTATTTCGGCGCGGCGGTCGGCTATGGCTGGGGGTCGACATCGCACGAGTATGTCGGCGGCCCGGGGGGCGGTGCGCCCTCGGGCAACTCAGACCCGGACGGCGTGCTCGGCGGCGTCTATGCCGGCTATAATTTCCAGTGGAACAACGTGGTCGTCGGTTTCGAAGGCGATATCGAGGCGGCCGATCTCAACGGCAGCTACACCGACAGGAGCGGCCTCACCTCCACCGGCTCGGCCAGCATGGACTGGGACGCCTCGATCCGCGCCCGTCTCGGCGCCGCCTTCGGGCGCTCGCTCCTCTACGCGACCGGCGGCGTCGCTTTTGCCGGCTACGACTTCGAGGGCGGCCCGCTGCCGAAGCCCGCCTGTTGCGGCTATTCCGAAACGCTCACCGGCTGGACCGTCGGCGCGGGCTGGGACTTCGCCGTCGCGCCGCGCTGGATCACCCGCATCGAATACCGCTACACCGACTACGGCAGCACGTCGGGTGCCCTCAAGCCGTTCTTCCCGACGACCAAGATGAAGACCGAGAACACGACCAGCGTGGTCCGGCTGGGCGTCGCCTACAAGTTCTGAACCGCATTCGAGCCCACAGGCCGCCGGCCGGGCAAGTCCGCGCCGGAGCCCGACATTGCGCGCCTTGCGCGCATCGTCTATATACCCCGCGGCCGCGCCGACACCCCTGGAGGCAACGCAGGCCATAAAGCCCGCCAACGGGGCGGGTTTATCAAAGCAACATCAAGGAGTTGTCCGATGGGCGCCAGCTACGAGCTCACGGCGACGGTTCGCGAAAAGGTGGGCAAGGGGGCCGCCAGAGCAGTCCGTCGCGAGGGCCAGATCCCCGCAGTCATTTACGGCGGCAAGGAGCCGCCGGTCGCGATCCACCTGTCCGACCGCGACGTCTTCTTCAAGATTCACGGCGGAGGGTTCCTCACCACCGTCGCCGAGATCAAGGTGAACGGCGAGACGATCCGCACGCTTCCCCGCGACTTCCAGCTCGACCCGGTCAGCGACCGGCCGCTGCATGTCGATTTCCTCCGCATCGTGGCCGGGTCGACGATCAAGGTCGAGATACCGGTGCAGTTCATCAACGAGGCGGATTCGCCCGGCATCAAGCGTGGCGGCGTGCTCAACGTCGTCCGCCACCGTGTCGAGCTGCTCTGCCCCGCGGACGGCATTCCGGACAAGATCGTCGCCGATCTGGCCGGGCTCGAGATCAACGACTCGCTTCACATCTCGTCGGTCGGGCTGCCCGAAGGCGTGCGGCCCACCATCGCCCGCGACTTCACGATCGCCACGATCGCGGCGCCCGCGGGCGTGAAGGAAGAGCTCCGCGCTGCCGCAGCGGCGGCCTCGGGCCCGGCCGCAGTTGCCGAAGGCGCCGACGCCAAGGCCGAAGGCGGCGACGCCAAGAAGGCCGACGGCGCGAAAACCGACGGCAAGAAGTAGCCGCACGACACGCGGCCTGCCGGGAGCGGTCCGATGCTGCTCATCGCCGGCCTCGGCAACCCGGGCCCGGACTATTCCGGGCACCGGCACAATGTCGGCTTCATGGCCGTCGACGCCATTTACCGCCGCCACGGGTTCAGCCCGTGGCGGCGGCGTTTTCGCGGCGACGTGGCCGAGGGGTCGCTCGGCGGCGAGAAGGTGCTGCTCCTCAAGCCGCTGACCTACATGAACGAGTCCGGCCGCTCGGTCGGCGAGGCGATGAACTTCTACAAGCTCGCGCCGGCCGACGTGCTCGTCATACACGACGAGGTCGACCTGCCGCCGGGCAAGCTCCGCATGAAGGCCGGCGGCGGAAGCGGCGGACACAATGGCCTGCGATCGACCAGCGGAGCGATCGGCGACGGCTACCGGCGCATGCGGATCGGCGTCGGCCATCCCGGCGTCAAGGAGATGGTGCCGCACCATGTGCTCCATGACTTCGCCAAGGCCGACCGCATCTGGCTTGAGCCGCTGATCGACGCGATCGCGGACAATGCGCCTCTCCTCGCCGAGGGCAAGGACAACACCTTCGCCAACCGCATCCACGAGACGCTCGGCGGCGAGGAGAAGAAGGCAAAGGGCAAGCCCGTAAAGGCGTCGGGAAAGGACGCCGAGGTCCCTGCCGGCTCCAAGCCGGCCGAAGCCACGGCGACGCCGGCAGCGACCCCGGAAAGCGGCGGTCCGCTCGCCCGCGGCCTCAAGAAGCTCTTCGGCGGCTGAGCCGTCGTCCGAGCCGCTGCTTCTCCCAATTCGCCTGAGCCGCTATGGGCAGGCCGACAGGACGATGGGCTCGCCGCTCCCCTCGCCGAGCACTCTGCAGTCGGTCCCGGCGCAGAGGGTCCACGGTCCGGTTGCGCCGGAATCGGCGAGGACCAACCGCTCCTGCGGCAGCGGCGGCGGGCGGAAGGTCCAGCCCGAACCATCGAACACCGCGCCGTCCGGCGGCTCCATGCCGGCGCCCGAGCCCTCGATCCTCGCTTCGGTGACGACAAGTCCCGCCGGCGTGACGTCCCATCGCTCCGTCCACGCCGTCTTCTCGACGCTGTGCGTCCAGGAGAGGGTGAAGGTCGAGACGGCAAGCATCACCACCTTGCCGCCAAGAGCGATGCAGAGGCTCACCCCGAGACCCGCGCGGCCTGCCTGCGCGCCCGCCAGTAGAGCTGGCCGAGGAAGAGGGCGGACAGGGCGAAGCCGATCTCGTCGGTGATCGGCAATGCGGCGACGAGGGTGAAGGCGGCCGCCGTGGCCAGCGCCCGCTCCCACAGGGCGAGCGGACGCGTCAGAAACCCGATCGCCGCCGCCCCCCAGAGCATGATCGCGAGACAGGCCTTGAAGACGATGTAGGCGACCGCCGCCGGGAAGCCGATCGCTGCGGCCAGCGGCCCCCCTTCCTGCAGCATCAGCGCCGGCGAGTAGACCGCCATGAAGGGAATGACGAACCCGGCGAGCGCGATCTTCACCGCCTGGACGCCGATCTTCATGCCGCTTTCCTTGGCGATCGGGGCGGCGGCAAAGGCCGCGAGGGCCACCGGCGGCGTGAGGTCGGCAAGGATGCCGAAGTAGAAGACGAACATGTGGCTGACGATGAGCGGCACGCCGAGTTGAAGGAGGGCCGGCCCGGCGAGCGAGGCGGTGATGATGTAGTTCGGGATGGTCGGCACGCCCATGCCGAGGATCAGGCAGGCGATCATGGTGAGCACCAGCGACAGGAACAGGCTGGTTCCGCCGACGGAGACGATGAACTGGCCGAAGGTGGTTGCGAGCCCGGTCAGCGTCATGGTGCCGACGATGATGCCGACGGTGGCGCAGGCGATGCCGACGGGGATCGCCGTCTTGGCGCCCTCGGCGAGGCTGTCGAGGGAGAGCCGGAGCGTCTCGCGCCCGCCGGCCGTGACGAAATTCCAGGCCACCAGCGCGACAAGCGCGCCGGCGAGAACCGTGACGCCGTAGTTGAGGAAGGCCGCAGCGACGAGCCCCAGTCCGATCCAGAAGACGATGCGGATCGCCATGGTCGGCAGGCCGATGGCGATGGCGGTGCCGAGGATGAGCATCGCCGTAAGCGCCAGGCCGACGGAGCCGGCGAAGAGCGGCGTGTAGCCGGAGAAGAGCAGGAAGACGAGCGCCGCGAGCGGCAGCACGAGGTACCAGCGCGCGCGAAGCGCCGCGATGGCCGAGGGGCACTGGTCCTTCGGCAGCCCGAGGAGCCCGCGGCGGCCCGCCTCGAGATGCACCATCCAGAACGCCGATCCGAAATAGAGGAGCGCCGGAACGATCGCCGCCTTGACGATCTCGGCATAGGCGACGTCGAGGGTCTCGGCCATGATGAAGGCGACCGCCCCCATCACCGGCGGCATGATCTGGCCGCCCATCGAGGCGGTCGCCTCCACCCCGCCGGCGAAGGCGGCCTTGTAGCCGAAGCGCTTCATCAGCGGGATGGTGAACTGGCCGGTGGTGACGACATTGGCGACGCCGGAACCCGAGATCGTGCCCATCAGCGCCGACGAGACCACCGCCACCTTGGCCGGGCCGCCGCGCGCATGGCCGACGAGGCCGAGCGCGACATCGGTGAAGAGCCGGATCATGCCCGCCCGCTCGAGAAAGGCGCCGAACAGGATGAAGAGGAAGATGTAGGTCGACGAGACGTAGATGGGGATGCCGTAGACGCCCTCGGTGCCGAAGGCCATGTGGTCGATGACCTGCGAGAAATCGTAGCCGCGATGACCGAGCGGCGGCGGCAGGTGCTGGCCAAGGAGGCAGTAGGCGAGAAAGGCGCCGGACAGGATCGGCAGCGCCGCGCCGAGCGCGCGCCAGGACGCGACGAGCAGGACGACGAGGAGGACGGACCCGACGACGAGGTCGAGATCGGTCGGATATCCGGAGCGGACGATGAGCTCCCGGTAGAAGACCCATTGGTAGAGCGCGGCGGCAGCGCCGAGCAAAGCCGCGACCCAGGACAGCACCCTGATCCAGCCGGGATTGCGCCGCGCCGCGGCAATCAGCGGAAAGGCGAGCAGCAGGAGGAAACCGACATGGACCGCCCGCACGATCTGGCTGGGCAGGGCCAGCAATCCGAGCGCGGTCAGCACCTGGAAGGTGCTGAACGCGACGGCGATGAAGAACAGGAGCCGGCCCTCGCGGCTCGCGGGGAAACTCTCCGCGAGCGGGTCGTACAGGCCCGCCTCGGCCGATCCCGCCGTCGGGGGATGCGAGGGCTCGACTCCTGTCGGCGGGCTCAGAGGCGCGCCGGCCGGGACAGGCGGGCGGGCCGGGCCCGGCCCGGCGCCGCTCAAAGCTTGCCCTGTTCCTTGTAGTAGCGCTCGGCGCCGGGATGGAGCGGGATGGGCAGCCCGTCCGTTGCCGCGTCGATCGAGATCGCCTGGGCGGCGGCGTGGGCGGCGCTCATCTCATCGAGGTTCTCGAACAGCGCCTTGGTCATCCGGTAGACGGTCTCGTCGTCGAGGTCGGCATGGGTGACGAGGATGTTGGTGATGGCGGCGGTGGGGACATCCGCCGTCTGCCCCTCATAGGTGCCGGCCGGGATGACGGCGGCCGTATACGGGGCGCCGATCGCCGCGACGATGTCCGCCGGCACCGCGACGATCGTGATCGGAATCGATGTCGCGAGGTCGCGGATCGAGGCGACGCCAAGGCCGGCCGACTGCAGCGTGGCGTCGAGCTGGCGGTTCTTCATCAGTTCCACCGACTCGCCGAAAGGAAGGTACTCCGCCCGGCTGAGATCGTCATAGGTGAGGCCGGCAGCCTCGAAGATGGCGCGGGCGTTGAGCTCGGTGCCCGATTTGGGTGCGCCGACCGAGAGGCTCTTCCCCTTGAGGTCGGCCAGCGTGGCGACGCCCGAATCCGCGCTCGCGACGACCTGAACGTAGTTGGGATAGATGGCGGCGATGGCGCGGAGCTTGTCGAGCTTCCCGGGGAAACCCACCTCGGTATTGCCTTCCCAGGCGAGCTGGACCGAATCGCCCAGGGCGAAGGCGATCTCGCCGCGGCCCTGCTGCAGGAGATTGAGGTTCTCAACCGAAGCCTTGGTGGCCTGGACCTGGGTCTTCGCATCGGGGAACTCGGCGGCATAGATCGTGGAAAGCGCGACGCCGAGCGGGTAGTAGACGCCGCTGGTGCCCCCGGTGAGGACGTTGATGAATTGCTGTGCCACCGCCGGCGGGGCAATGCCGAACGCGAGCGCGAAGGCGACAGCGCCGCCCCCCATGATCCGTATGCCGGTCCATCTCATCTCGAAGGTCTCCTCCCGTTCCGATTTCAGCGGCACTCAACCAGGTGCGGTACGAGACGAGTGTAGCGCGCTGCGGTCCGGTGGCCACCCCCGATCCACGACCGCCCGGATCGGATCACGCGCTGCGGCGGCGGACGATCCCCTCCCCCGACAGGTTGAAGCGGTTGAACTGCCCATAGCTGTCGGCGAGCGAGAGCGGGATGGCGCCGCCGAGCTCGGTCGACGCATTGCCGATCTCCGCGATCTCGAACTCGATTCCGGAGGGCAGGTCGATGCGGATGCGGTGGGGCTTGCCGTCGAAAGCGTTCCGGATCGGCCGGCCGCTCGCCTCGAGGAGTTCCGGGATGCGGGCGCTGGCCGTCCGACCGTCGACATCGATCGAGAAATCGATCGGCCGGTAGAGCGCCTCGTGGACCGTCTGCGACATCGCGTGGAACACCCACCAGTGGGTACCCGCCTCCTTCGTTTCGCCGCCGTGAAGGATCGTGTGCAGGGCCCGGCGCTGGGCCTCATTGGCGCGGTCGTCGATGACCGCCTGCATCTCGCCGCCGCCCTCGAAGATCGGGCCGGGCCAGCGATAGAAGAGCGCGAAGCACAAGCCATCGAGCCGCGTCTCGCCGAAGTGCCCGCGATCGATCCGGGCGACCTCGATCCCCTCGCACCCGCCATGGGTCGGCAGCCCCTCGAACTGGCAGGGGCAGGAGGGATCGCAGTTGCAGTTGCCGAGCTTCGCCCCCTCGACATACCAGTCGACGCGCGCCATTGGCCCGATTTCCTCCGCTTCACACGATCCCGACGAGCAGGGCGACGCCCCAGCCCGTCATAGCGATACCGGCAAGATAGCCGAGAACGTTGCCGAAGGGCGCGGTCTTCTCGACAAGCACGAAGAGAGCGATTCCGGCGACCCAGACGAGGTTCATCACTCCGCCGACAAAGAGCAGCAGCATGAGCGCCCAGCAGCAGCCGAGGCACCAGAGGCCATGAAGCAGGCCCATGCGGAACGCACCCCATCCGCCCGGGCGCCAATGCGTGGCGACGAAGCCGAGGGGATGGCGGCAGCGGCCGAGGCAGGCGCGCTTCAGCGGCGTCAGCTGGTAGAGGCCGGCGGCAATGAGGAGCGCGCCGGCCAAGATGGGCGTCGTGCTCGCCATGCCCATCGGCGAGACGAGGAGCAAGGCCTCGAGGCCCCATTGCAGAAGCGTCGCGGCAAGGCTGAACGCCCCCCACACGACCAGATATCCGCCGACGAAGGCCGCCACCGTGGCCAATGGCGGCTCGGGCGCCGACTGCCGCCGGGCAACGGCCGCGACCAGCAGCACCATCGGCGCGGCGCTCGGCACCATCATCGCCACCATCATGATCCACCACATGGCGAACATGAGCGCGGCATAGCCCGGAGACCAGACGGCCGGCACCATGATCGCGCCGCCGAGATCGCCGCTCATCGCGAGGTCCATGCCCGGCCCGGCGACCGTGTAGGCCGCCGCCAGCAGGACCACCGCGCCGAGGGCGCCGAGAACGACGATGCGATCCCGGCGGAAGATTCGTTCGATGCTGTCGGACAGGGTTCGGCGGCCGGCGTTCATCGCATCGAGACTACCGTGTCCGGCCGGGTTTGCACGCCATGCCGCGGGGCTCGTATCGCACTTGCGTTGCGCCGGCCGGTCTGCCAACAACGCGCCATCCTTGCATCAGATCGGACTTTCGAAAGCGCATGGGCTTCACCTGCGGCATCGTCGGCCTGCCGAACGTCGGTAAGTCGACACTCTTCAACGCGCTGACGCGAACCGCGCTGGCGCAGGCAGCGAACTATCCGTTCTGCACCATCGAGCCGAACACCGGCGAGGTGGCGGTGCCCGATCCGCGCCTCTCCGCGATAGCCGCGATCGCCAAGCCGCAGCAGATCGTGCCGACGCGGATAAGCTTCGTCGACATCGCCGGGCTGGTGCGCGGCGCCTCGAAGGGCGAGGGCCTGGGCAACCAGTTCCTCGCCAACATCCGCGAAGTCGACGCGATCGTGCATGTGCTGCGATGCTTCGAGGGCGGCGACGTGACCCATGTCGAGGGCAGGGTGGACCCGGTGTCGGACGCCGAGACGGTGAACACCGAGTTGATGCTCGCCGACCTCTCGAGCCTCGAGCGGCGGGTGACGCCGCTTCGGAAGCGCGCCCAGACCGGCGACAAGGAAGCCAAGGCCGAGGTGGCGCTGATGGACGCGGCGCTGGCCGCGCTCAACGCGGGGAAACCGGCGCGGACGGCGGAAATCCCGCCAACCGAGGCAGCGGCCTTCCGCGCCCTCAACCTCCTCACCGCGAAGCCCGTGCTCTACGTCGCCAATGTCGAGGAGGCATCCGCCGCCACCGGCAACGCGCTGTCGGCGCGGGTCGAGGCGATGGCGAAGGCGGAGCATGCCGGCTGCGTCGTCATTTCCGCGGCGATCGAGGCCGAGATCGCGCAGCTTCCCGACGGGGAACAGCGCGACTTCCTCGATTCGCTCGGGCTGGAGGAGCCCGGCCTCGACCGGCTGATCCGCGCCGGCTATGCGCTCCTCGGCCTCGTCACCTATTTCACCGCCGGCCCCAAGGAAGTCCGGGCCTGGACGATCGAGACCGGGACGCGGGCGCCGCAGGCGGCGGCGGTTATCCACACCGACTTCGAGAAGGGCTTCATCCGCGCCCAGACCATCGCATACGATGACTTCATCGCGCTGGGCGGCGAGCAGGCGGCAAAGGAAGCCGGCAAGGCGCGGGACGAAGGCAAGGAGTACGTGGTCAAGGACGGGGACCTGCTCCTTTTCAAGTTCAACGTATAGGCCCGAATGGGATCAGCCCTGTGGATGAGGATGGCATACGCCGGGTCGTGACCGGAACCTCCGCCGGGGGCAAATCGGTGGTCGTGAGCGACAGCCGGATCAAGGCCATCACCCCGGACCTGATGCCGGGAGCGGAGTTTTTCTACTTCTGGGGTGACGACAAGCCGCCCGCTTTTCCGGACGACGGCATGGAGCCGCCCTATCGCTCGTGGTTCCCGCCGGCCGGCGGCTATCGCTTCGAGATCATCACCATCCCGCCGGCGGCGACGCCGCCGCCCGCCGGTCTCGACATCGCCGCGGCGACCGCCGAGGCGGAGCGCGCCCTTCCCGGCCTCCTCGACGTGATGGAGAAGGACGACCCGGGCATGCACCGGACGGACTCGATCGACTTCGTCTACGTGCTCTCGGGCCGCTGCCTGATGCGCCTCGACGACGGCGTGACGGTCCCGCTCTATCCCGGCGACACGGTGATCCAGAACGGCACCCGCCACGGCTGGCGCGTCCCCCATGACGAGCCGTGCCGGCTGCTCTGCATCAGCATCGGCGGCACGCAGAAGGCCTGACGGAGCTCAGTTGAAGCCCCGCCACTCGGCGTAGAACGCCGGGACCATGCAGAGCAGGGCCGCGATCGCGAAGGCGAGGAGGATCGCATCCACGCCGATGCCGGTGCCAAGGAGCGCCCCGAAGACGAAGGGCGCCAGGGCCGAAATGAAGACGACGTACATCGCCACCGCGCTTCGGATCGAGCCCAGCATGGCGATGCCGAAGATCTCCGCCCATACCGCGGTCATGACCGGCCTGGCGAGGCCGAACCCGAACCCCATCAGGGCGAAGGCGACGGGGAGCGCCCATCGGTCAGCGACCAGGGCGAGCACGGCGACAGCGAGCACAATCGGAAACGACTGGAAGACAAAGAGCTTCCGGGCCGAGAATCGATCGATGATATGACCGGACGCGAACAGGCCGATGACATGGGCAATCGCGCTCGCCGGGAAACTTGCGGCCACCAGCGCCAGTGGCCAGCCCTTGGCGCCGGCGATGGTGGTGATATGGAACATGATCGCTGTGCCGACAAACGAAAGGATCGCCATTGCGGGCAGGGCCGCCCAGACGAAGCGCGACCGGCCGAGGAGCAGGAGGCCGCCGACCAGGCCGCGCCAGGGCCCGTGCGCGGACTTGCCCGGAGGTCGCGCGCGACTGATGCCGCTGAGCAGCCACTGGGTGAAGGGGAGCAGCACAAGGATGGCGATCGCGCCCACCACGGCGTAAGTGGACCGCCAGCCGATGGCGGCGATGCCAGCCACCAGAAGCGGCGGGAATATCATTTCCGACAGCGGCACGCCGAGCGCGGTGATGCCGAGAGCGCGGCCGCGCTGGGTCTCGAAGGCGCGGGCCGTCGCCGTGGCCTCGACGTGGATCATGAGTCCCTGTCCGGTAAGACGGAGCGCAAAAAAGGCGACGACGAGCGTGAGCGGTCCCACGGCTGCGGCGGTCATGAAGCAGGCAATGCCAAGGCCGACGATCACGGCGGCGCTGTAGTGGACCAGCCGGACATGATCGATCCACTGGCCGACGAAGAGCAGCGCGATGGCGGCGCCGACCGTAGCCACGAGATAGGCGGCGCCCACGGCCGCCGGATCGAGGCCGAAGTCTGCGCCGAAGGAGGCGACGAACAGGCCGATGCAGAAGGTCTGTCCGGGCGCCGAATAGAAGGCGTGCAAGGCGCCGAAGGCGAGCGGCCGCGCATGCTGCCGCACGAAGCGAATGAAGTCCAAAAGATGATACCGCGCGGAGGACGGGAGGGGTTCTCGTCAGGCTATAGCGCGTCGGGCCACCGATTGAAACCGCCGCGGCGCCCCGTTTGCGCACCCTCCCGACGCACCGTCGCGGCCTCGGCAAGCGATTGATCGCGGCGGCATTGCGGTCTATCGATCCGATCAGCAGGAACAGCAGGGGACGACTGTGCCGAAACGCTACTTCGAGGACTTCACGCTCGGGCAGACGTTGCCGTTGCCCGAACGGCAGGTCGGGCGGCCCGAGATGATCGCCTTTGCCGCCGAATTCGACCCCCAGCCCTTTCACCTCGACGAAAGGGTCGCGGCGACCGACCTCACCAGCGGGCTGTCCGCTTCGGGCTGGCATGTCTGCGCGCTTCTGATGCGGATGCTCTGCGACGCCTATCTCGTCGAGTCTGCGTGCATGGGCTCGCCCGGCATCGAGACGCTGAAGTGGCGCCGTCCGGTGCGGCCGGGCGACCGGCTGACCGGCTCGTCGACCGTCATCGAACTCCGCCGATCGGCGAAGCGACCGGAGATGGGCATTGTCCGTTTCCGCCATGAGGTGGTGAACCAGGCGGGCGAGACGGTGGTGCTGATGGAAAACCCGATCTTCTTCCGGCGCGGAGCGGCTGCGTGACCTACGAGGACTTCGTCATCGGCAGCACCCATCCCTTCGGCGCGCATCGCTTCACCGCGGAGGAAATCCGCCGCTTCGCCCTCGCCTACGATCCGCAGCCCTTCCACCTCGACGAGGCGGCGGCGAAGGCAAGCCCCTTCGGGGCCATCTGCGCCAGCGGCTGGCACACCGCTTCAGTGATGATGGGCCTGCTCACCCGCTACTTCGTGCGGACGAGCGAGAGGGCGCGGCTCGAGGGCCGGACCGTGTCGCCGCTCGGCCCCTCTCCCGGCTTCGACGACCTCAAGTGGCTGCGCGCCGTCTATCCCGGCGACACCATCGAGTTCACCGGACGCGTCGCCTCGAAGCGGGACACGGAGTCGAGGCCGGCCTGGGGCCTGGTGAGCGTCGAGACCACAGGCATCAATCAGAAGGGCGAGACGGTGTTCGTCATCACCGGCCACGTCTTCGTCGCGAAGCGCCACCCCGCCGCCTAGCACGAAGCCGCCCGCTCCCGACAGCGCCAAAAGGGGGCGTACCGCCACCCACCGGGATCACCGAAACAGGGGCTCCGTCCCGGATTTCGAGTCCGAGCCAGGCATTCCGTCCTGGTTGGCGGTAAATCAGAAGAATCTGACCCCTTGGCGTAAGCGTCGCTCCCGCGGTTCCGGCTACGACCACCGCTGATCACTATCCGAGGGCCCGGCGGTCGCGACGCATCGCCATAGACGGGAAGGGAACATGAGCGATCGTTCGGCGGACGCTGAGGATACTTCGGGCGAGGCATCCATCGTTGACCCATCCGACCTTCTCGTCCGTCTCCGCGACGCGGTGTTCGACGCCGATGACATGCTGATCGGGACCGTCAAGGCCCTCTTCCAGGAGGCCGCCGACGAGATCGAAAGGCTGCGCGGACTGGCGAGAATTGAGGAGGGAGATCGACCCTGAGCGGGCTGAGCCCCAGGAAGGACCTGACGCGGCGACACTAGTGGCGGAGAGCACCAGGCGACTTCCCGGACCAGCGCTTGAACGCCGTCGTGAAGGCAGGTTGGTTGGCATAGCCGAGATTGAAGGCAATCTCGCTGAGGCTCAGGTCGGATCCGGTGATGTACCGCTGCGCCAAATCATGGCGCAACCGGTCGAGGATTTCCTCAAAGCTCGTCCCTTCGCCTGCGAGCCGGCGGGACAACGTTCGGTCGCTCATTCCAAGCTCCGTTGCGATGACCTTGGCGCGCGCCATTCCCGTGGGGAGGAGGTCGACAACGAGGCGCTCGACCTTTGGCACCAGCCCGGTGCCTTTCTGACCGCTTTCCCTGAGCATCGTATCGGCCAGCCGCCGCAAGATGGTCAGGAGCCGGTGATCCGCGGTCGGGATGGGAATCGCGAGGTCCCTGGCTTTGAGCACGATGCGCGCCCGGCGCTCGCCGTAGCTGACCCTGCATCCGAAGAAGCGGGAGATATCTCTCAGTCGCTTGTTCCGATGATGGACGAAGGCCACTTCGAGCGGCGTGATATCCTGTCTCGTGAAGTCGCGATAGGCATGGACGACAAGGCTGACAGCGAACTCCATCTGCTGGCGATAGTGGGCAAAGGTCGGGCTGCTCGGGATGAATTCCAGGCTCGCCGCGCCATCGGCGACAGTGAGTTCGAACTGGACGGCTTCGGTGAAGACGCGCCCGTAGCGCGAGAGGTTGGCGAAGGCGTCGCCGAGTGTGCGCGAGGCCAATCCGAGATAGGCGATGACGTCGGCATCGCGGACTTCGACCCGCTCGGCAAGGTGAATGCCATAGCAGTCGTCAGAGAGTTCGCGAGCGGCGATCTCCAAGAGCCTGGCCTGCCCGAGCCAGGGGATCTTGCCGCCTTCGCGATTGACCGTGCGGAGGTCAAGCCCCGCTTCGCCAAGCACCTTGTCCACCTGCCTGCCATGCTGCCGCAGGTCAGCCACGATGGTTCTCGGCCAGACCGAAAGGACAGTGAGTGACCCATGGGCGGCCAATCCGTTGCTCCCCCTCAACCCCGCTTGCCGACCTGACGGACCCTGTCCGCGATGCGGACGGGCACCGGCCGGGGCGTGGCCGCATAAAGTATCACTTTGGCGGGCAATCGTAACCTTTCGGCGCCGCGAGGTCACACATGGATTTGCGTGGGCGGTGCAAGGCCAGGGCGCGCCCCCTCTCAACGCCATTGGCGCGTCGGAGATCGTCGCCATGGCCCGGCCGCTCCCGAGCTGTTCCGATGACAATGGTTCTGTTGTTCGCCGTGTCCATCACTACATTTGCGTTCGTGGCCGCCGCCACCAGAGATCCTGCCGGTGACACCTAGGAGCGCCGCCGCATGATCGACTTCGCATGGCGCCTGGCGGCGCTGGTGGTGGTAGGTCTCCTTGTCGTGCTCCTTATCGGGCTGCTGATCGGTGTCGGGTTGGAGTTCGCCGCGGATCTGTTCGCCGAGCGTCCGCCATCCCACGCCGGTTAGCGGTCTCCAAGGCGTTCAGGTCACTCGGATCACGGCCGCGCCGACGGCGTCGCGAAGCCGACCGGGATCGACCGAGAACACCGCTTTGGGCGTGCCGGCCGCCGCCCAGACCACCCCGTACTGAAGCAGATCCTCGTCGATCCAGGTGGCGAGAGGCGTCGCATGGCCGAGCGGAGGAATCCCCCCGATGGCGAAGCCGGTCGCTGCCCTGACGAAATCGGCATCGGGACGGATGAGTTGCTCCCCGAGCGTAACCGCGACACCCTTCTCATTGACGCGATTCGCGCCGGAGACGAGGAGAAGCAGCGGGCGACCGGTGTCTTTGCCCTGGAAGATCAGCGACTTGACGATCTGGCCTACCGCGCAGCCGCAGGCCAAGGCGGCGTCGGCGGCGGTCCGTGTGCTGTCGGGCATGAGTCGCACCGCAATGGCAAGGCCCAAGGCCTCGGCTGACGCCTGGACCCGGGCGGCGGCGGCGGGAAGCGTGGTCATCGGGGAAAAGCTCCGGTCATGGGGGGCGAAACGGTGCGACTCGGGCAATGAGGGACGTGAATGGGTCAAACCGCGTCGGTTAACGATACGTAAGCAAAAGCGTTTTAATTTGCTAACACGCTGCTAACCATAACGGGCGGCCTCGGGAATGAGTGAATGAGCGATACGTTCGACAGAGGCGGCGGCAACACCGTCCGAAGCCTGAAGGACGCCATTCGGCGCGTCCGGACGGCCGAGGCGGAGCGTTCCGACGTCGTCGTCGAACTGCGCGACGCCGAGCGCGCCCGGCTGGAAATGCTGGCCGACGAACTCCGCAGCGTGTTCGCCGAGATCCCGGACGAACACGACGCCTTTGCCCTCAACATCGCCGGCGGCACCCCGCCCCGGCTCTGGGTCGACATGACCTCGTTCGTGGTCATGGACCGCGACCGGCGGACCTACCGCTTCCTCAAGGACACCCGCCTCGGGCGGACCGTGATCCTCGAATCCGACGACATCGACGCCGTGGCCGACATGATCACCTCCTATGTCGCCGAGCGCATCATCGAGCGGGAACGGGCGATCGAGGGCGACTGGGTGCTCCGCCGCAACCGGCGTGACGAGGAGCCGACCCGCCGCCGCACGGTGCGAAATCTCGCCAACGCCCTGACCGAACCGGGCGCCGATGCGCCAGACCGGCGGGTGACCGGCTGGATGGTCGCCGCCTTCCTCGGCGGCCTGCTCATCGGCATGATCGGACTCGTCGCCTACACCCTCATCTCCGGAGCGGCCTGACCGGGCTTCGCCCGGGTCCCGAGTCGGGCCGGGCGCTCCCAAAGAAAACCAGAGTTCTTCGTTCATTCCGCGAGCCACCCGGCGTCGCGGGCTGTCAACGCGATCCGCCCCTCGGCACCCGGGGAACCAAAGACTTATGGTGACCGTTGCTCAGTCCTGGAGTGCACCACGCCCTTGCGCGACTGAATGCACGTCCACCAGGAGACACATCATGGATATCACCACGCTTCTCGTCATTGTGGTCGTCGTTCTGCTCATCGGCGGGTGGTACGGCCGGGGTCGCTGGTACGGCCGGTGATCGCGACTGACTGAAGGCGCCGAATCTTCGGGTTCCCGGCCCCGAACTTTGCGGACACGCGTCATTCTGGCAGCCACAGCGCCACGCCGCCGTCCTCAGCCCTGCAGACGCTGCACGGACAGCGTCTCGATCGGTCCACCCGGCTTCGCGGCGCCGCGCTCCTCCATCTCGCAGACGAAAACGCCGTTCTCCCGGCCGATCCGGTAGAGGAGGTAGCTGCCGCCGGGGCGTCCCTCGTGCGGGTGGAGCGATGCCGACGTCGCACCCACCACCGGGACCGGGGCGTCGCGACCCGGAATGGCGGCGACGCTGGTGACGTGGTTGTGGCCATGGAGCACGAGTTCGGCCCCTGCCGACGCCACGGCGCGGCGGAAGCGGCTGCCGCCGATCAGCCGCTTGTGCCACGGCGTCGAGCCCGCAATCGGCGGGTGGTGGATGAGGACGATTCGAAAGAGGTCGTCTCGACCGAGCGAATCGAGGGTTTCGGCGAGCGCATCGGCCTGGGTCTCGCCGATCCGGCCGGTCGCCATCAGCGGCGCGGTTGCGACGGCGCTCGACACGCCGACCAGCGCCACCGGCTCGCGCACCCGGACGAAAGGAAAGCCCGTCCCCTCCGCTTCCTCGTCGCTGGTCATCCAGGGCGCCCACGCCTCGGTGAAGCGCCGGACCGCGCCGGGCAGGTAGGCGTCGTGGTTGCCGGGAACGACGGTCACGTCGCGCTCCTCGCCGAGCGCCGCGAGCCAGACTTTCGCCGCATCGACTTCGGCGGGGAGACCGATGTTGATGAGGTCGCCGGTGACGGCGATATGGTCCGGCTCCGCGCGGTGGAGGTCCTCGATCAGCGCCTGGAGGCTCGCAGGCCCGAGCGACGCCGCCCGACCGCGCCGCCAGTTGGCGTAGCCGAAGGCCCGCTTCGAGGCGAGGTCGCGCCAGCGGACGTTGGGGAGAGGCCCGAGATGCGGATCGGACAGGTGGGCGAGCGTGAACATCAGGTCCGCCTTATCGGAGCCATGCCAAAGGGTAAAGGATCGGGAACGGATCGGGCATTATATGGGCATGACGGCGAGGCTTGCGAACCCGCGGTTGCGAGGGCGAACGTGGCGAAACGGATGATTCGATTCCCGACCGGGCTGTTTCTCGCCTATTCGCGGTTCACCCGCGGCATGACGCTCGGCGTGCGGGGCGCGGTGTTCGACGCCGACGGCCGCATCCTCCTCGTGCGCCACAGCTATGTCCCGGGCTGGTACCTGCCCGGCGGCGGGGTCGAACCCGGCGAGGCGATGGGCGTCGCGCTCGACCGCGAACTGATCGAGGAAGGCGGGATCGCGCTGACCGGGCCCTCCCGCCTGTTCGGCCTCTACTGGAATGCGCGCGCCTCGCCACGCGACCACGTCGCGCTCTATGTCTGCCGCGACTGGGAGCAGGCCCGGCCGCCGCCGCGCACGATGGAGATCGTCGACAGCGGCTTCTTCCCCGCCGAAGCCCTGCCGGAGGACACGACGGATGCGACCCGCCGCCGGCTCGCCGAGATTGCCGGCGACGCGGAGCCGGCAGCGGAGTGGTAAGACGCCGGCCGGCAGAAGCCTCCGGCTCGAGGGCATGCCGGGACTTTGACGGGCCGGGGCCGCCGTGCTATCGGCGCGGCCCTGGGGAGACCTGACCGATGCCGAGGCACGCCACCCGACGACGAGACGACCGACGCCACGACGCGTCGCCGACCGCCGTCCGGCGCGCCGCCGCCTCCGCCTGACGGGAGGGGCTCGCGCCGGGATCCGATTGCCCCCCGGTTATGCCGAGCCCCGAAATGACCGCCTCCCCGTTCACCTACCGGCTCGAACAGCCGGCCGACCATGCCGAGATCGAGTCGCTCCATGCCGAGGCCTTCGGGCCGGGGCGTTTCGCGCGCGCCGCCTTCCGGCTCCGCGAGGACGTGCCGCATGACCCTGCGCTCTCGTTCGTGGCGCTCGCCGGCGACGCGTTCGTCGCCTCGGTGCGGCTGACCCCGATCCGGATCGGCGACCGGCCGGCGCTGCTCCTCGGCCCGCTGGCGGTGAAGCCGCCGCACAAGGGGCGCGGCGCGGGCAAGCAACTGGTGCGGATCGCGCTTGAGGCGGCGCGGGAGGCCGGGCACCGGGTCGTGCTGCTCGTCGGGGACGAGCCCTATTATGGCCCGCTCGGCTTCGTCCGGCTCGCGCGCGACGCGATCACCCTGACAACGCCGGTCGATCCTCTCCGGGTGCTGGTCGCGGGGCTGACGCCGGACGCGCTGGAGGGACTGGGCGGCAAGGCGGAGCGGATCGCTGCGGCGCCGACCGAGTACGCGTGATCCTCTTCCCGCGCCCGCAACGGGCCGGGGGATGCTGGCAGGTAGGGTCCTCGGCTCGAGCCGAGGGGTGGCGGGCGCTTCCGAAGCGCCGGCCGGGATTGACCTACCCGGCGGAGGGAAGTGCAGGTACAGGCGCTTGAGGAAGCACCCGCCGCGGCGGTTTGGGCGAGATCGGGCCGGGGAGCGGTCTTAGTGCCGGCGATCGGGTCCCGTGTGCCTCCGGCTGCCCGGTGTGCGAATAGCGGGCCGGCGGACGCCGCACCCCGCTCCATCCCAAGACGCCTCCGGAGACGCCCCTCGTCGAGCGGGTATGATGTGCATATATTCCTATTTCTGAAGCTTGTCAAGGCGTGACATCGCCCCGCCACCGTCGCTTCGCGACGGCCACTCTCCGCTGCAGAGGGGCATGAAGTTCACCCATCTCGTCGATCGTGGTTCGGTGCGGACGGCGCCGCCTTGTCCCTCTCCCCACCGGGGAAGGGCGACGCAGCCCAATGGACCGTGCCTGGCAAAGCCAAGTCGGCCGGTCAGCCACCGTCTTTGGCGATGCGTGAATCCGATAGCTCAGCGGGGGGAGGACAAGCGCCCGTCCACCATTGCTGCACGATGGTCCCCCTCCCCCGCCGCGCAGGGGAGGATGAGCGCGGCGACGCGCGCGTGGCGGCGCCCCTCCAACATCGCTGCGCGATGGTCCCCCTCCCCCGTCGCGCAGGGGAGGGATGTCACCGCCCTTCGCGGAACCAGGTGGCGGCGGGGAGGAGCAGGAGGACGAGGAGGGCGAGGAAGGCGGCCGGGCCGGCATAGCCGCCGAACAGCGGCACGCGGACGATGCCCTTGAGGACGCTCGCCTCGGTCATCCTGACGCCGATCCAGTCGGAGCCGGAAAAGGCGCTACCGCCGCGGATCGGCACGATGCGGGGCAGATCGAGCGTTCCGTCTTCCTCGGCCATCCGCGCGATGCGGCCGCCGGTCGACTCGGCGATCGGCGCGAGCACGGCGTCGGTCGAGCGCGCGTCGATGAATTCCTTCGGGTTCGCCGCGCCGACATGGGCGAAGGCGCGCCTGTCGCCCTGCTCGATGCGGTAGAGGCCGATCTCGTCGACCGGCATGGTCGCCCGCCACAGGCCCGGCTCGGCAACCTGGAGGAGGACCGTCTCCTCGCCGCCGGATGGCGTGCGGACCAAAACGGGGGGCGTTTCCTCGGCCATGGTCTGGCGCTCGATGACGAGTTCGCCGGCGCGGGCGCTGGCGCGGAGCGCCTCCTCCTCGAGGTCGGGCTCCTGCATCAGCCAGTGGGCGAGACGGCGCAGCAGATCGACATGCGGACCGCCGCCCTCGTAGCCGCGCGCCCAGAGCCACGCGTGGTCGGAGAGAAGCAGCGCGACGCGGCCCTCCTCCACCCGGTTGAGGACGAGGAGCGGCTTGTCCTCCGCGCCGGACATGACGACCGTGCCCTCGGTGGGCTCCTCGACATCGACCAGTCGGAACCAGCGCCCCCAGTGCGGCGGATCGGACTCCGACCCTTCGAGATTGCGGGTGACGGGATGGCGCTCGCCCTCGGCGGTGACGTCGGCATGGAACGGCGTCTCGGTCATCGTGCCGGTCGGCGCGACGGGAAGCACCGGCGACAGCGGCGTGTTGTAGAGGCTGCCGTCGTCCATGTAGTCGGGACCGGCGGCGATCAGCACGGCGCCGCCGTCGCGGACGTAGCGGGCGATGTTGTCGAAGTAGAGGATCGGCAGGACGCCGCGGTGCTGGTAGCGATCGAAGATGATGAGATCGAACTCGTCGATCTTCTCGGAAAACAGCTCGCGGGTGGGAAAGGCGATCAGCGAGAGCTGGTTGATGGGCGTGCCGTCCTGCTTCTCCGGCGGGCGAAGAATGGTGAAGTGGACGAGGTCCACCGCGGCGTCGGACTTCAAGAGGTTCCGCCAGGTGCGCTCGCCGGCATGGGGCTCGCCGGAGACGAGAAGGACGCGGAGGTTCTCGCGGATGCCCTCGATCGAGGCGACGGCGCGGTTGTTGATCTCGGTCAGCTCGCCGTCGAGCGGCTCGGCCTCGAATTCGAGGATATTGGCGCCGCCATGGGCGATGTCGACGCTGAACTCCTGAACCTCGCCGGCGCTGACGATCTCGCTCGACAGCGGGTTGCCGTCGCGGGTGACGTTGACGCGCACCGTGGCGCCCGTCTCCGCCACGCCGTCGTCGAGGACGCGGAAGCGGATGGTCTGGTTCTCGCCGACGATGCCGAAGCGCGGCGACTGGTCGATGACGAGGCGGCGGTCGATCTCGCCGTCATGGCCGGAGAGAAGGACGTGAACCGGCGCGGAGTGGCCGAGGCCTTCGACCGTCTCCGGGGCGTCGTGGACCTGGCCGTCGGAGAGGATCATCACCGCGCCGAGCCGTTCCGGCGGGACGTCGACCAGGGCGCCGCCGAGCGGGCCGAAGAGCATCGTGCCGTCGACCATGCCGCCGGGGGCGCCGGCGTCGACGAGGCGGACCTCGACGTTCCGGAATTCGGCAAGGCGCGCCTCGAGCTCGGCCTTGGCGGCGGCCGTAACCTCGTCGCGGCCGTCGAGCGACTGGCTCGCGCTCGCGTCGGCGACCAGGGCGACGACGGTCGGCAGCGGGTCGCGGTCCTCGCGGAGCGCGACGGGGTTGAGGAGGGCAAGGAACAGGATGAGCCCGGCTGCGGCGCGGAGCCAGGCGCCGCGCTGGCGGCGCAGGATGCCGGCCCCGACGAGGAGGACGGACAGGACGCCGGCGGCGACGATCAGCCAGGCCGGGAGGAGCGGCTCGAGGGCGAGGGACCAGGTCATGGGGCCGTTCTCGCTTCCGGCGCATACGGGTCGCGGGGCGGCGCGCCGACGCCGCCGGCTTCCCGCGTCTCCGTCACCCCGGCGAAAGCCGGGGTCCATCGCAAGCGTCGACGTCTGCGCCCGGGCGCGGCTGAGACTGCGGTGATGAATTCCGGCTTTCGCCGGAATGACGGGACCGGGGAGCGCGGGCCTTTAGCGGCGAAGATCCCCAGGGTCGCGTTCCGATTACCACCGGCATCGTTTACTGGGTCCCCTTCCCTCGCGCCTATCGGCGCTCGCCGGGGATGACAGTGGGTGGGCTTGAGATGATCGCGCGCGGCCATTACTGCCCGAGCCTTTCGAGGAGCGCCGGGACGTGGACCTGGTCGGCCTTGTAGTTGCCGGTGAGGGTGTACATGACGATGTTGACGCCGGAGCGGAAGGCGAGCTCGCGCTGGAACGGATCGGCCGGCACGGTCGGGAAGAGGAGTGTGCCGTTCTCGTCCATCGCCCAGGCCGAGGCGAAATCGTTCTCGGTGATGAGGATCGAGGAGACGCCGTCGCCGGCGCGGGCCGGACGCTCGCTGGGCTCCGCCGAGGCCTGGGTCGCCTCGACCCAGAGCGGGCCGCCGGCATAGCGCCCGGGAAATTCGGCAAGGAGGTAGAAGGCCTTGGTCAGCACATGGTCGGCCGGCACCGGCTCGAGCGGCGGAATGTCGAGGCTCGACAGCATCTCGCGGAGACGCTCGACCGCCGGGGTGCCGGTGAAGGTGCCGAGATTGGTGGAGCGCTCGAGCTGGTCGCGCGTGTCGAACAGGACCGAACCGCCCTGCCGCATATAGGCATCGACCCGGGCCATGGTGTCGGAGGACGGCAGGGCACTGTCGGGATCGATCGGCCAGTAGAGGAAGGGGAAGAAGGCCAGCTCGTCCCGCGCGGGATCGACGCCGATCGGGTCGCCCGGCTCGAGCGCCGTCCGCTCCGCGAGCACGAGGGAGAGACCGTAGAGGCCGGCGCGGCTCGCTTCGTCGAGTTCGGCGTTGCCGGTGATGACATAGGCGAGATGGGTCTGGCCGACCGCGTCGAGGGCGAACTGGTCGCTCGCCTCGTCGGCATGGGCAGTGGGCGCCGCAAGCAGAGCGAAGCCCAACGCCGCCACCGTCGCCAGCGCAATCGCCGCGACCGCGGGCCGGCGGCGCCGGAACCCGAGCCCACCATTGAGCCAGAGGACGGCGAGCGCATCGAGGAGGAAGAAGCCGAGCGCAAGCGCGAGCAACCACGGCCGGAGATCGGTCGGCGCCTCGGTCGGATACGGTGCGACATCGGCGCCGGGGACCAGCGCGGGCTCGAAGGGGCGGAGCACGGCGTCGGAGGCGAGGAGGTTGAGCGAGACGAAGCCCGCATCGCTGCCGTAGAGGCCCGGCGGATGCTCGCGGCCCGGAACGACGGTCGCGACATTGGCGGGAATCGGCCGCGCCTCGGGGTCGGGATTGGCGAAACGGCCGAAGCCGTCGAGGAGACGCCAGGGCGCAATCGTCTCGCGCGACGCTGCCGTGTCACCGGCGGCCTCGGTGCGGGCGGCGGTCGAGAAGGCGATGATCCGGCGCAGCATCTCGACGAAAGCGCCCGAAAGCGGGAGATTCGACCAGCTCGTATCGGCGGTGACGTGGAACAGGATCAGCCAGCCGCGGCCGGACGGCGCCGCGGTAACGAGGGGCGTACCGTCGGCCAGCGCCGCCCAGGTGCGTTCCGACAGCGCACCGTCGGGCTCCGCCAGAACCTGGCGCTTGACCAGGATATCCTCCGGCACCGTCATCCCGACGAAGGGACTCGCCTCGGACAGGGTGGCGAGCGGCTGCTCGACCTCCCAGGTGAGGCTGCCGCCGAGCACGCGGTCGCCGTTGCGCAGCCGGACCGGAATGAGCGAGTCGGTGGCGGTGGCAAGATGCGGCCCGGCGAAACGGACCAGCGTGCCGCCCTCGGCGACCCACAGCGCGACCTGCTCCTCGACATCGGCGGGGAGCATGCCGATGTCGGCCATGACGATGACCGAGGCGCCGGCCTCGATCAGCTCCGGCATGGCGACCGCGGCGTTGGCGTCGCGCGGCTCGGCGACATCGGCGAAGGGCTGCACGGCGCGGGCGATATAGTAGAGCGGCGAGAGGAGCGGCTGGGCCGCATCGGCGGTCGCCCCGGACAGGAGGCCGACCTTCCGCCGGCGCCAGCGGTCATCAAGGAGCTGCACCGCGCCCGCGGTCTCGACCCCGACCACGTCGAGACGGGAGATGTCGTTCCGGAGCTCGACCGGCAGATCGAACCGCGCCTCGGTCTCGCCGGCCCCGGCGGCGAAGTCGAAAGGCACGTCGCCGATGCTGCGGCCGCGGAGGTCGGTAGCACGGACGAAGCCGGCGGCAGGCAGCTCCGCTACGCTTCGGATCACCGGAACGACCAGCGCATCGGCCGCGCCGAGCGGTGGCTTCAGCGCGACGACCTCGGTGTTCGTATCGGCATAGGCGACGAGCGGCCCGTCGATGCGCTGGGTGAGGAACGTGCCGAGCGAGTCGCTGCCGGGATTCGCGAGGCCATCCGACAGCCAGACCACGCCGCCAAAGGCGGTGGCGCGCGAGGCCGCATCGAGCGAGGGCAGGAGGCCGGCATAGTCGGGAGCATAGGGGCGCGGGGCCATCGCCTCGAGCCGGCGGCCGATCTCGGTGGCGTTGGCCGGCGCCAGCTCCTGGCCCGGGCCGTCGGCGGTGGCGACGATCGACAGGGGACGCCCGGCCTCCTCGGCAAGGCCGATGATGCGCCGCGCCGTCTCGCCCACCGCGTTCCAGTGGGGCGAAGAGGCCCAGCCATTGTCGACCACCAGAAGAAGCGGGCCGGCGCCGGGCGCCTGCTCCGTCGTCGGCCGGTAGATCGGGCCGGCGAGCGCGATGATGAGCGCCGCCGCAATGAGGCAGCGCAGCAGGATCAGCCACCACGGGGTCCGCGCCGGAGTCTCCTCCTTGGGGGCGATTTCGAGCAGGAGGCGGGTCGGCGGAAAGCTCTCGGTCTTCGGCTTGGGCGGGGTGACGCGGAGCAGCAGCCAGATCAGCGGCAGCGCAAGCAGCGCAAAGAGGATCGGCGCATAGGCGAAGGCGAAGGGGAGCCCGCTCATGCCGCCCGCCCCATCGCCGAGAAGGCGGACTGCGCATGGCGGTCGGCGAGGCGCGCGTGAAGCGCGAGGAGCGGCTCGGTGGCCGGCCGGTCGGTGCGGTGGATCAGGAACGTCCAGTCGAGCCGGCGGCAGATCAGCGTCAGTCGCTCGCGGAGCGCGGCGAGCCGGGCCTGGTAATCGCCACGGTACTGCTCGGCGCGTCCGACGACGTGCCGGGTCCCGGTCTCGGGATCAAGGAACTCGGTCCGGCCGGTATAGGGGAAGGTCTCCTCGATCGGGTCGACGATCTGGATCAGGTGGGCGCGGGCGCCGGAGCGCACGATGGCGTCGAGCGTCGCCTCGGTCTCGGGGAGCGGATCGAAGAAATCGCCGAAGAGGGCCACATCGGTGAAGCGGCGGAGGATGCGCGTGTCGGGCTTCCGCGGGGTTGCATGGGCAAGGAACTGGGCAATGCGTTCGGCGGCGTTGCGGGCAAGGATGGGATCGCTCTCGCCAAGGAGGCCGACGCGCTCGCCCGCCGCGGCGAGAAGCTCGGTGAGGGCGAGGAGAAGCACCAGCGCCCGGTCGCGCTTGGCCGCCGTCGAGAGCCGGGAACGGAAATCCATCGAGGCGGAGAGATCGGCCCACAGCCACATCATGTGGGCGGACTCCCACTCCTTTTCCCGGACGAAGAGGTGCTGCTCGTCGCGGGCCGAGCGCCGCCAGTCGACCGAGGCGGCCGCCTCACCGGGCGTGAAGGGACGGAACTGCCAGAAGGTCTCGCCGCGACCAGCGACGCGGCGGCCATGCCAGCCGGCGATGACGGTGGCGGAGACGCGCCGCGCTTCGATCAACAGGTCCGGCAGGCCGCCGGCGACGCCCTTGGCCTCGGTCAGCGCTCCGCGGACCGCGCCGGACTCGCCTCTTTGACCTGCGTCGCGCGCCATTGCTATGCGATCTTGCCCTTCAGTTCGGCGATCACTTCACCGATGGTGAGGCCATCGGCGCGGGCGGCAAAGGACAGCGCCATGCGATGCTTCAGCACCGGCTCGGCGAGCTCGGCGACATCGTCGAGCGAAGGCGCGAGGCGGCCATCGATCAGCGCCCGCGCGCGGACCGCGAGCATCAGCGCCTGACTCGCCCGCGGGCCGGGGCCCCAGGCGATGGCGTCCTTGAACCTGGCGTCGCCCCCGCCGGGACGGGCGGAGCGGACGAGATTGAGGATGGCCTCGACCACCGATTCGCCCACCGGCATGCGGCGAACGAGCTGCTGAATCGCCTTGATGCCCTCGGCATCGAGCACACGCTCGGCGCGGGCGTCGGTGGAGCCGGTGGTCTCAAACAGCATGCGCCGCTCGGCCTCGCGGTCGGGATAGTTCACATCGATCTGGAGGAGGAAGCGATCGAGCTGCGCCTCGGGCAGCGGGTAGGTGCCCTCCTGCTCGAGCGGGTTCTGGGTGGCGAGGACGTGGAACGGGGTCGGCAGGTCGTGGCGGACGCCAGCGACGGTGACATGATGCTCCTGCATGGATTGCAGCAGCGCCGACTGGGTGCGCGGACTGGCGCGGTTGATCTCGTCGGCCATCAGGAGCTGGGTGAAGATCGGGCCGGGGACGAAGCGAAAGGCGCGGCTCCCGTCGGCAGCGACGTCCATCACCTCGGAGCCGAGGATGTCGGAGGGCATCAGGTCGGGGGTGAACTGGACGCGACCGGCGGAGAGGCCGCAGACGGTGCCGATGGTCTCGACGAGCTTGGTCTTGGCGAGGCCGGGAACGCCGATAAGCAGCCCATGACCGCCGGCGAGGATGGTGATCAGCGCCCGGTCGACCACGACCTCCTGGCCGTAGATGACGCGGGCGATGCCGGCGCGGGCGGCCCTGATGCGGGTGACCGCGGCTTCGACCTCGGCGACGATGCGGTCGGGATCAAGGGCGAATGGTGGCTGGCTGAGTGCGCTCATCGGACCGGCGACTTTCCTCTCGTTACGAACTGGCCTTCACACGGGGCTCACCGGCCCAGTCCCTCGGGCCAAGTGTTGCATGAGCGACGCCGTGGCAATAGAGGAATGTCGCCTGCCTCGTCCTCCCTGCTCCGCTCATCGAGCCATCGCATGAGATAGGGCAAAGCGCGGCAAAACAATGGCCGGGCCGGCGTCGGCCGGCACCAACCGGACGGCATCGATGCACGGTCGACATGGCCCTCACCGGCCCCTCACCGGATTGTGAAGCCCTGGCGACGATGACGACCGGCAACGCGGACATGGACGACGGCCCCTTCTCGCCGGCCGGCTTCGCCCGGCGCGCGGCGGAGCGGCTCCGCCATGACGGCGGCGCGGCGGCGCTTGCCGCGCTCCCCGGCGACCACGTGCTCAACCCCGGCTTCGTGATGGGCGAGGGTCCGTACC
>JALHRF010000009.1:24130-51467 GCA_022841545.1 Bauldia sp. | reverse complement strand
ACGACCGCGGCGCCCGGCCGGCCGAGGGCATCGTCGACGGCGCTCGCGATGGCGGCGCCGACGGCGGTGATGCCGCCCTCCCCGGCGCCCTTGACGCCGAGCGGGTTGAGCGGGCTCGGCGCGTCCTCGGTGACGAGGACCTCGACCGGCGGCATCTCCATCGCGGTCGGCATCAGGTAGTCGGCGAAGCTCGCGGCAAGCGGCTGGCCGGTCTCGTCATAGACGAAGGCCTCGAGCAGCGCGCCACCGACGCCTTGCGCCGCGCCGCCGACGAGCTGGCCCTCGACCAGCATCGGATTGACGGAGCGGCCAATATCGTAGGCGATGAACAGGCGCTCGATGACGACGTTGCCGGTCTCGCGGTCGACCCGGACCAGCGCGGCGTGGATGCCGTAGGGGTAGCACATGTGGCTGACATTGAACCACGTCTCGACGGAGAGGGGGGCCCCCTCACCCCTTTCCCACAAGGGGAGAGGGAGGCCGGCGGCGAGTCCGGCGAGGGTGAGGGATGGACCGGCGGGGGAGTCCTTCGCGGCGATGATGCCGTTGATCATGTCGAGGTCGCCGGCGGGCTTCTGCAGGAGGAGGCCGGCGGCATCGAGGAGCTTAGACCGCAGTTCGGTCGCGGCGAGGTGGGTGGCGCTGCCGGTCATCACCGTGGCGCGGGAGGCGAAGGCGCCCATGCCGTCGCGGATGCGGTCGGTCTGGCCGTGGACGACGCGGATCGTGTCGAGCGGGACGCCGAGGGCGTCGCCGCAGACCTGGGCGATGACGGTCTCGATGCCCTGTCCGATCGAGGCGGCGCCGGTGACGACCTCGACGCGGCCGTCGGCTTCGACCGTGACCCGGACGCCGTCGAAGGGACCGAGCCCGCTCTTCTCGACGAAATACGCCAGGCCGAAGCCGACCAGCTCGCCGGCCTCCCGCCGGCGGGCAATGTCGTTCCGGAGCGCATCGTAGCGGACGAAGCGAAGCGTCTTGTCGAGGAGGCCGGCGTAGTCGCCGGAGTCGAGACTGACCGGGACGCTGAGGGCATCGAGGTCACGCGGGAACGGCATCTGTTCCTTCGGGATGAGGTTGACTCGGCGGACGGCCACAGGGTCAAGGCCGAGGCGGCGGGCGATCTCGTCGATCATGCGCTCGCGGACGAAGGTGCCCTCGTAGCGGCCCGGCGCGCGATAGGTGCCGCAGGGCGTCTTGTTGGTGAGGCGGATGTGGCCGGCGACGCGAAGGGCGGGGATGACATAGGGGCCGGGGAGCATGGCGGCGGTGAGGTCCGGCACGGTGGCGGCATGGGTGCGGACATAGGCGCCCTGGTCGGCGAAGAAGACGTCATCGAGCGCGAGGATGAAGCCGCGCGCGTCGACCGCGGCGCGGATGCGGTGAACCTGGTCGCGCGAGTGGTTGGCGGCGATCAGATGCTCGCGCCTGTCCTCGATCCACTTCACCGGCCGGCCGAGCCGGAGGGCGCCGAGCGCCGCCAGCACATCCTCCGGGTAGATCTCGCCGCGGACGCCGAAGCCGCCGCCGACATGGCCCTCGTAGAGATGGAGCTTCTCCAGCGGCAGGTCGAGGAGGACCGCGAGTCCCTTGCGGTTGATGTGCGGAATCTTGGACGCGCCGTGAAGCTCGAGGACGCCGGTGTCCGGGTTGAGACGGGCGATGGCGCCGCGCGTTTCCAACGGCGATCCGCCGTGCCGGCCGATGGTCAGCGTCAGTTCCACCACCCTGTGCGCCGCGGCGAAGGCGGCATCGACATCGCCATAGCCCTTCTCTATCACCGCCGGCTCGGTGGTCAGCCCCTCGTCGAATTCACCGGGTTCGGTCGTCGGGTCGAGATGCGGCGGGAGGTCGTCGATGTCGGCGAAGACAAGCCCGGCCGTATCCTCGGCAAGGTAGGCATCCTCGGCGAAGACGACAGCGACGGGATCGCCGACATAGCGCACCTTTCCGGCCGCAAGCACCGATTGGCGATACGGCTTGAGGCCTGGGACGCGGACCTGGCGGAAATCGATCGGCGGGACAGAGGCGACGTCCGCCGCGGTCCAGACCGCGACCACGCCGGGCATCGCCAGCGCCTCCGATGCGTCGATGCCGAGAAGGCGGCCATGGGCGAGCGGCGAGCGCACCACCCGCATGTGAAGCTGGCCGGGGAAACTGACGTCGGCGGCAAAGCGGCCTTCGCCCACAAGAAGCGGGCCGTCCTCGAGCCGGCGGACGGACCGGCCGACGAGCGCCATCACCGCATCTTTTCGGCCGCGGCGCGCACGGCCTTGAGGATGTTCTGGTAGCCCGTGCAGCGGCAGAGATTGGAGGACAGCAGCTCGCGCTGCGCGTCCTCGTCCATCTCCGGGTCGCGTTCCAGCGCGCCCACCGCGAGCATCAGGAAGCCCGGCGTGCAGAAGCCGCACTGCAGCGCGTGATGCTCGGAGAAGGCCTCCTGCATCGGATGAAGCACGCCATCCTTCGCCAGCCCCTCGACGGTGCGGATCTCGCGGCCCTCGGCCTGGACGGCGAACATCAGACAGGAGCGTACCGGTTCGCCATCGACCAGCACGGTGCAGGCGCCGCAGACGCCATGCTCGCAGCCGAGATGGGTGCCGGTGAGGCGGCAATCCTCGCGGAGCGCATCGGCCAGCGTGCGCCGCGGCTCGACGGAGACCGTGTGCGGCGCGCCGTTGACGGTGAGGGTGAGCGTGTGCCGGGTCGGTTGAGTCATGTCCGCATGATCCCTCATCGAGCAGCCGGGCCGGGGGAGCGTCGCGAAGCGAAGGCGGACGCGGGAGCAGGCCGCGAAACGCCCGCGGCGGTAAAGAAGTCCCGCCCCCTCTCCCGTTGGGAGAGGGTAGCGAGACTTGCTTCGCGACGCGAAGCGCAGTCGCGCTTGGTGAGGGGCGAGACCTCTCCATACCGAACAGAGCGGCGCATCTTCCTTTCGACGCTACGCCCCTCACCAGGCTCCGCATCGATCGCAAGCGATCGTGCTTCGCTATCCTCTCCCACAGGAGAGGAGGCGCGACCCTTTCCGTGACGAATCCTCGTCACGGTTGGGTCGAGACGTGCGAACCCTGCGGCCTCAAGGGGGACGTTCAGGCCGCGCCTTGTTTCGCACGCTCCGCCTCCGGTCATGCCGCCGCCTTCCTTTCCGCCGCGCGGAGAGCGGCCCGGATGCGCGGCGGCGTCGCCGGCATCTCGGTCAACTGCACGCCGAACGGGCCGAGTGCATCGCAGATGGCGTTGATGACAGCGGCGGGCGCGCCGATGGCGCCGCCCTCGCCGAGGCCTTTCGCCTTCGTGATCGAGGCATCGGTGATCGTCTCGAGGTGACGGATTTCGATCGGCGGAATCTCGCTCGCGGTCGGCGGCAGGAAATCGGCGAGCGAGGCGGTGAGGATGTTGCCGGACGGGTCGTAGACGATCTCCTCAAGCAGCGCGTTGGCGATGCCTTGCGCGATGCCGCCATGCACCTGCCCATCGGCGATCATCGGGTTGATGACGAGCCCGGCGTCCTCGATGGCGACGAAGCGTTCGATCCGCACCCCGCCGGTCTCGACATCGACCTCGACGATCGCCGCATGGCAGGCGTTGGAGTAGGTGCCGGGCGGGTCGTAGGTGGCGAAGGCCATGAGGCCCGAATCCTGATGGTTGCCGAAGCGATGGCTCTTGTGGAAGGCGGCGCGCGCCACCTCCGTGATCTTGACCTGGCCACCGCAGGGAACGCGGGCCTCGCCACCGGCAAGGACGATCCCGGCAGCATCGGTCTGGAGCAGCGTGCCGGCGATGACGCGAATGCGGGACGCGAGCTTCTCGGCCGCGAGCTTCGAGGCGCCGCCACAGATCACCATGGAGCGGCTGGCGAAGGTGCCCCAGCCATAGGGGGTGGCGTCGGTATCGCCGTGGATGATGTGGATCGTATCGGGTGCGATGCCGAGGATATCGGCGACGAGCTGGCGGAGTGCCTGCTGAAGCCCCTGCCCGTGCGGCGAGGCGCCGATGCGGAGCTCGACATGGCCGGAGGGATCCATCGCGATCTCGACCCGCTCGTAGCCCGGCGTGATGTCCATGGAACGCGCCGCGAAGGCCGGCGTGCCATAGCCCGACCGCTCGTTGAACACGGAGAAGCCGACGCCGAGGTAGCGGCCTGCCTCCCACGCCGCGCGCTGGCGTTCGCGGAAGGCGGCGACGCCGATGACCTCCTCGGCAAGGTCGAGCGACTGGCGGTAGGAGCCCTCGTCATAGGTGAGGCCGGTGACGGTCTTGTAGGGGAAGACCGACACCAGATTGCGCCGGCGGACTTCGACGGGATCGAGGCCGAGCCGGGCGGCGGCGCAATCCATGAGCCGCTCCATCGACAGGGTGATGGCCGGCCGGGACACGCCGCGGTAGGGCGCCATCGGGCAGGTGTTGGTGGTGACGCCACGCGAGCGGACCTTGTATTCCCGCACGTCGTAGGGTCCGGGAAACTCGGCCATCGCCATCAGCGGTTCGACCCCGCAGGTAACCGGGTAGCAGGACCAGGCCCCGACATTGCAGCGGATATCGGCCTCGACGGCAAGGAGCCGTCCATCGGCGGCGAAAGCGCCGCGGACGAGGTGCCGCTGGTCGCGACTGTGGAACGAGGCGGTGAGGTTCTCACGCCGATCCTCGACCCAGGCGAGCACGCCACCGAACCTTCGAGCGGCCCAGACGAGAAAGACGTATTCCGGGATCAGCGCCATCTTCTGGCCGAAGCCGCCACCGACATCCGGCGCTATGACCCGCAGCTCCCGCTCGGGCAGGCCGAGGCAGTCGGCGATGCCGGTGCGGAGCATGTGCGGCATCTGGGTCGAGCAGGTAAGCGTGACGCGGCCGGTGCGCCGGTCGAAGGCGGCGTGGCCGCCGCGCGCCTCGAGCGGCATGGCGTTCTGCCGCCGCGAGCGCACGTCGATCTCGATCACCGCGGCGGCATTCGCGACGGCTTCGGCGAAGCCCTTGGTCTCGACCTTGCCCTCGACCAGGACATTGCCGGCGGCATGGGCATGGACGAGGGGCGCGCCAGGAACGAGCGCGGCATCGACATCGACCACGGCGTCCTCCGCGTCGATGTCGACGAAGACCTGCTCGGCGATGTCCTCGGCCTCCTCGCGGCTCGCCGCGATGACGGCCGCGACCGGCTGGCCGGCGAAGGTGACATGGGTCGTGGCGAGGATCGGCTGCTCGACCGGAACGTAGTCCGGCCGGTGGAGGAGCGGACGGATGCCGGCGACGCCGGCGAGATCGGCGGCGGTGAGGACGACGGCGCCCTCCGGCCGCTCGATGCCGAGGATGCGGCCGCGGGCGACGGGGCTGCGGACGAAGGCGACGGCGCGGGCGCCGGCCGCGGCATCGGCGGTGAACCAGCCGTCGCCGGAGAGGAGCGCGCGATCCTCGCTTCGTGGCAGCGAACGCCCGACCCAGGTCATGCCGCCATCGCCCGTTCCAGCGCCCGTCGCGCCATGACGGCGATGAGCTCCGACTTGTACTCGGCATCGGCATGGATGTCGCCGAAGGGCTCGAAGGCGGCCCGGGCCGCATCCGCCGCGGCGCGGAACGCGGCATCGCCCGGCTTCTCGCCAATGAGCAGAGCCTCGGCCGCGCCTGCCCGCACCGGCTTGTCGACGACCCCGCCGAGCGCAAGCCGCGCCTCGCGGATGCGGCCCGCCTCCATGCGGAGCGCGGCGATCGCGGAGACGAGGGCGAAATCGCCAGCGCGGCGGTTGAACTCGACGAAGCCGCAGCGCCACGAGTCATCGAGCCGCGGCAACCGCACTTCGGCGACCATCTCGCCGTCGCGGATGTCGGTGGTGAAGATCGACCGGAACCAGTCGCTGGCCGGGATCGTGCGGCTGCCGCCGGCGCTCCGCACCACGATCTCTGCGTCGAGCGCGCGGGCCAGCGCGCACCACTCCGCCGCCGGGTCGGCGTGGGCGATGGAGCCGCCGAAGGTGCCGCGCATGCGGATGGGGAGATGGGCGATGTTGTGGGCGACGACGGGTAGCAACTTCGCGAGCGGACCGGAGGTGACGGGCCGCTCGAAGACGACGTGGCGGGTGAGCGCCCCGATCGAGAGCATGCCGCCGTCCTCGCGGACGCCGGCAAGCCCGGGGACGTTGTTGATGTCGATGAGGACGGCGGGGCGAGCGAGGCGGAAATTCATCGCCGGCACCAGGCTCTGGCCGCCCGCCAGGACCCGCGCTTCCCCGCCATGCTCGCCGAGAAGCGCCGTAGCCTCCTCGATCGAACGCGGCGCGAAATAATCGAATGCCGCTGGTTTCATGCGAACGAAGCCTAACGCCTCATTGAGTACCCTTCAAACGAATTCAGTGCCGTTCAACGCCGTCAAGGCCGCCGCAGGTTGACCCACAGCGCCCGCGCCTTGCGGCCGCCGCGGTTCCAGATGCGGTGATTGCGCGCCGATTCGTACGAAATGAGGTCGCCGGCCTTGAGGGTATGGACCTTGCCGTCGAGCTCGACGGTGAGCTGGCCGTCGAGCACGACGCCATACTCGAACCCCTCGTGATGGATCGGGGTCGGTGCGCTGCCGGTGTCGGGGGCGTACTGGTTGACCGCGATCTCGACGCCGTTGATGCGATCGTCGCGAAGGATGCGGCGATCGACCCCGGCCCGTGTCCGGACCACGGGCTGATCGGCGACGCGGGAGACCGGGCTGGCGCGCACCAGGCTGATCGGAGCGAGCAGGTCGGCCATGTGGACATCGAGCGCCGAGCAGATCGCGATCAGCGTGCCGATCGACGGGCTGGTCTTGCCGCGCTCGACCAGGCTCAGCATCGACATCGACAGGCCGGTCGCCTCGGCGAGCGCGCGAAGCGGCATGCCCTTCATGGTGCGGACATCGCGGATGCGCGTGCCGATCAGCGCGATCGCATCCTCGGTGCCGTTGCCGACAGGTGTCCTAGGCTGTGCCTGCTTCGCCAAGGCCGATGTTCCCTTCCGCCGCGCGCGCAGTCTAGTCGGATCGACGCCGCGGGCAAGGCGGGTGAAAAGCGATTGCTTGAGCCGTATCAAAATGATTTGATGCCATTGATATTGGAAGAGATGCGGATTCCTTCATGTCCCCGACCCCGCGCGTCGCCGTCCTCGACGCCGACGAACGCTGTCCCCGCCTGCCCCTGGTGGCCGGCCGCGGCGAAGCCTATGCGGTGGTCTGGCCGGGAATGGGCGCGGCGATGCGCTCGATGCACCGCCTGTCGCTGTCCGCGGGCGCCGCCACCCTTCCGCAGCGCCATCCGATGGAGGCGGTCTACTCCGTGATCGGCGGCGGCGGCACGGTGCGCGATCCCGACACGGGCGCGGCCGAGGCGCTGGTCGACGGTGCGATGTTCCACGTCGACCCCGGCACCGCCTATGTCGTGGAGGCCGGGCCCTCGGGAATCGAGCTCGTCGGCGGCCCCTGCCCGGCCGACCCCGCCCTCTACCGCCATCTCTCCGCCTGAAGGAGCCAACCTTGGCGATCCGCGTCTACCATCGCAACAAGCCCGACCGCTGGCTCCCCATCATCTCGCGCGACGCGCGGCTGATCGTGTGGCCCGGCGTCGGGGCGATGACCGCCAACATGAACTATGTGCGGCTCGAGGTCGGCGAGGAGAACGTGCCGCACATCCATGCCGAATCGGAGGACACGATCTTCATCCTGTCCGGGCGGGGCTCGGTCGAGGACTTCGACAACGGGACGATTCTCGAGTTTCATGCGGACCAGGCGATCCATGTGCCGATCGGCGTGAAGCATGCGGTGAAGGCCGACCGCGGGGTCGAGGTGATCTCGACCGGCGGGCCGTGCCCGGCCGATTTCCGCATGCTGAAAGCGGTCGGCGCGTGGCCGAAGGACGGCTGAGGCAAGGAGGGACGTGATGAAGGCTTACGTCTACGGCGAGAAGCGCGACCTGCCGGCCGGATTCGAGACGTTCTCCGACCGCGCGCATACGGCGATCGTGTCGATCGACATGCACGAGGGGCACCTCGCCGACACGCCGGACTGCCCCTGCCCGGCGCCGCGGGCGCGGGAGATCGTCGCGCCGATCGACGCGTTCCACGACCAGGTGCGGGCGCTCGGGATTCCGATCATCCACGTCAAGACCGTGCTCCGGAAGGGCGGGGTCGACGACGTGAAGGGCGTGCCGTCGGCGTGGCGGCTGACCTTTCCGCTCTACGTCGGCGAGATCCCCAACGCCGACGAGCACGCGATCGAGGGCTCGCGCTGGACGGAGCTGGTGACGCGGGTCGAGCCTGGCGATCACGTGGTGGATACGAAGAAGCGGCTCTCGGTGTTCTACCCGACCGACCTCGACTTTCTGCTGCGCAACATGGGCGTCCGCACGGTGGTGCTCGACGGCGGGTTCACGGATTGCTGCGTGCTCAACGCCGCGTTCGATGCGTCCAACCTCAACTACCGCGTGGTGGTGCTTCGCGACCTCGTGCGCGGCACCAATACCGAGATGGAGGACGCGGCGCTGAAGATGGTGTCGCTGCATCTCGGGCTGGTGATGGATTCCGCCGACCTGCTCGCGGAGTGGCGGGAAGCGGCGCCGGTCGCGGCCGCGGCGGAGTGAGCGACTGTGCTCCCCCGGGACCGAGGCACCAGCCGACCTGAACGAAGGAATCCGTGGATGGCCGGGACAAGCCCGGCCATGACGAAAGTGGTGCCATAGCGCTGACGGCACCTGGCCAAGGGAGACTGACCCGAAATGAAGATGATCGACCTGTCGCACCCGATGAGCGTCCACACGCCCGGCTGGGTCGGCTACGCCTCGAACAAGATGTACTACGCCCAGAACCTGCAGACGGTGTCGATCGTCGCGCAGCGCATCGACACCGCGCTCCATGTCGGCACCCACATCGACGGCGCGCTGCATGCCACCGACGGGCGCGACGGCGACATGGCCTCCTATCCGCTCGAGTTCCTGGTCGGCCCCGGCGTCATCATCGACATCTCCGACAAGGTCAGCGACTGGTCGCTGATCACCCCGGACATGATCGAGTCGACCGGCGTGAAGATCCAGAAGGGCGACATCCTGATGCTGCATACCGGCTACCACCGGTACTACGAGGGGCAGCCGCAGCAGGACCTCGTCCGCTATTTCTGCATGCACCCGGGCGGACGGCGGGAGCTGGTCGACTGGATGCTCGACAAGGGCGTCCGCTGGTGGGGCATCGACTGCGGCTCGGGCGACCACCCGATGAACACCACCATCCGCTTCATGCGCAAGGACCTCGCCAAGGCCTTCGAGAAGCATGCCGGGATGAGCCTCGAGGAGTTCTTCCCCCCCTACCAGTACAAGCACAAGAAGTCGGGCCGGAAGGTCACCAACAACATCTTCCCGTTCCACAACTACGCCATGCAGGAAGGGCTGATCCACGCCGAGAACGTCGGCGGCGACATCGACAAGGCGCTCAACACGCGCTGCATCATCGGCGCCTTCCCGTGGAAGTACGAGGGGCTGGAATCATGCCCCTGCCGCATCGTCGCCTTCTATGACGTGGGCGAACTGGAGGTGCGGTCCTTCGGGAAGCAGACGCCGGGGACCAAGCCGAAGAAGCGGGGGCGGTGAAGCTCCCCCCAACGGGTGCGCAGGGAACCACTAACCGTCATCCCCGCGAAGGCGGGGACCCAGTAACCACCCGATTCCGAACGAGTCTCGACATCGTTTCCCAGGTCCCCTTCCCTCGCGCCTACGGCGCTCGCCGGGGATGACAGTTGGTGTTTCGCACGAACCTCCCAGCCGAATGACTGGAGGCTGGCAGGTTGATGCCATCCGCCTCAAGCGTGCGGTACCCACTGCCGTGACTCATTCTGCGACGGCATCGTCTACTGGGTCCCCTTCCCTCGCCCGGCAAAGCCGGGCTCGCCGGGGATGACAGATGGTGGGGGTTCGTAGGGGCTCCTACAGCCCCTTCACCAGCGCGATCACCGCCTTGAAGTCCGGGTGGTCGCAGGTGTCGAGCCATTCGAAGGCGACCATCTCGGCGGTGACGATCTCGGCGCCGTGCTCGGCCATGCGGCGGAGGCCGGCCTCCCGGTCAGCGGCGTAGCGCGAGCCGACGGCGTCGGCGACGACGGCGACGCCGTAGTTCCGTTCGCGGAGGCCGAGGACGGTCTGGAGGACGCAGACATGGGTCTCGGCGCCGGTGACGACCATCGTCATGCGGCTGGGCGGGAGGTGCTCGAAGAAGCCGGGTTCGCGGGCGGCGCTGAAGTGGCGCTTGACGAAGAGCTGCTCGACGAAGGGCTTGAGCGGCGGCACGGTCGGGCCGAGGCCGGACGGGTTCTGCTCGGTGAACAGCAGGGGTACGCCGAGCTTCTCGGCGACCTCCGCGAGGAACACGGCCTTCGCCAGCGCCTTCTCGCCGCCGTCGATGGCCGGCAGGAGCTTCGCCTGCATGTCGATGACGAGGAGCGCGCAGTCGTCGCGGCGGAGGGTGCGGGGTTCGGGATTGGGCATGGGTTTATGAAGCGGCCTTGTAAGAGACGCGTCGCCCTCCTCTCCCGTTGGGAGAGGATAGCGAGACTTACGACGCAAAGCGTCGTTTAGTCGAGCTTGGTGAGGGGCGAGACCTCTGCGTGGTCTCGCCACACAGCGACCCTTCCGGACAAGTTACGACCCTCACCAAGCTTCGCATCGATCGCAAGCGATCGTGCTGCGCTATCCTCTCCCAACGGGAGAGGAGGCGTCTCGTCGGAGAGGCCGCGGCCTTCACCGCCGCTCTTCCCGTACGTGCGGGCGGCCCAGGGCGCCGGGCTCGTCGAGGCGCATGTTGCCGCGGAGCGCGGCCCAGATCATGACCAGCAGCGTGGCGATGTAGGGCGTCATCAGCATGAAGTATTGCGGGACCTGGATGCCGACGGCGGCGATGCGCGGGATCAGCGCCTCGATGCCGCCGAAGAGGATCGCGCCGAGGAGCGCCCTCCACGGATACCAGCGGGCGAAGATGACGAGCGCGATGGCGATCCAGCCGCGGCCGCCGGCCATGCCGTCGACCCAGATCTTGGCGACGGCGACGGAGAGGTAGGCTCCGGCGAGGCCGACCAGGGCGGCGCCGGCCATGATCGCGCCGGTGCGGTAGAGGGCGACGTTGACGCCGGCGGAGTCGGCCGCCTCCGGGTTCTCGCCGACGGCGCGGAGGCGGAGACCGACCTCGGTCCGCTGCAGGAACCACTGGACGGCGAAGAAGATCGGGATTGTGAGGTAGACGACGATGTCCTGCCGGAACAGGATCGGGCCGGCGACGGGGATGTCGGCGAGGCCGGGGATCGGCAGGTCGGGGAGGCCGACGATGGCGACGCTGCTCCAGCCCTGGAGGGAGGCGATCAGGCTGGTCAATCCCTGGCAGAGGAAGACGATGGCGAGGCCGGCGATAACCTGGTTGACGCGGAGCGTAACCACGAGCGCAGCGAAGACCAGCGAGATGACGGCGGTGGCGAGTGCCGCGACCAGCAGCGCGACGAGCGGCTGGCCGGTGACGATGACGGCGCCGACGCCGGCCATCGCCCCCATCAGCATGAAGCCTTCGGCGCCGAGGGAGAGGACGCCCGACTTCTCGGTGAGGATGAGGCCCAGCGCGGCGAGCGCGAAGGGCACGGCGAAGCCGGGGATGTTGCTCACCCAGTTGACGAGGAAATCCATCACCCGCCTCCCCGCACCCGGTGGACGCGGTAGCGGATGAAGAACTCGGACGCCGCGACGGCGATGACGATGATCGCCTGGATGAGCTGAACCATGGCGCCAGGGATCTGGTAGAAGACCTGGAGGCTCTGGCCGGCGACGAAGAGCACGCCGACGAAGGCCGCGACGAGGATCGCGATGAGCGGATTGTTGCGGGCGAGGAAGGCGATGAGGATGCCGGAGAAGGTGTAGCCGAGGAAGAAGGACTGCGTCATCCGCCCCTCGATGCCGGCGCTGACGACGAAGCCGCCGACGCCGGAGATGGCGCCGGACAGGAGCGCCGAAGCGAGCGTGACCAAGGCGATCGGCACGCCGACGGCGGCCGCCATCTTGGGGTTGCTATCGACGAAGCGGGCGTAGAAGCCGAAGCGGCTGACATTGAGGAGCCACCAGATCACCACGGCAAGGATGAGAGCGAGCGGCAGGGCCCAGGTGAGGTTCGCCCAGCCGAGGGCCGGCAGGCGCTCGATCGCCTCGTATTGCTCGGAGTGCGGGAAGGCGCTGACCGGATCCTTCCACGGGCCGTAGAGGAGGTAGAGGAGGAAATTGAAGGCGACGTAGTTGAGGAGCAGCGTCGAGATGATCTCGTTGATGCCGAGGCGGAGCTTGAGGAACGCCGGGATCAGGATCCAGAGCATGCCGCCAAGTGCTGCGGCGGCGAACATGACCGGCAGGCGGAGGGCTTCCGGGCCGACATTGTGGATGGCGACAAAGGTGGCGAAGACCGAGCCGAAGATCATCTGCCCCTCGATGCCGATGTTCCAGAACCGGACACGGAAGGCGACGACGGCGCTGAGCCCGACGACGAGGAGCGGCGCAGTCTGGACCAGCACCGCCGACACGCTCATCGAGGACGAGAAGATCGAGAGGATGAACTCCTCGTAGATGCCGCGGAGCGTCACGCCCGCGGCCATCAGCACGATCGCCGTGGCGACGAGGCCGACGGCGAGGCCGGCGAGCAGCACCAGCGTCTGCCGGAGCGGCGACACATGCTGGCGGATCTCGAGATTGAAGCGGCCGAGGGTGCGGCGGCGTGGTGCCGGCGCTGCGGTGATGGGGGTGTGTTCCGAGACGCCGGCCATCAGTGCGCGCCACGCCCTCCTCTCCCGTTGGGAGAGGATACGAAGCCTTGCGCTGCAAGGCAGCGCTCAGGCGAAGTTGGTGAGGGGCGAGGCATCGATGCAAAGAGCGCCAGGTCGTCCACAACGGACAGGTCTCGCCCCTCACCAAGCTTCGCATCGATCGCGAGCGATCGTGCTGCGCCATCCTCTCCCAACGGGAGAGGAGGTGCGCGCTTCAGCGTCGCGATCTTCCCGACGACGGGAGAGTGACGCGGGGCTTCACCCATGATGCACCAGAGCGCGGCCGATGGCGTGGCGGTCGCAAGGGGCGGCGAACTCGGCCGAGATCTTGCCGCGGTTCATCACGCCGACACGGTCGGCGAGGAGGAGGATCTCGTCGAGGTCCTCGCTGATGAGGAGGACGCCGGCGCCGGCGTCGCGCGCGGTGCGGAGGCGATCGTGGACGGCGGCGGAGGCGCGCACGTCGAGGCCGCGGCTCGGGCTGTGGGCCAGCACCACGCGCGGGCTGCCGGAGAACTCGCGGGCGATGACCAGCTTCTGCGCATTGCCGCCGGAGAGGAGCGCCGCCTTCTGGCCCGGCCCGCGCACGCCCTGGACGTCAAAAGCCTCGACCGCGTCCCGCGTCGCGGCGCGGATGGCGCCGGTGTCGACGCGGATCGGTGAGCCGTACTTGCCGGCCAGGACCCCCGCGACGGCGAAATTCTCGGCGACCGAGAGGCCGCCGGCGAGGCCCCAGGTGTGGCGGTCGGCGGGGATGAAGGCGAGGCCGCGGGCGCGGCGCTGCTGGGGCCCGTCGGCAGTCACCTCGTCGGCGCCGGCGAGGTCGATCCGGCCGGAAAGCGGGCGGCGGACGCCCATCAGGATCTCGGCGAGCTCGGTCTGGCCGTTGCCGCCGACGCCGGCGATCCCGTAGATCTCGCCGGAGCGCACGGTGAAGCTCGCGCCGGAGAGCGCGACATGGCCATCGGAGCGCGCGCCGCGGAGCTCGGCGACCGTGAGGAGCGGCCCGCCGATGTTCTGCGAGGGCGCCGGCACTTCGGTGACGGCGCTGCCGACGATCATCTGCGTCAGTTCGGGGATGGAGACGGTGCGCGGATCGGCGGTGGCGATGGTCCTGCCGCCGCGCATCACGGTGACGCGGTCGGCATGGGCGATGACCTCGCCGAGCTTGTGGGTGACCAGCACCACGGCGGTGCCCCGCGCGGCGATGCTGCGCACGGTGCGAAGGAGGCGATCGGACTCCTGGTCGGACAGGACGGCGGTGGGCTCGTCGAGGATCAGAATGCGGGCGCCGCCGACCAGAACCTTCAGGATCTCGATGCGCTGCTGCTCGGCGATGGACAGCATGCCCACCGGCTTGTCGAGATCGACCTCGAAACCGAGCGCCTCGCAGTGCCTCCGGACCTCGGCGGCGATCTCTTTGAGGCCGCGGGAATAGCTGCCGCGACGATCGGAGAGCAGGATGTTCTCGAGCGCGGTGAACGGCCGGACCAGCTTGAAGTGCTGGTGGACCATCCCGACCGAGGCGGCCTTGGCGTCGAGCGGGCCGCGAATCGCGACCGGAGCGCCGTTGATCCTGATCTGCCCGGCGTCCGGCGCGTAGAGGCCGGCGGCGACGTTCATCAGCGTCGACTTGCCGGCGCCGTTCTCGCCGAGCAGGGCATGGACCTCGCCGTAGCCGACGGCGAAGTCCACCGCGGACAGGGCCATGAACCCGTCGAACGACTTCGAAATGCCGATGAGTTCGAGGGCGGGTGTCATTGCCGGGCCGGACAAACGAAAAATCCGCGATCGAGCATAGCCGATCGCGGATTCGGTTGCGCGGGCTTTACTGCTGGCTGATCACGCCGTCGACGTACCAGTCCATCGCCCACAGCGCCCCGTCGTCCAGCACCGCGCCCTCGGCCACCTTCTCGGTGCCGTCGGCGGCTGCGAGCGGGCCGGCGAAGACATGCTTGCCGGCGATGATCGCGTCGCGCTCGGCCATGATCTTGGCCTTGTTCTCCGCCGAGACCTGGTCACCGCAGCAGGTGATGTCGATGCCGTTGCCGAGGCCGAAGAAGGCGCCGTAGGGGCTCGGCTCCCAGGTGCCCGCGCCGATCTTCTCGATCACCGGCTCGAGGAACTGGTCCCACACCCACCCCGACGAGCACTGCACCGCCTGCGGTGCGAACTCGGTGAGGTCACGGTGATGGCCGGTGCTCCACACGCCCTTCTCCTGCGCGACGATCTGCACGGCCGGGGTATCGACGTGCTGGCCGAGGACGTCGATGCCCTGCTCGATCAGGGCCTCGGCGGCGGCGCGCTCCTTGACCGGGTCGTTCCACGCGCCGGTGAAGATCACCGTGGTGGTGGCGTCGGGATTGATCTGCTCGGCGCCGAGCTGGAAGGCGTTGACCGTCCAGTTGACCAGGCCGAACGGATTGGCGGCGACGAAACCGAGCTTGCCGGTCTTCGATGCCGCGGCGGCGGCCATGCCGCAGAGGTACTGCGTCTCGTAGGTGCGGCCGTAGAACGACTCGAGGTTCGGGCCGTTGGTGATACCGGCGCCGTTGAGGAAGGCGACGTTCGGGTACTGCGCGGCAAGCTCCTTGAATGTGTCGGAGTAACCAAAGGCGCTGCCGATGATGATGTTGTAGCCCTTGCCGATGAAGAGTTCCGCCGGCGGCCGGATCGCGGTCGCGTTCTCGGGCACGTTCTCGACGAAGGGGATGGCGACCCCCATCGACTTCTCCATGCGGACGCGCGCCTCGTCGAAGGACTGCGACCAGCCGCCGTCGTTCTTCTGGGCGAAGATGATCATCGCCACCTTGGGCTCGCCCTCGAGCTTGAACTGCGCGAGCGCGGGCAGGACGGAAAGGCCGGCCAGCATGCTCCCCGCAACCACTGCCTTCACAATGCTGCTTCTCATGTCTCTCTTCCCTCTCCTGTCTCGGACCAAAAGGGGCCACCCCTTGGCTTGAGCCTATGACTCTCTCAAGTACGGTTCAAACGAATTCAATGATGGTCAAATCCTGGTCACCGCTTGCCGACCGCGCGGGCATCGCGGCCCGGCCTCCTCTGCTTCGCGTCCGTCCCGTCCGCCGCCCGGTCACATGCTTGCACGAAACGCGCCACCGGAGCGCCGGCCGGAGGCCGGTCAATGCGGCTCGAGCGCGGCGTGGATCATGCTCGGCGTGATCGGCGTCTGCCGGAACTTGCCCGCGCCGAGCGGGGCGAGCGCATCCTCGATGCCGGAGGCGATCACCGCGCCCACGGCGATGCAGCCGGCCTCGCCGACCCCCTTCACCCCGAGCGGGTTGAGCGGCGACGGCGTCTCGAGATGCAGCACCTCGACATGCGGCACCTCGGTCGCATAGGGGACGAGGAAATCGACGAAGTTGGCGTTGAGCGGGTTGCCCTCGGGATCGTATTCGATGCGCTCGTACATGGCGCCGCCGAGCCCTTGCGCGATGCCGCCCAGCACCTGGCCCTCGACGATGGTCGGGTTGATCATGTTGCCGCAGTCGTGGATGCAGACATATTTCCGGATCTTGACGGCGCAGAGGTCGGGATCAACCTCGACGATCGCGCCGTGGACGCCATAGGCCCAGGTGGCGCAGGCGGGGCTGTAGTAGTCGGTCGCTTCCAGCCCCGGGTGCTGGCCCTCGTCGAGCGGCGGGCCGTCATGGCGGCTCGCCGGCGCGAACTGCGTCGCGGCCTTGGCCGCCTCGTTGAAGGCGTAGCGGAGCGGGTTGGTGGCGGTGGCGATCGCGGCGAGCGGCGCCTTCCGTCCGGTGCCCTTGATCCAGGCGGCGCCGTCGCGGAGCTCGATGTCGTCCTCGCTCGCCTCGAGCATATTGGCGGCGGCATGAATGATCTGCTTGCGGACGAGGAGCGCCGCCTTGTGGATGGCGTTGCCGGACACCACCGCGGCACGGCTCGCGAAGGTGGCGACGCCCCAGTCGAAGGCCCGGGTATCGCCCTCGACCAGGATCACGTCCTCGACGGCGACGCCGAGCTGGTCGGCGACGATCTGGCCGAACACCGTCTCGTGGCCCTGGCCCTGGCCGGTGAGGCCGGTGTTGACGTAGACCTTGCCGGTGATCGGGTGGACCTTGATGTGGCCGCCCTCGTAGGGGCCGAGGCCGGTGCCCTCGACATAGAAGGCGAGGCCGAGGCCGAGGTACCTGCCCTCGGCCAGCGCCGCGCGCTGCTCGGCGGCGAAATCGGCCGGCGCGAGCTTCTCGGTCACGAGGTCGAGGGCCTTCTGGTACTGGCCGCTGTCGAGGCTGACGCGGAGACCGTCGGCGAAGAGGAGGCCCTCGCGGGTCCACGGGAACTGGTCGATGCCGATCAGGTTGCGGCGCCGCACTTCGAAACGATCGAGCCCGAGCTCCTCGGCGAGCTGGTCCATCGCCCGTTCGATGGCGAAGCAGGATTGCGGGCGGCCGCAACCGCGATAGGGCGTGACCGGCACGGTCGGCGTATAGACGGCGGTGAACTCGACCCAGATGTTGGGGATGCGGTACGGCCCGGCGATCGAGGTCGACGCCACCTGGGCGACGGCGATGCCGTAGGGGATGAAGGCGCCGGTGTCGTGGAGGAAGCTGTCGCGGAGCGCGATCACCTCGCCGGTCTTCTTCGCATAGAGCTCGATCGAGTGAACCTGCGTCCGCTCCTGGCTGGAGCCGATGAAGTTCTCGCGCCGGTCCTCGATGTACTTGACCGGACGGCCGAGTTGCATCGCCGCCATGGGCACGAGCAGTTCGTCGGGATAGAACAGGAGCACCTTCTGGCCGAAGCCGCCGCCGACATCCGGCGCGATGACGCGGACCTTGTCCTCGTCGAGGCCGAAGATCGAGGCGAGGCCGCCGCGGACCGAGATTGGCGCCTGCGTCCCGTCCCATACCGTCAGCTCGCCGGTGACGGGGTCGAACTGGGCGGCGACCGCGCGGCACTCCATCGGTGCCGCGGTGGAGCGCTCGACGCGAACCTTTATCTTCGTGACGTGCTCGGCCTGCGGAATAACGTCGTCGGGCTTGCCGGAAACCTGGACGAAATAGGCGGCGACGTTGCCGGGGTGGGTGTCGTGGACGAGCGCGGCGCCGGGCTTCACGGCGTCCTCGATGTCGATCGAGACGGGACGCGCATCGTACTCGACCTCGACGAGCGCCGCGGCGTCCTCGGCCGTGTAGCGGTCGACCGCCACCACCATCACCACGGTCTGGCCGACATAGTAGACGTCGTCCTTCGCCAATGGCCGCTGGGTGCGCGCGTCGGTCATAGAAGGGTGCGGGATGAGGAGCGGCATCTCGCGGTCGAGGATGCCGATGTCCTCGCCGGTATAGACGGCGACGACGCCGGGATGAGCGCGCGCCGCGGCCACATCGATCGACGTGATCCGCGCCCGCGCATAGGGGCTGCGGACGAAGGCGGCGTGGAGCGGATTGGCGAGGGGGATATCATCGACGAAGGCGCCCTCGCCGCGCAGAAGCGTCGGGTCGATGGTGCGCTTGATCCGCGATCCGAAGGCGCGCGTGGCCATAGCCCCTACCCCGCCTGCATCGCGTCGGCGGCCTTGCGGACCGCGGCGACGATGTTCTGGTAGCCCGTACAGCGGCAGAGATTGCCGGAGAGCGCGAGGCGGATGCCCTCGTCGGTGAGGTCGAGCTCCTCGCCCGACTCGAACAGGCCGACGATGTTCATGATCATGCCCGGCGTGCAGTAGCCGCATTGCAGCGCGTGGCAATCCTGAAAGGCCTCCTGGATCGGGTGGAGGGTACCATCCTCATCGGCGAGCGACTCGATGGTGCGGATCTCATGGCCCGATGCCTGGACGGCGAAGGTGAGGCAGGAGCGGCCGGCCTTGCCGTCGATCAGCACCGTGCAGGCGCCGCAGACGCCGTGCTCGCAGCCGACATGGGTGCCGGTGAGGCGCAGCTCGTGGCGGAGGAAATCGGAGAGGAGCAGGCGGACGCTCACCTCGCGTTCGACCTGCTCCCCGTTGACGGTGATCGAGACGCGCGCCTTCGGGTCGGATGAGACCGACGGAACGGAAAGCCTCTGGCGCGGGCGCGGCATTTTTTCAGCGTCCTTGTCTGGCGCGTTTCGCCGCCGTCTCGACCACGCGGCGGACGAGGGTCGCAACCACCCGCCGCCGATAGGATGTCGTGGCATGCATGTCGTCCGGCGCGGTGACCGCCGCCTTGGCGGCCTCGCCCGCGGCGGCGAGGTCGTTCGCCGTGACCTCCGAACCTTCGAGGAGCGCCTCGGTCTGGCGGAGGCGCATCGGCTTCGAGCCGATGCCGCAGGTGGCGACCCGCACGTCCTTCGCCCGGCCGTCGGCGCCGAAGGCGACAATCGCGCCGACGGCGGCGATCGCATAATCGCCGTGGCGGCGGGTGAACTCGTCGAAGGCCGCGCCGGCGCCCGCGGGCAGGACCGGGAAATGCGCCTCGACGATCAGCTCGCCGGGTTGCCGCGACGTCGTCATGTGGAACTGGAAGAAATCCTCAGCCGAAATCGTCCTCCGGCCGCCCGGACCCTCGGCGACGACACTGCCGCCGGTCAGCACCAGGACCATCGGCATCTCGGCCGCGGCATCGGCATGGCAGAGGCTGCCCACCACCGTGCCGCGGTTCCGGATCGGGATGTGGGCGACATGCGCCATCGCCGCGCGGATGACGGGGTTGGCCTTGAACGCGGCCTCGCTCAATTCGAGTTCGCGATGGCGGGTCATCGCCTTGACGACGATGGCGCCATTCTCGACGGAGATGCCGGTGAGGCCGGCGATGTGCTGGATGTCGACGAGGCGGGACGGACTTGCGAGGCGGAGGTTCATGGCGGGGACGAGGCTCTGCCCGCCGGCGAGCACCATCGACCCGGAATCGGCGGCGAGAAGCGCGACCGCTTCGCGGATCGTCGTCGGCGCACTGTATTCGAAGAGCGCCGGTTTCATCCCGGTTTGACCCCTGTGACCACCACCCGTCGGCCACTCCTTTCGTATCCACATAGTGGATAGCGTATTCCAAATAACGATACCGGCCGGTTTTGTCCGGTGTCAATCGCTAAGAGTCGTCCACCGCGCTAGTCGCTGCCGTCGAAGGTGCAGCCAAGGGGGACGCGGCACATGCCCCGGGTGCCGACGCCATTTGCCTCCGGCCCCCAGGCATCGGATCCGGCGGGTGCGATACGGACGCAACCTCGGGACAACGTCTGGCCGGCGCGAGGGGCGCCTTGGCCACTCGGTTACGGCGGATCGCTGGGATCAGAAGCCCAGCGTATAGGCTAGGGACAGGCCGGTGCTGGAGTATTCGCCGTTGCTCCAGTTCCCCGCGACCTTGGCCGAGACCGTGTTGTGTTTGTCGATGTGATAGGCGATCTCGGTCGCGAGTTGCGGCGTGTCGTAGTCGTTGCTCGGGTCGAAGGCGTTGCGGTACCGAAACGAGACTGCGGTCAAGGTTACGCGCTGGCTGAGTTTGAGGTCGGCGGCGACGTAGAGTGCGTAGTAGGGGAAATCGCCACCTTCCGCTTCGCCCTGAATGTGCTCGCCGATCCCCGCCATTGCCGTCACGGAAAAGGCGCTGTCAAAGCGCGCACGATAGCCCAGTTTTCCCTCGACGTTTCCGTCGTCGATGCCGCTGAACGCATCGGTGGTATAGGTCGCCGATCCGCCGACGATCAGGCCGCCATCGAAGGCATGTGCCGCCTCGAACTCGTAGCTCGTATCCTTGGGCAGCGCAAAATCGCCAGCCTGACGGTCCGTCGTTGCCCTCACGGTGAACGTGCTGTCGCCGGCCGCGGCGCTGCCAGCCGCCCCGAGTGCAAACACGAGCCCGGCGATGTGGATACCCCATCGGTGCTTCATGCCGACTCCAATCGAGCCTGCCGGCGCGGCAATTCGTGAAAACCCAAGGCGATTCGACCGCCGGCCGCCGGATGAAGCCTAGTTCGGGCCACGGCCTCTGGCTAGGTACCGCCCGTTACGATCGGCGGGCTACGGACGGCGGACATGGGTGCGGTTGACGATCGCCACCCCGGCGAAGACCAGCGCCACCGCCAGCCAGACCCAGAGCGACAGGCGCTCGCCGAACAGGAGCACGGCGAAGGCGACGCCGACGCCGGTGTTCACGTAGCTGATCTGGCTGAGATAGACCGGGCCGCCGATCTGCTGCAGGCGGAAGAAGAAGGCATAACCGATGCCGGTGGCGAGGCCTTGCGCGGGGATCAGCCACCAGCCGGCCCGTAGTCCGGGCCCGACTGAGACGGCTCCGCCGGCAAGCGCCTGCAGCAGGACGACCAGCCCCAGGCCGAGCGCCGCCGCGGCGAGGGTCAGCGTCGCGAGCGGCATCGGCCCGTGGCCCTTCGGCCAATGCGTCGAGCGATAGACGTTGCCGGCGGCGAGCGCCGCCGGCGTCACGAGCGCCGCGAGATACCAGCCGAACGGCGCAGCGGCGGCGAGCGCGCCGGCATTGCGGCTGACGAGGATGATGATCGCCCCGGCCATGCCGGTGGCAAGGCCCAGGGTGCGCATCGCATCCGGCCGCTCGAGGCCGATGACGAGGACGATGGCGAGCGTCACGATCGGCGCGAGCGACTGGAGGATCGCCGGGATGCCCGAGCCGAGATGCGGGATGACGGCGACAAGCGTGCCGAAGGGAATGGCGAAGGTGAGCTGGCCGGCGATCGCCGCGTAGCCAAGCGTCCGCGCGTCGAACGGAATGCGTTGGGCGCTCGCGAGCGTGATCGCGCCAAGGACGAGGGCGGCTCCAGCGGCGGCCGCTCCGGCGAATATGAGCGGCGGGATGCCCGCCTCGCCGGCCATCCGGCCCAAGGGGAAGATCAGGCCGATGCAGAAGCCGGCGGCGAAGAGCAGGAGCACCGGCTCGATGCGACGGTGGGCGGGGGCCTCGCTCACGGGCCGGCGACGAAATTGGCGACTGGAGTTTGGCCGAGGCCGGGTCGAGCTCCAGATCTAGGGCCAACCTCCCCACCCCGCTCATCCCCGCGCACGCGCGAATCCAGACTTTTCAAGTTCATACGGCAGTGAAGCGAAGGCTGGATGCCCGCGTGCGCGGGTATGAGCGGTTGTTGAAAGGCCTGTGTCCCATCGACCGGGAACCATGGTGCTTCCAATCTCCTCACACGCACATGCGCGTGCATGAGCGGAGGTTGGCGTGTTGGAGTTCCGGTGGCTGACGGGCGCACTCGCGATTCCTCCACAAGCCTTCAAGGCGACCGTGGGTCGATGGGCGCCGACAGCCGCGCGCCGAGCACGTGTTCGCACCAGGCGGCGGTCCGGAGCAGGTCCGCCTCGCCATAGGGGGCGCCGACGAGTTGGAGGCCGACCGGCAGGCCAGTGCTCGTGAAGCCGCAGGGAATGGAGATTGCAGGACAGCCGGTGACGGTGATGGCGTAGCCGAGTACCAGCCAGTCGAGATAAGTCGCCAGCCTCTCGCCGTCGATCTCGTCGACATAGCGGTTCTCGACCGGGTAAGGCGCAACCGGCGCGGTCGGCGTGATCAGCACGCCGTGCCGGCCGACGAAAGCCACCATCGCGTCGCGCGCCTCGGCCCGCGCCAGCTCCGCGGCGGCGAGGTCGGCGGCGGTGAGCTTCAGGCCCTCCTCGATGTTCCACACCACCTCGGGCTTGAGCTTGTCGCGATGCGCGGCAAGGGCATTGCGGTAGAGGGCGGCAAACTGGAAGGCGCGGATCGGCAGGAAGGCGTCGCGGGAGCGGCGCATGTCGGGCGCTTCGTCGACGATGTCGAGGCCGGCCGCCGCGAGCCGTGCGACCGCGTTGTCCACCACGGCGCCGACTTCGGCGGAGACGCGGGCAAGGCCGCCGAGGTCCATCGAGAAGGCGGCGCGTGGTGGTCTTGCCGGCGCCTCGGCGGCGGCGCGGTACGATGGGACGGCGAGCGGGCGCGAGCGCGGGTCGCGTGGGTCGAACCGCGCCATCGCGTCGAGGCCGAGACCGACATCGGCGACGGTTCGCGCGATCGGGCCGATCACCGACAGCACCTGATGCGGCAGCGGGCTCGGCCCCTTCGGGATCAGCCCCGGACTCGGGCGGAGGCCGACGACGCCGCAGAACGCCGCCGGGTAGCGGACCGAGCAGGCATTGTCCGACCCTTGCGCGATATGGGCCATGCCGGTGGCAACCGCGACCGCGGCCCCGCCGGACGAGCCCGCGGCCGAGCGCGACGTGTCCCACGGGTTCAGCGTGCGGCCGAAGACCTCGTTGAAGGTGTTGGCGCCGGCCTGGAACTCCGGCGTGTTGGACCTGGCGAAGACGAGGCCGCCGGCCGCCTCGATCGCCTCGACCATGTAGTCCGAATGCGCCGGGACGTGATCGGCGAAGGCGAGGGAGCCGAACGTGGTGCGCACGCCCTCGACCGCATAGGCATCCTTGATCGGGACCGGCAGGCCGGCGAGCGGCCCGCGCTCCGCCATCGGCATTGCCTCGAGGCGAAGGGCGTGATCCCGGGCGCGGTCGAAGCAGAACGTCACCAGCGCGTTGACCGCACCGTTGACCGACGCGACCCGCGATTGGGTGTCGGCGAGCACCTCGCCGGGCGACACCTCGCCGGCGTGCAGGAGATCGGCGACAACTGTCGCAGGCTTCTCGAAGAGGCGGTCGGTCATGCGTCGGGCTCGGCTCGCGTATCCATTGAGCGGATAGACTACATCGCCTATGAATAGCGCCGCAAAACGAAGGAGTCGTCATGGAGGAGACGAGGCGGGTGCGCAGCGCCAGGGATTCGCACGCCGCCGAGACGACTCCTGCGCCGGGCGTCAAGCGGACGAAGCCGCGCACGGGCCAAGCGAAGGCGAAGGGCGCGCCGCTCCGCGGCATGGCGCGCTCCTTCGCGGTGCTCGAATTTCTCGCCGCAAGCCCCGGCCGTGTGGTCGACGTGACTCGCGGCCTCGGCCTGCCCTGGGCCACCGTCCACCGCACCATCATCCAGCTCGAGAAGGCCGGCTTTCTCCAGCGCGACGAGAAGACCAGCCAGTACCAGATCGGCCCGCGGCTCTGGCATGTCGGCTCGTCCTACCTCGCCAATCATCGCGTGCTCCGGGCGGCGATGCCGTATCTCGGGCAGATCCAGGAGGCGGAGGGCATCGTCGTCCAGATCACCGAGCGGATCGGTAATCTCGCGGTCGCTGTCTACTCGGCGCAGCGGCTCGCCGAGGACATCACCAAGGCCCATTACGGTTACCACTTCCCGCTTCATGCCGGCTCCAAGGGCCAGGTGCTCCTTGCATACGAGGACCCTGAGTTCATCGACGCGTATCTCCGCCGCAACCTCGAGCGCATGACCAGCGAGACGATCACCGACCCGGCAGCGCTCCGCACCGAGCTGGCCAAGATCCGGCGGGAGGGCATGGCGCTGACCGTCGCCGACGTCCAGCCCTTCACGGGATCGATGTCGGCGCCGATCCGTGATGCGTCCGGCAAGGTCCTCGCCTCGCTCTGCTTCATCTTCCGCAAGGTGCTGCTCCGCAACGAGAAGCGCCGCGAGGAGCTGCAGGACCAGCTCATGCACATGGCGCATTCCATCTCGATCGACCTCGGCTGGCGGCCGGATCAGGGGTGAGGAACACCAACACAGGGTGAACGCGCGAAACACCAACGGTCATCCCCGCGCAAGCGGGGACGAGTAGACGATGCCGAGACTCGTTCTGAACCGGCGGTGGTTACTGGGTCCCCTTCCCTCGCCCGGCAAAGCCGGGCTCGCCGGGGATGACGGGGGATCTACTTCCGCTCCTGATGCGCTCGCCGGGGATGACAGGAAGGCAATCTACTTCCGCTCCTGGTACGACCCCTGCAGATTCCGGAAGGTTTCCTCGAGCGCGTCGACCGTGGCGGCGATGAAGGCCTTGCCGGCCTCGGCGGAGGCCTTGGTCGGATCGCCGAAGATGGCGGCGTGGCCGGCCTGCGGGCGCGGGCGGCGGGCGTAGGTGCGGGTCGGGTTGGTGGGGGCGACGAGGTCCCAGCCGACCGGGCCGTAATGGGCGCCGGCGAGGCGGTCCATCTTGACGAGGTCGGGCCGGGTGGCGAGCTGGAACGAGGTCTCGTACTCGCAGCCGTGGCCCATGCCGCCTGCGACCGACGTCCGCATCTCGTGGATGCGCGCCGCCCCCGGCTCCCAGTAGCTGACCGCGGAGACCTTGAACGCGTGCTTCTCGTCGAGTTCGTCGACGAGGAGCCGGGCGACCGCATCGTTGGCGGTGCCGTTGGGGCGGTTGCCGTTGAGGATGATGAGGTGGCCAAAACCCTGGCGGATCAGCGCCGAACCGATCTCGAACAGCATTGTCTGGTAGGTGGGGATCGACAGCGAGATGGTGCCGGGGAAATATTCGAAGGTCTTGGAGATACCGTAGGCGACCGGCGGGGCGACCAGCGCGCCGAGGCGTTCGGCGAGGAGGACGGCGATATGCTCGGACTGGTGGGTGTCGGTGTCGGTCGGCATGTGCGGGCCGTGCGCCTCGGTGGCGCCGGTGGGCAGGATGACGGGGCGCTTCGCGGCGATCGCGTCGGCGATCTCCATCTGGGTCATGTGCGCCATGCGGTGTTCCATCCTGCCCCCTTCCGCCTCGGCGCGCGCCGGGCTTCATAGTCGAATAGTGGATATGATATCTGCCATATGAACATTCCTCATTGACCCGGGCAAGGCGACATTCATGCACTGGACCACTAGCGTCGATCCGTCCGTGACCTCGCTGCCGGCGCTCGTGCGCGCGCGGATGCACGACCCGGGCAAGGCCTTCATCCGGAACGGCGACGGGCGCACCCTCACCTATGGCGGGCTGTGGGACCTCGCCGGCCGCCTCGCCGTGGCGCTCCGGGCAAACGGCGTCGGCGTCGGCGACCGGGTCGCGGTGCAGGTCGACAAGAGCCCGGAGGCGATCGTCCTGTTCCTCGCCTGCGCGCGGGCGGGGGCGGTGTTCCTGCCGCTCAACACGGCCTACACGCTGAACGAGGTCGACTACTTCGTCGGCGACGCGGAGCCGAAGGTCATCATTGCCACGCCGGCGCGATTGGATGAACTCGCGGACCTCGGCGCGCGACACAAGGTCGACGCGACGCTGTCGCTGGGGACGGCGGGCGACGGCACGCTGATGGACGCGGCGGCGCCGCAGTTGGGAGAGTTCGACGACGCGAAGGTGGGATGGGACGACCTCGCCGCCATCCTCTACACCTCCGGCACCACGGGGCGCTCGAAGGGCGCCATGATCACCCACGGCAACCTCGCTTCGAACGCGCTCGCCCTGATCGAGGCCTGGCGCTTCACCGAGCGCGACGCGCTGATCCATGCCCTCCCCGTCTATCATGTGCACGGCCTGTTCACCGCGACGAACACCATGATGCTCTCGGGCGGAGAAATGCTGTTCCGCGCAAGATTCGACGCCGACGAAGTCATGCGGCTGATGCCGGAGGCGACGACGATGATGGGGGTGCCGACCTTCTACACCCGCCTCCTCCAGCACCCCGGCCTGACACGCGAGGCGACGGCGCACATGCGCGTCTTCATCTCGGGCTCGGCGCCGCTCCTTGCGGAGACGCACCGTGACTTCGAGGCGCGGACCGGCCATGCGATCATCGAGCGCTACGGCATGACCGAGACCAACATGAACACGTCGAACCCCTATGACGGGGCGCGGATCGCCGGCACCGTGGGCCTGCCGCTTCCCGGCGTGTCGGTGCGGATCGCCGACCCGGAGACCGGCGCGGCGCTGCCGCAGGGCGAGATCGGCATGATCGAACTGAAAGGGCCGAACGTGTTCAAGGGCTACTGGCGGATGCCGGAGAAGACCGCGGCCGAGTTCCGGGCGGACGGTTATTTCATCACCGGCGACCTCGGGATGATCGACGACAACGGCTATGTCTCGATCGTCGGCCGCGGCAAGGACCTCGTCATCACCGGCGGCTTCAACGTCTACCCGAAGGAGGTGGAGGGCGAGATCGACGCGATCCCCGGCGTGGTCGAGTCGGCGGTGATCGGCGTGCCGCACGCCGATTTCGGCGAGGGGGTGACGGCGGTGGTGGTGGCGAAGGACAAGGCGCTGGACGAGGCGCGGGTGCTTTCAGCACTCGACGGGCGGCTGGCGAAATTCAAGCTGCCCAAGCGGGTGATGTTCGTCGACGACCTGCCGCGGAACGCGATGGGCAAGGTCCAGAAGAACGTGCTCCGGGAGACGTACAAGGGGCTTTATGCAGGGCGGTTTGGCGACGCGTAACCCGCCGCTGCTGCATACGCGAAACGGCGGAATACGCTTCGCTATTCCACCCTACATCGACCTCTCACGCGGTGCGGACGACGACTTTCACACGCTTGCGCGCACGATTCGCAAGGTATGAACGGACGGCGCGGACCAGGATGCTGCGCGGTACGCGACCATAAACCAGCGTGACCGGCGTCCGCCCGGGGATCGGCCTGACATCGGGACCGGGCCAGAGGAACACATTGGCCTCGGTGGTAACGATCCAGGAGGCATGGTCGTCGAGGCCGAGACTGCGCTTGACCTCGGCAGGCAGTTCGACAGCGTCCGTTGGCGCTGCCGGTGCGGAAT